>NZ_JAKEIP010000019.1 GCF_021474425.1 Streptomyces muensis | reverse complement strand
GCCCTGTGCGGGCACATTCTCGTCACACGAGGCCCGCCGCCCCCGTGTCGGCGGGCCTCGTGTGACGAGAATGTGCCCGCACAGGGCGGTGGTTGAAGCCCCTTGAACGAGGTTCAGAGGTTGATTTGAGGTTTGCGTAGGAGGCCTACGTCGCCAGAAGTGCGTGCGCGCTCACGGCGAATCGTGGTGCTCGGACAGTCCCGGCCAGTCGTCGGGGCCGCCGCCCTGCCAGTCGATGAGGTCGCTCGCCGCCACGTCGGTGACGTACAGGTCGGCCAGGCGCAGGATCTCGCTGACGTCGTCCACGTGCGTGGCGACGCCGAGGGTCTCGTCGCCCTCGGTGACCCGGCGTGAGCCGTCCAGCGCGGGCGGGTGGACCACCACGTGCGGATGTTCGGTCGGATGTGCTGCCATGCCCCCAGCGTCCTGCGGACGGCCCGCTCGCGCACCCCGGACGCCGAAGAGCGCCGGGTACGGGGACCGTCCGTACCCGGCGCTCTTCAGCCGGTGAGGTATGCGGTTGTGGCCGTCCGACGGTGCGAGGCTGGGCGCGACAGGACATTCGCGCCGCCGGACGGGGTCTGGGGGCCCGGTCGGGCTAGGTCGTGTCCGCAAAGTCCCGCCTGCCCCGCGACGCCTGGCACGTGCTCTCGCCGCACCGCGCGAAAGCCCACGTACAACCAGTACGAGGGCTTCCGCGCGGCACGCCGAGAGCACGCACCAGACGCCGCGAGGCCCGCCCTCCGGGCGGACGACGGGACTTTGCGGACACGACCTAGGGACCGCGGCGGCGACGACGGAACGGGGGGCTCCTTCCCTCTGGTCGAGAAGGAGGCCCGGACCTTCACCACCGCACTGGCTCGCACGCCGCCGCGGTCCTCACGTCGCCCGCGCCCCCTCACCGGTCGACCACCCCTCATCCGGGTCGATCGGCGGTGTGGCGCGGGCGGTGCGTCCGGCTTCTGACCTCCCGTCAGGAGACGGACGCAGCCTGGGGGTTCAGTCCTCGCGCAGGGCGCGGACCGCCTCCTCCACGCGCTTGCCGTACTCGGGGTCGGCGGCGTGGAAGTGGGCCAGGTTCTTCTCGATCACGTCGTCGCGGGAGACCTGGGACAGGCCGCCGGCGATGTTCGCGATGAGACGGGACTTCTCCTCGGCGGACATCAGGCGGTACAGCTCGCCGGCCTGGAAGAAGTCGTCGTCCTTGGTGTGCAGCGGGGCCTCGTGGGTGCCGGCGTGGCCGGTCACCGCGAGCGGGGCCGACAGGGGGCGGCCGGTCTCCACCGGGCCGTCGTAGGAGTTCGGCTCGTAGTTCTTCGCGCCGCGGCCCTGGGAGTTGGTCGCCATGAGGCCGTCCCGGCCGTAGTTCTGGGCCGTGGTCGCCTTGGGGGCGTTCACCGCCAGCTGGGTGTGGTTGACGCCCAGGCGGTAGCGGTGCGCGTCCGCGTACGCGAACAGGCGGCCCTGGAGCATCTTGTCGGGGGAGGGGCCGATGCCGGAGACGAAGTTGTTCGGGGAGAACGCGGCCTGCTCGACCTCGGCGAAGACGTTGTCCGGGTTGCGGTCCAGGACCAGCCGGCCCACGCGCTGCAGCGGGTAGTCCTTGTGCGGCCAGACCTTGGTGAGGTCGAACGGGTTGAAGCGGTAGTCGGCCGCCTCGGCCGCCGGCATGAGCTGGACGTACAGCGTCCAGGACGGGTGCACGCCCCGCTCGATGGCCTGCAGCAGGTCCGTCTGGTGGGAGTTGGGGTCCTTGCCCGCGAGCTCGGCACCCTGCTCGGCGCTCAGGCAGCGGACGCCCTGGTTGGTCTTGAAGTGGTACTTGACGAAGAAGGCCTCGCCGTCGGCGTTGGTCCACTGATAGGTGTGCGAGCCGTAGCCGTTCATGTGGCGGTACGACGCCGGGATGCCGCGGTCGCCCATCAGCCAGGTCACCTGGTGCGTGGCCTCGGGGGCGTGCGCCCAGAAGTCCCAGACATTGTCCGGCTCCTGACGGCCCGTGAACGGGTCGCGCTTCTGCGAGTGGATGAAGTCGGGGAACTTGATCGGGTCCTTGATGAAGAACACCGGGGTGTTGTTCCCGACGAGGTCGTAATTGCCCTCCGCCGTATAGAACTTGACCGCGAATCCGCGCGGGTCACGCACCGCGTCCGCGCCGCCGAGGCTGTCGGCCACGGTCGAGAAACGCAGGAACACCTCGGTCCGCTTGCCCACCGCGCTCAGGAAGTCGGCGTGGGTGAAGCCGGTGACGTCGTCGGTCACCTCGAAGTGGCCGTACGCGCCCGAGCCCCGGGCGTGCACCACGCGCTCCGGGATGCGCTCGCGGTTGAAGCGCGCCAGCTTCTCCAGCAGGTGCTGGTCCTGGAGGAGGAGCGGGCCGCCGACGCCGGCGGAGGCGGAGTTCTGGTTGTCGGCGACCGGGGCGCCGGCCTCGGTCGTGAGCACGCGCTTCGACATCGTGGACCTTCCGTGCGGTGGCACTTCCGTGCTGGTGGCAGCGGAAAACTCTTTCCGCTTGGTGGAGCCTAGAAGTGAGGGAATCTGAACGTCAACAGTTTGTTGAAGTTGTTTGCAGCGGTTGATTCCGGGCGGCGTCCCCGCCTGGGCGCGACAGGACAGGTGTCAGCGAAGGCGCCGCCCGGAAGTCTCAGGGTGGGGTCGGACCTGGTCGGTCGAACCAGGTCAGACCTGGGCGCCGGAGAGGCGCTCCACGGCCCGCAGCAGGGCCGAGTGGTCCAGTCCGCCGTCGCCCTGCGCGCGCAGGGCCGCGACCAGCTGGGCGACCACGGCACCGACCGGAAGGGCGGCGCCGACGTTGCGGGCGGCGTCCGTGACGATGCCCATGTCCTTGTGGTGCAGGTCGATGCGGAAGCCGGGCTTGAAGTCGCGGTTGAGGAAGTTGTCCTTCTTCCGCGTCAGCACGGTCGAGCCGGCCAGGCCGCCGTTGAGGACGTCCAGGGCGGCCGTCAGGTCCACGCCGGACTTCTCCAGGAAGACCACTGCCTCGGCGCACGCCTGGATGTTCACGGCGACGATCAGCTGGTTGGCCGCCTTCACGGTCTGACCCGAGCCGTGCGGACCGCACAGCACGATGGTCTTGCCGAGCGCTTCGAGGATCGGCTTCGCGGCGTCGAAGTCGGCCTGCTCGCCACCGACCATGATCGACAGTACGGCCTCGATGGCACCGGCCTCACCGCCGGACACGGGGGCGTCCAGCACGCGGATGCCCTTGTCCTTGGCGGCCTTCGCCAGGTCGACCGAGGTCTGCGGGGTGATCGAGGACATGTCGATCAGCAGCGCCCCGGACCTCGCGTTCTCCAGGATGCCGTCGGGGCCGTAGGAGATGGCCTCGACCTGCGGGGAGGCCGGCACCATCGTGATGACGACGTCGGCGTCCTTCACGGCCTCGGCGATCGAGGCGGCGGCCGTACCGCCGGCGGCGGCCAGCCGGTCCAGCTTGTCCTGCTCCAGCGTGAAGCCGGTGACCTGGTAGCCCGCCTTGATCAGGTTCTCGGACATGGGGGAGCCCATGATGCCGAGGCCTATCCATGCGATCTTGGGGAGGTTGCTCATGATGGGGGTACCTCTCTGAACTGCTGTGGTGCGTCTACGAATTGACGCCGGACTGCTTCTGTCGGCCCGTCCGGCGTTTGAGGACGAGGCCCGAAGGGCCGAAGCGGGGGTCCGGGGGCGGCAGCCCGCCGGAGGCGGTGCCGTCAGCGGGCGGCGCGCTGCTCGGCAGGCAGCCAGCCGAAGGCCTCCGCGCTCGGACGGTCGCCCGGCTTGTACTCCAGGCCGACCCAGCCCTCGTAGCCCGCCTTCTTCAGCTGGTCCAACAGGTCCTCCAGCGGCAGCGCCCCCGTGCCGGGCGCGCCACGGCCCGGGTTGTCGGCGATCTGCACATGGCCGGTCTTCGCGGCGTACTGCTCGATCACCGCCGGCAGGTCCTCGCCGTTCATGGACAGGTGGTACAGGTCCATGAGGAACTTCGCGTTGCCAAGGCCCGTCGCCTCGTTGACCTTGTCGACGATGCCGACGCCGGCCGGGGCGCTCACCAGCGGGTACAGCGGCGACTCCGGCTTGTTCAGCGTCTCGATCAGCAGGATCGCGCCGATGCGGTCGGCCGCCCGGGCCGCGAGGACCAGGTTCTCCAGCGCGAGCGCGTCCTGCTCGGCCGGGTCCACGCCCTCGACGCGGTTGCCGTACAGGGCGTTGAGCGCCTTGCAGCCGAGCGACTGGGCGAAGTCCGCCACCACGTCGATGTTGGCGCGGAACTTCTCCGATTCCTCGCCCGGTACCGACAGGGCGCCGCGGTCGGGCCCCGGCAGCCGGCCGGCGTAGAAGTTCAGCCCGGTGAGCTGGACGCCCGCGTCCTGGATGGCCTTCCTCAGGGCGTCGAGCTCGGACTGCTCGGGGGTGGGGGAGTCGACCCAGGGCCACCACAGCTCGACCGCGGTGAAGCCGGCCGCGGCGGCGGCCGCGGGACGCTCCAGGAGCGGGAGTTCCGTGAAGAGGATCGACAGGTTGACGTTGAAGCGCTGCTCTGCGGCTGTGCTCGATTCAAAACCTGGCATCACCGGCGCTCCCTTCCGTGTCGAGATTCCGTATTGCGGAAGTTACTTTCTACGTACTGGAAGATTGCCGTTGTGTGTCCCGGCTTGTCAAGAGGGCTCGGCGGAAGGCGGTACCGCGCGTTAGGTTGACCGCGTGCGATTGAGAGTGGAGTTCACGACCGAGCCCTTCGATCTCGACGAGGCGCCCGCGCACGCGCTGGCCGCCCGCGAGGTCATCGAGGCGGCCGCGCTCGACGCGGTCGACGTCGGTCCGTTCGGCAACACGGCGGAGGGCGGTGCCGACACCGTGCTCACCGCCGTGGACGCCCTGCTGCGCAGAAGTCTGGAGGCCGGGGCCACCCGGATCTCCCTCCAGCTCAACGTGGTCGGGGAGGGCGATCAGTGACCGGCGCCGGGGACGAGCCCTTCATCGCGGCCGTGAAGCCGCTGGTCGACGCCATGGGCGGCGAGATACTCCCGCCCGACGAGGCCGGCCCCGAGGACGTCGTGCTCTCCTGGGCGGGCGCCGACGTCGTCGCCGTACGTCTGCCCCAGCTCGCCGACTCCCTCGATCACATCCTGGCCGCCATGGAGCGCAGGAAGGGCAGGCCGCTCGCCGACCTGGACCGCAAGGCCAAGCAGGAGGTCGTGCGGATACTGGAGGCGCGGGGCGCCTTCTCCGTGCGGCACGGCGTGGAGACCGTGGCGAGCGCGCTCGGGGTGAGCCGCTTCACGGTCTACAACTATCTGAACCGGGACAAGAACGCCTGAAGCGGTGCGGCGGGAGATCCGCCCGGTTTCGGCACCGCGAATTTTCAACAAAGTGTTGACGTCTCGTCGTCGTAGGGCGTTAGCTATCGGCACGCCCGTTCAGTACGAAGGCCCTGCGCGGCCACGGAGGCTCCCGTGACGTCGAAATCCACGCCCCCGGGCCTGGCCCGGTTCAACGCCCTGGAGGAGCACGCGGCGTTCGCCGCGCTCCACGAGGCGTGCGCCTCCACGGCCTGGGCGAAGCGGCTGCTCGCCGCCCGTCCCTACGCCACGGCCGACGACCTCTACGAGGCCAGTGACGCCGCCATGGCCGAGCTGACCGCCGAGGACCTCGCCGAGGCCATGGCCGGGCACCCGCCGATCGGCCGCCCCAAGCCGGGCGACCCGACCTCCGCCCGGGAGCAGCGCGGCATGGCCGGCGCCTCCGAGGAGCTCAAGGAGGAGATGCTCGAACTCAACCTGGCCTACCAGGACCGGTTCGGCCATGTCTTCCTGATCTGCGCCACCGGCCGGACCGGCGAGCAGATGCGCGACGCGGTCAAGGAGCGGATCGGCAACTCGCCGGAGCAGGAGCGGGAGATCGTCCGCACCGAGCTGGGCAAGATCAACCGTATCCGGCTCGCCCGGCTCGTCGACGAAGACTGATCTTCGACGAAAACCGGTCTTCGAGGAAGACCGATCTCCGAGGAAGACCGATCTCCGAGGAAGACCGAAGAGGACGCCTGACCATGAGCACCAGCACCACCGCCTCCGTGTCCACCCACATCCTGGACACCAGCGTCGGCCGCCCCGCCGAGGCCGTCGCCGTACAGCTCTCCGCCCGCTCGGGCCGGGACGCGGACTGGCAGAGGCTCGGCGGCTCCGCGACCGACGCGGACGGGCGGTGCAAGGACCTCCCGGCGCTGCCGGAGGGGACCACACACGTACGGCTCGACTTCGCCGTCGAGCCGTATTTCGAGAAGAAGCAAGCCGATGCGCAGCAGGACGCCCCCGCGAATCGGGACAGCGGTGCCGTGTTCTTCCCCGAGGTGGCGATCACCTTCGCCGTGGTACCCGGGGAGCACTACCACGTACCGCTGCTGCTCAACCCGTTCGGCTACTCCGTTTACCGAGGGAGCTAGCAGACATGCCCACGATCCTGGGACAGAACCAGTACGGCAAGGCCGAGAACCGAGTCGTAAAGATCACGCGGGACGGCGCCACCCACCACATCAAGGACCTGAACGTCTCGGTCGCCCTCTCCGGCGACATGGAGGAGGTCCACTATTCCGGCTCCAACGCCAACGTCCTGCCGACCGACACCACCAAGAACACGGTGTACGCGTTCGCCAAGGAGTACGGCATCGAGTCCGCCGAGCAGTTCGGCATCCACCTCGCCCGTCACTTCGTCAGCTCGCAGGAGCCGATCCACCAGGCCCGGATCCGGATCGAGGAGTACGCCTGGGAGCGGATCGAGGCCTCCGACGCCAACTCGCAGTTCATCGGCGCCGACGAGGTCAAGCACTCCTTCGTCCGCAAGGGCCAGGAGACCCGGCTCACGCAGATCACCTACGACGGTGAGAAGTGGGAGGTCGTCTCGGGCCTGAAGGACCTCGTCGTGATGAACTCGACCAACTCCGAGTTCTGGGGCTACGTCAAGGACAAGTACACGACGCTCAAGGAGGCCTACGACCGCATCCTGGCCACCCAGGTCTCCGGCCGCTGGCGGTTCAACTGGACCGACGACGAGCAGCGGATGCCCAACTGGGAGAAGTCCTACGAGCAGACCAAGAAGCACATGCTCCAGGCCTTCGCCGAGACGTACTCGCTCTCCCTCCAGCAGACGCTGTACCAGATGGGTTCGCGGATCATCAACAACCGAAGCGAGATCGACGAGGTCCGCTTCTCGCTGCCGAACAAGCACCACTTCCTCGTCGACCTGGAGCCCTTCGGGCTGAAGAACGACAACGAGGTGTACTTCGCCGCCGACCGCCCCTACGGCCTGATCGAGGCCACCATCCTGCGGGACGGCTGCGAGGCGAGGATCCCGACGGACCTCACCAACCTCTGATCCATCCCCTCTCGGCACCCGTGACCGGGGAACCCGCCTCCCCGGTCACGGCACTCAAACTCCCGGGTCCTGCCGTGCCCTCTCCGTTGAGCACAACACCGTGAAAAAGGGGCGAACCATGGCAGCACCCCAGCGCATCGTCATCGAGAACTGTTCGATCGCGACCGTGGACGCGCAGGACACCGAGCACGCCACGGGCCATCTCGTCATCGCGGACAACCGCATCGAGTCGCTCGGCGCCGGCAAGGCCCCCGAGGGCCTGGAAAACGTCGTACGCCGTATCGACGCCACCGGGCACCTGGTCACCCCCGGCCTGGTCAACACCCACCACCACTTCTACCAGTGGATCACCCGGGGTCTGGCCACGGACCACAACCTCTTCGACTGGCTGGTCGCCCTCTACCCGACCTGGGCGCGCATCGACGAGCCGATGGTGCGCGCGGCCGCGCAGGGCTCGCTGGCGATGATGGCCCGCGGTGGCGTGACCACCGCCATGGACCACCACTACGTCCACCCGAAGGGCTCCGGCGACCTCTCCGGCGCCATCATCGGCGCCGCCCGTGACATGGGCGTCCGCTTCACGCTCGCCCGCGGCTCCATGGACCGCAGCGAGAAGGACGGCGGACTGCCGCCGGACTTCGCCGTCGAGACCCTCGAAGACGCGCTCGCCGGGACCGAGGAGACCGTCAGGCAGCACCACGACGCCTCCTTCGACGCGATGACCCAGGTCGCCGTCGCCCCCTGCTCCCCCTTCTCCATCTCCACCGAGCTCCTCCGGCAGGGCGCCGAGCTGGCCCGCCGCCTCGGCGTGCGCATGCACACCCACGGTTCGGAGACCGTGGAGGAGGAGAAGTTCTGCCACGAGCTGTTCGGCATGGGCCCGACCGACTACTTCGAGTCCACCGGCTGGCTCGGCGAGGACGTGTGGATGGCGCACTGCGTCCACATGAACGACTCCGACATCGCCGCCTTCGCCCGCACGAAGACCGGCGTCGCCCACTGCCCCTCCTCCAACGCCCGCCTCGCCGCCGGTATCGCCCGCGTCCCCGACATGCTCGCGGCCGGCATCCCGGTCGGCCTCGGCGTCGACGGCACCGCCTCCAACGAGTCCGGCGAACTGCACACCGAACTGCGCAACGCGCTCCTCATCAACCGCCTCGGCGCCCACCGCGAGGCCGCCCTGAACGCCCGCCAGGCGCTGCGGCTCGGCACCTACGGCGGCGCCCAGGTCCTCGGCCGCGCCGCCGAGATCGGCTCGCTGGAGCCGGGCAAGCTGGCCGACCTCGTGCTGTGGAAGCTGGACACCCTCGCCCACGCCTCCATCGCCGACCCGGTGACCGCGCTGGTCTTCGGCGCCGCGGCCCCGGTCACGGCGTCGTTCGTCGACGGCCGGCAGATCGTGGAGCACGGACGGCTCCTCACGGTCGACGAGGACGCCGTCGCCCGCTCGACGCGGGACGAGGCACGGCGGCTGGCGCGGATCGCCGGGCAGGACTGACCGGCCCAAGATCTCCGGTCGGGAGGGACGGCTCCCGACCGGTGGCCGTGGACCCGAGCGGGGTCCATGGCGGCCGTCTCCGGGGCGCGCGTGAACGCGCGCGCCCCGGAACGGTCACCGTTTCCCCCAGGACGGACCGTCCCCGGTCCCGCACGACCGTATGCACCACCTCCTTGAACCCCACGTCAGAGCCGACGTGCAACCGACCGGAGGAGAGCCAGTGTCCGCTCAGTCCGTTCATCCCGTCGACGAGAAACTCCCCGCCCTGAAAATGGCGACCACCGGCCTGCAGCATGTGGCCGCCATGTACGCGGGAGTCGTCGCCCCACCCCTGATCGTCGGCGCGGCCATAGGCCTCTCCCCGACCGACCTGACCTTCCTCACCGGCGCCTGCCTGTTCACCGCGGGCCTCGCCACCTTCCTGCAGACCCTCGGCATCTGGAAGATCGGTGCCCGGCTGCCGTTCGTCAACGGCGTCACCTTCGCCGGCGTCGCCCCCATGACCGCGATCGTCGCCTCCACCCAGGACAAGTCCGACGCCCTGCCGATCATCTTCGGCGCGGTCATCGTCGCCGGCCTCCTCGGCTTCCTCGCCGCCCCCTTCTTCAGCAAGGCGGTGCGCTTCTTCCCACCGGTGGTGACGGGCACGGTCATCACGCTGATCGGCATCTCCCTGCTGCCGGTCGCCTTCGGCTGGGCGCAGGGCCCCGACCCGGCCGCGCACGACTACGGCTCGGCGACGAACCTGGGCCTGGCCGGCGGAACCCTGCTGATCGTGCTGCTCCTGCGCCGCTTCACCACGGGCTTCGTCAAGCAGATCGCCGTACTCCTCGGCCTGGTCGTGGGCACACTGCTCGCGATCCCGTTCGGCGTCACGGACTTCGGCCCGGTGGCCGACGCGGACGTCATCGGCTTCCCGACCCCGTTCCACTTCGGTGCCCCGCAGTTCCAGCTCGCCGCGATCGTCTCGCTGTGCGTGGTGATGGTGGTGTCGATGACCGAGTCGACGGCCGACATGCTGGCCCTGGGCGAGATCGTCGACCGCCCGGCCGACGAGAAGACCATCGCGGCTGGCCTGCGCGCCGACACCCTCGGCTCGGCGATCAGCCCGCTGTTCAACGGCTTCATGTGCAGCGCCTTCGCGCAGAACATCGGCCTGGTCGCGATGACGAAGATCCGCAGCCGGTACGTCGTCGCCGTGGGCGGCGGCTTCCTGGTGCTGATGGGCCTGTGCCCGATGGCGGCCTCGCTGATCGCGGTCGTACCGCGTCCGGTGCTCGGCGGCGCGGGCGTCGTCCTCTTCGGCTCGGTCGCCGCGAGCGGCATCCAGACCCTTGTGCGGGCCGGCCTCGACAAGGACAACAACGTCCTGATCGTCGCCGTCTCGCTCGCCGTCGGCATCGTCCCGATCACGGCGCCGGAGTTCTACCACGCCTTCCCGGAGACGGCACGGATCGTCCTCGACTCCGGCATCTCGACGGGCTGCGTCGCCGCGGTCCTGCTGAACCTGGTCTTCAACCACCTGGGCAACGGCGGCCGCGACGCCCATGACGTGACCCACCCGATGGAGGCCGGAGAGGAGATCACCGGGACGACGTCCCGGGCCCCCGCCACTCCATGAGGTGGGCGAACAACTCGGCCTGCTCGACGGCGTCGTCCAGCGCATGGTGCGTGTGACGGCGCCTCGACAGCAGTTCGCGCGGCATCGTGCCCTTGGCCACGGCCCGCAGCGGCAGCCCGGCCTTGGCGGCGTACAACGTCTTCATGTCCAGGCAGCCGGAGTGCCCGAAGGGGCTCGCCCCGGTGAAGCGGATCAGGTACCAGTACAGGAACGTCCAGTCGTACGACGCCGGATAGCCGCACATCACCGGCTGCGCGCCGTCGCCGACCTCACGCACCCAGCGGGTGAACTGGACCAGCGCCAAGGCGGGGTCGAGGCCCTCCCGGCCGAGGCGCTCCCGGTCCAGCCCGCTGACGGCCAGCGCCTCCGGCACGAACTCCTCGCTGATCGGGCGCAGTTCACGGTAGAAGGTGTGGCGCTCCGGGTCCGCGGCGGTGAATCCGTCGGCGTCCTGCACACCGGCGACCGCCGCGCCGAGGCTCAGCATCGAGTACGGACCCGGGATCGGGCCGTCGGCCTCGATGTCCACGGAGATGTAGAGGCTGGGTTTCACACGTCGTGCGGCCATGGACCGGGAGCTTCCCAGGTGGTCGTGGCCTTCCGCATCCGAATTCCGCTTAGGCTTCTGCCTCGGTCAACTTGTGGTTGACCCGGGTTCAGGGGATTGAGGGGAACAAGGGGATGAGGGGGGAAGCGGGCCGATGAGCAACGCGACCGAGATGTTCCAGCCACTCCAGGCGGACGATCCGTCCGTGGTGGCCGGATACCGTCTCGCCGCCCGGCTCGGCGCGGGTGGCATGGGCCGGGTCTATCTGTCGCACACGCAGGGCGGCCGGCCGGTGGCGATCAAGGTGGTACGGCCGGAGCTGGCCGACGACCCGGACTTCCGGCGACGGTTCCGCCGGGAGGTGGAGGCGGCGCGACGGGTCCGGGGCGCGTACACCGCCGAGTTGATCGACGCCGACACCGACGGCGTACCGCCCTGGCTGGCCACGCTGTACGTGCCCGGGCCCTCCCTGACGGAGGCCGTCGCCCGGCGCGGCCCCCTGCCGGTGCCCGCCGTGCTGTGGCTGATGGCGGGGGTGGCGGAGGCGCTCCAGGCCATCCACGGTGCGGGAATCGTGCACCGGGACCTGAAGCCGTCGAACGTGCTGCTGGCCGCCGACGGGCCCCGGGTGATCGACTTCGGCATCTCGCTGGCCGCCGACCTCAGCTCCCACACCGCCACCGGCTCCACCGTCGGCACGCCCCACTTCATGGCTCCCGAGCAGGCGGCCGGGGGCGAGGTCACGACCGCGACCGACGTCTTCGCGCTGGGCCAGACCGCGGCGTTCGCCGCCCTGGGCCGGCCGCTGTACGGGGAGGGCTCCGCGGTCGGTGTGCTGTACCGCATCGTGCACGACGAACCCGACCTGTCCGTGTTGCCCGAGCCGCTCCGCCCCCTGTTCGCCCGGTGCCTGGCCGCCGCCCCGGAGGAGCGCGCCACCCTGACCGAGGTCGTCGAGTGGTGCCGGCGGCGGCTGGGCGCGGACGCCGACGCGGGCGCGGGGCCGACGGTCTGGCGGGACGTCATGGGGCCGGAGGTGACGGTTCCGTCCCCCGTGCCCGACCCCACCCGGATGCTGCACACACGGCCGTTGGTCGTCACACAGCCGCAGCGGACGGGGCCGGACGGGCGACCGGCGCCACCGGCCCGCAGACGCCGTACCGCGCTGATCACGGCCGCGGCCGTGGTGGCCGGGGCGCTGGTGCTGACGGGCTTCGTATGGATGGTCGCGGACGCGGGGAGCCGGTTCCGGGACTGGGTCGCGGGCGCGCCGGCGACGTCCGGTCCGGGGGAGACCGAAGGGTCTTCGGGAGACGACGCCGACACCTCTGGAACGGGCGACCGGACTCCGGAGGCGTCACAGCCCTCCCCGACGGCGCCCGAATCTCCGCAAGTGCTCACTCAAGCCCCCGTGCTGCTGAACTCCAAGACCTCGCTGAGCTTCGAGGAGCCGCTCTGGCGCGAGGACCGCAAGGGAGACATCCGCCTCGACTGCAAGGCGGACGGATGCCGGCTGGAGAGCGAGGACAGCGTGTTCCTGCAGCTCTTCGGCAAGTCCGGGGCCACTCTCGACGAGTGCCGGCTCCTGCTCGGCGGCGCCGATCGCCACGACTGGACGCTGGCCTCGGTGGCGGCCGGCACCGAGTTCTGCGTCAAGCACCCCTCCGGGGACATCGCGCTGCTCGTCGTCCAGACGAAGTCGACGGCACTGCCGGAACTCGGCTTCCTGAGCCTGGACATGACGGTATGGAAGGACGCCGCCTAGTCACTGGCCGGCGGACCCGGGCAGCCACGCGTCGATGACGGCTGCGAGTTCCTCCTGGCCGTCGAAGACGTGGCCGTCCATGCCGACGGCTCGCGCCGCGCGGACGTTCTCCTCGCGGTCGTCGACGAAGAGGAAGTCGGCGGGTGCGGCGTGCAGGGCGGTGACGCAGTGGTGGAAGGCGGCGGGGTCGGGCTTGGCCGCGTCGATCTTGCCGGAGAAGGCGACGTGGTCGAGGTCGTGCAGCCAGGACTGGGCCGCGAGGAAGGCGTCCGCGTGGTCCGCGGGGATGTTGGACAGCAGGGCGACCCGGGCACGGTCGCGCAGGTTCCGCACGTAGCTGACCATGCGGTCGTCGACCCGGGACCAGCTGTCGATGTCGGTGAGCCGCAGCTCCTCGATCGTGTCGGCGTCGGCCGGGCGGGACAGGGCGTGCAGTACGTCGGTCCAGTACGCGGACGCGGTGTGCCGGCCGGCGTCGTAGGGCGGGCGGTGGGCCCAGTAGGCCGTGGTGAAGGCGTCGAGGGAGGTGTGGCTGCGGGCTGCCATCTTCTCCAGGGAGCCCGGGCGTTGATGGCGGGCGATGACCCCGAAGAGGTCGAAGAGCACGATGCGGCGGCGATCGGTGGACATGGGGGTCCGTTCCTTTGCGGTCTCGGGGCGTTCGGTTCAGTGCCGGTGGGGCAGGGCGCGGGCGAGCGAGTCGAGCGCGGCCAGGGCGTCGGGGCCGGCCGGGGCGAGGACGACGCTGGTCGCACCCGCCGCGTGGCGGGCGTCGATCGCCGCGCGGGCCTGGGCGGGCGTGCCGGCGATGCTCAACTCACGGACCCAGTCGGCGGGCATCGTCCGGGCGAACTGCCGGGCGTCGGGGCCGGCGGCGCGGTGGGCGCGCAGTTCGGCGGCGAAGGGCAGGGGGTCGATGTGCGCGGCCCACTCCGGCTCGCCGACCGTCTCCAGGGCGGGGCGGACCCGGGCGAGGGCGGCCTCCTCGTCGTCGTCGACGGCGGCGGCGTCGTAGGTGACGATCTCCGGAGGGTTCGCGGCGGTGTCGCGGCCCAGGTTGCGCAGGGAGGCGGTGATGTAGGCGGGCGTGGCGGGCTCGGCCAGGAGGAGTCCGTCGGCGACCTCGCCCGCGGCCGCCTGCGACTTGGGGCCGCGGACACCGAGGACGACCGGGGGGACGATGCTCGGGATCTCGGTGAGGACGATGCCTTCGCAGCGTACGTATCGGCCGTTCCCGGGGCCCGGCTCACCGGCGATGAGCAGCCGCAGCGCGCTCGCGTACTCCTTGATCAGCGTCAGGGGGCTGGCGGGCCAGGACCCGGCCTGGCGCATCCAGCCAGGCATGCCGTGGCCGATCCCCGCGATGAGCCGGCCGGGGTGGAGCTGGGCGAGGGTGGCCAGTTCCATCGCGGCGAAGCCCACGTTGCGGGCGCCTGCGGGCATGATGCCGATCCCGACGGTGACGTTCGTCGTGGCGGCCAGAACCGTGGCGGCCTGGGCGACACCGCCGCGCCAGCCGAGGTCCTCCACCACCCAGATCTGGTCGAACCCCAGCTCCTCGGCGCGCCGGGCACAGGGCAGCACGTCGCCGACGGGGAGATCGCGGGGCAGCATGACACCGACGCGGCCGCGGGCGGGCAGTGCGGGGGACTCGGACATCGGGGGCTCCTTGGGTCGGCCGAGGGCTTCCCTCCCCGGCCCTGGTGACCGGGGAGACGAGGGCTTGTGCGGCACGGTTGTCAGGGACCGTGCCGCACAAGCGGTCAGTGGCTGCCGACTGCCGTCCCGGGCCGGCGGGTGCCGTCGGATCCGGTGCGCAGGACGCGGGCGCCCACGGCGGTGGTCACGCACAGCAGGGTCAACAGGACGAAGGCGTGGTTGAGGGCCACGAGCTGGGTCAGCCAGCCGATCACGGCGGGCCCGGCGAGCATGCCGACGTAGCCGAGTCCGGCGACGCGGGAGACGTTGGCCCCGGCGGCGGCGGGGTCGGCGTGCCCGGCCGCGCTGAACAACTGCGGGACGCAGCCGGACAGGCCCAGGCCGAACAGCGCCCAGCCGGTGAACGCGGCCCACATCCACGGGCCCAGGGCCACGAGGGTGATGCCGACGGCGGCCGTGGCCGCGCCGTGGCGCAGGATCGCCAGGGAACCGAACCGGGTGACGAAGCGGTCGGCGAGCAGCCGGCCGACGGTCATGGTCGCGGCGAAGGTGCCGTACGCGAAGGCCGCCGTGCCGGCGGGCGCGCCCAGGACGTCCTTCATGTGCAGCACGCTCCAGTCGTGGGCGGCGCCTTCGCACAGCATGGCCATCAGCGCCAGGACGGCCAGCAGCCAGACCCGGCCCGCGGTGGTGCCGCGGCCTTCGACGGCCGGTGACGTCCCGGTCTCCTCCGCGGAGCCCGGGCTCTCGGCAGGAGGAGCGGCGGACAGCAGGGCACGTGCCGAGGTCAGGGCGATCACGACCCCCACGGCGCCCATGGCGACCATGGCCGTCGCCGGGTTCAGGCCGGCGCTCGCCGCGCCCGCTCCGGCGAGCGCCGCGAGGACACCGCCGACGGAGAACGTGGCGTGGAAGCCGGACATCACGGGCCGGCCGTACGCCTTCTCCACGTGCACCGCGTGGGCGTTCATGCTCACGTCCAGGCAGCCGTTGCAGAACCCGAAGACCAGCAGCGCGCCGGCCAGCGTCCACGGATCGTGGGCGAGACCGGGCAGGAACAGGGTCGCGCCGCAGAGGACGCCGCCGACGGGTACCACGACGCGGGTGCCGAGGCGGTCGGTCAGGGGACCCGCCACCTGCATGCCCACGAAGGCCCCGAGTCCGAGCACCACCAGCAGGCCGCCGAGCGTGGCGTGGCTGATGCCCGCGCGTTCCTCGATCGCGGGGATGTGCACCACCCAGGTGCCCAGCAAGGTGCCGTACAGGACGAAGTAGACATAGGTCGCCACACGGGCGGCTCGCAGGGAACGTTCCATGCCGGGTAGCGTAACGAACATCTTCAATGTTCGAAAGGCGAGATAACGAACAGAGTTGTTGTTCATTTTCTGGTGGTGTTCAATCCCGGTATGAGCAACGCAGACCGGCACGGGCTGATCGCGAAGGCCGTCAGGGACGCCGGAGGCGCCACGGTCCAGGAACTAGCGGAGCTGACCGGCGCCTCGGAGATGACCATCCGGCGCGACCTCGACACCCTCGCCGCCCAGGGCGTCCTCGAACGCGTCCGCGGCGGGGCACGCACTCTGCTGCTGCGGGGTGAGGAGCCCCCCTTCGCGATGCGCGCCCACGAGGCGGTCGACGCCAAACGCCGGATCGCCGCCGCGATCTCCGCACTCATCGCCGACGGCGAGAGCGTCCTGCTGGACAGCGGCACCACCTGCCTGGAGGTCGCCCGCCTCCTGCGCGAGCGGCCCGTCACCGTGATGCCCCTGTCCCTTCAGGCCGTCCACCTGCTCGGCGAGACACCCGGCCCGGCCACACTGGTCGTGCCCGGCGGGCAGCCCCGCGCCGCCGAAGGAGCCCTGACCGGCCCCCTCACCCTCGCCTCCCTGGCCGCCCTGCGCTTCGACACCGCCGTCATCGGCTGCTGCGGGCTGACCGCGGCCGACGGTCTGACGGCCTACGACCTCGACGACGCAGCGGTGAAGAAGGCGAGCATCGCCTCCGCCCGCCGCGTCATCGCCGCCGCCGACGGCAGCAAACTCGGCCACACCGCTTACGCCTACGTCGGCCCCGCCGCCCTCCTGCACACCCTGGTCACGGACACCACCGCCGCCGCCGGCGAGGTCACCGCACTCGAAGGCGGCGGCACCGCCGTCCAGACGGTGTGACAGACCCTCTCGGCTCAGAGGTGCTGCTCGGTGGCCCGGGTGCGGTGGTACTCGTCCTGGCGCTCGTCGGTGATGTACGCCGGGACCGGGAAGTCCCACCAGCCGGGCACCCAGGGACCCGCCGCGTCGCGGTCCGTGGGTACCTCGACCAGGGCGGGCGCCCCCGACTGGACCGCCTTGCGCAGGGTCGGCTCCAGGGACGCGGCGTCGTTGACCTTCCACGACTCAAGCCCGAAGGCCCGGCCCATGGCCGCGAAGTCGGGGCTGTACGGCGAGCCGTCGGGGTGGGAGAACTCGGTGCCGATGTGCCGCGAGGTCTGCTTGCGCTGGCCGCCGCGGATCGACATGTAGCCCGCGTTGTTCTGGACGACGAAGACCACCGGCGCGTCGGCGGTGACGCTCAGGGCGATCTCCTGGGCGGTCATGAGGAAGTCGCCGTCGCCGAGGACGCACACCACGGGGCTCTCCGGCCGGGCGAGCTTGGCGCCGACGGCGGCCGGCACGGCCCAGCCCATGGAGGAGAAGCCGCCGGAGGTGAGGTGGGTGCGCGGTGAGTAGACGGGGAAGGTCTGCTTGACCGCTCCCTGGGTGTTGCCCGAGCCGGCGACGATGATCGCGTCGCGCGGGAGGACGGAGCGCAGGGCGCCCAGCGGGCGCTGGGAGGTGAACGGGAAGCGGTCGCTGTCGCGGCGGCCGGCCAGCTTCTCCTCCCAGTCCCGCTTGAGCGTGGCGAGTTCGGCCAGGTACCCGGAGCGGTCGACGCCCTTGGCGGGCAGCGAGTCCACGATCGCGGCCACCGCCCGCTGCGCGTCGGCGACGATGCCGACCTCCGCGGGGTAGTTCTTGCCGATCTCGTGCGGGTCGATGTCGATGTGGATGAGCTTCGCGGGCGGGATGGAGAAGCTGACGCCCTTGGCGTAGCTGGAGGCGGACCAGTCGGTGAAGCGGCAGCCTACGGAGATGACGACGTCGGCGGAGCCGGCGATGGCGTTGCCGGTCATCGTGCCGGTCTGGCCGACGCTGCCGGCGAACAGCTCGTGGTCCTCGGGGAAGGCGCTCTTGCCGTTCCAGGTGGTGACGACCGGGATCTGCCACTTCTCGGCGAGCGCGAGGACCTGGTCGGAGGCGTCGGAGGTGATCGCGCCGCCGCCGACCACGATGACCGGCCGGGTGGCCGCGCGCAGTACGTCGACCGCGCGTTCCACGGCCTCCGGGTCGGGATGCTGGCGGCCGACCGGGATGCGGCGCTCCAGGTCGTGGAGGTCCACGTCCGCGGCCTCGGCCTGTACGTCCATGGGGACTTCGAGGTGCACCGGGCCCGGGCGGCCGGTCAGCATGGAGTTGAAACAGCGGTGCAGGACGAAGGGGAGCTCCTCGACCCGGGTGACGACCCAGTGCCGTTTGCTGACGGCCTCGGCCACCTTGGGGAAGTCGTTGGCCGTGTAGCGGTCGAGTTCCTGCAGCAGTCCGTGGCCGCGCATATGGGTCGGCGGGCCGCCCGTGACGACGAGGACGCTGCGCTCTGCTCGTGGAAGGTCTGGATGAAGGGGATCCTGGAGACGATTTCATCCGCACGCAGTCGTTCTCCTTCTACCACCCGTCGGGCACCTGCATGATGGGCAAGGTCGTCGACCACGAACTTCGTGTGCACGGGCTGGAGAACGTCCGTGTGGCAGACACGTCGATCATGCCGACCCTCGTCACCGGCAACACGAACGCCCCCGCCATCATGATCGGAGAGAGGGCCGCCTCGTTCCTGCGGACGTCGGCGGGGTGAACCCGCACACGCCCGCCCCGGCAGAACTCCGGGAGTCCTGCCGGGGCGAGCGACGTCCCCGTGGTCGGGTCACCGGGTGAAGGTCACCCGGTTCTCCTTCAGGGCACCGCAGTTGGAGCCCGTCACCTGCACGTACACGTTCTTGATGTGGCCGCCCCAGTCCACGCAGTGCGCCTTGCCGTAGACGTAGGTCGGTCCGGCGTACGACGTGTACTGGCCGTAGTCCTCGTCGTACTCCTCGGTGTCGGACACGTAGATCCACGCCGACATGTCCACGGCGGTGCCCGGGTTGTTGCGGATGGTCGCCACGCAGTTCTTGCCGTTGGACGCGTTGTACGTCAGGTAGATGGTGCCCAGCGAGCCGACGGCCGCCGAGTTCACCGTCTTGTAGCTGCTCCCGCAGACCTTCTGCGGGGTGGTGTTGGGCGCGGCGGAGGCGGGCGCCGTGAGGGCGGCCGTGGTGCCCACCGTCAGGGCCGCCAACGCGGCAGCGGACAGGACAGAACGCGCGTATCGCATATTTCCCCCTGGTCTCCATTGGAGGTGGTTGCTCCTACATGGTGTGACCCACCGGGTATGCGAATGGTTGTACTCCGTCATCGCCAGTTCACCGACGCCGCACGGGAGTTGGTCCGCCTAGAGCCCGAACAGGCTTGGATCCGTGGCCAGTTCCTTGAAGTAGTCCTGCGGATCGGCGACCATCCTGCGCTCCTTGAGGTCCAACAGGCCGCCGACCGCCGTGAGTTCGGCCGCCACCGTGCCGTCCGTCTTGCGCACGGTCTGCCGGATGCGGAACGTCTTGCCGCCCGACCACTCGAAGGCACAGGTCACATCGACCTCGTCACCGGCGAGGAGCTCCCGCTTGTAGCGGATCGTCGTCTCCAGCGCGACGGGACCGACGCCCTTGCCTATCAGGCCGGCCTGGCTGATGCCCGCGGCCTGGAGCAACGACCAGCGGGCGTGCTCCGCGTAGTTGATGTACACGCTCTGGTTGAGGTGCCCCTGCACATCCGTCTCGTAGCCGCGGACGGTGACCCGGACGGAAAACGGCTCGCTCACTGCTTCCCCTTCTCGCCTTCGATGCCCTGTGCACCGATCTTGGCATGCTTGTCATGCTCGGCGCGGGGAAGCCAGCAGATATCGCGCTCTTGTGCGAGGTTCGGTGTGCTCGCCGACCTGCCACCCCGCCCCCTCCAGTGTGGCGGCGCAGGCCCGCAGCCGCGCGCCGTCCGGCTCGTGCACGGCGACCGCCTCCGGCTGAGGCGTGGCCCGCACCCGGTACCCCTCCTCGCCCTCCGGCCCGGCCGGACGGTGCCCGGCGGCCTCAAGGGCGAGCGCGGCGGCCTGCACCAGATGCGTACGCTCCCAAGCGCACGGCCGGTCCGTCGCCCCGTCCGTGTTGGTCATCCGGCGCAGCTCCAGCAGCCCCTGCCAGGCGCTGTGCACCTCGCGGACCCGGGCCGGTCCGGCCCCCGGCGGGTCCTCCTCGCCGCCGATCCGCGCGGCGAACACCCCGCCGGCCGCGGGAACCTCGGCCTTCGCGGGCGCCGCCGGCTCCGCCTCCCGTATCCGATGCCCGGCCGGCGTCAGGAAGTGATCGTGCGGCGGCCGCGGATGCCGGAAGGCGAGCCCTCGCTTCACCAGCGCCGCGAGCTGCGCCTCCGTACCCCTCAGCCGCCCCGTGACAGGGTCGGCGGCGTCGATGACACGCCGCTGGGCGGCGGTCGGCGGTCGGGTCACGGCGTGCTCCTCCCCAGGCGGGCGTCGACATGGGCGTGGGCCCCGACTGCACCGGCCCCCTGCCGGACAGACACCCACCCCATCTGCAGGGAAGGCTACGACCCGGGTCTGACATTCCACCCGGCGATCACCGGACGCCCGTGCTCCGTGCCCAGCCGGCACACCGCCCCCGTCGCCAGCTGGAACAGCGCCCCGTCCGCCGCCGGCAGCCCCAGCCGCCGGGCCGTGAGCACCCGCAGGACGTGCCCGTGCGCCACGAGCACCACGGCCCCCTCGGTCTGGGCCAGCGCCGCGTCCACCTTGCCGAGCATCCGGTCGGCGCGACGGCCGACCTGCTCGGGGCTCTCCCCGGGACGGTCGGGCGGCCCGGGCGCGACCCCGTCCGTGAACAGGAACCACCCCGGCCGCTCCCGCTGGATCTCGACGGTCGTGATCCCCTCGTACCCGCCGTAGTCCCACTCCCGCAGATCGACGTCGACGCGTACGTCGTGCAGCCCGATCAGTTCCGCCGTCTCCCGCGCCCGCTGCAGGGGGCTGACGAAGGCGGCCCCGATCCGGTGCGAACGGATCAGCGGGACCAGCCGCCGAGCCTCCTCCCGGCCGTGCTCGGTGAGCGGCACGTCCGTCGAGCCCGTGTGCCGGCCGGACCGCGACCACTCGGTCTCCCCGTGCCGGACGAGAAAGAGATCACCCACGTGCGCGCCCTTCCCGCTCGCCTCCCAGCACCGTGTCACAGTGCCGCCGAGGGCCGCAGGACGGACTGGGCCGGACGGCGGTCGCCGGGCCTCCGGGACGGTCGGCGCCGGACGTCGCGCCCGGTTCAGATCCCCGGCAGGCCCTGCACCGACTGTGCGAGCTGGCCGACCGCGGTGACGAGCGGGGCCACCGGCTGGACGAACTCGTTCAGCCGGTCGAGGGCGCGCCGCAGCACGGTCGGCTGCGGCTCCTCCTCCTCGAGCTCCTCGCGCAGCCGGCGCAGTTCCCTGCTGGTGGCGTCGGGGTCGGCGAGCGCGGCGCGGTGTTCCTCCAGCAACTGCTCGACGACGGTCAGCAGCTGCGCGGTGCGCGCGGCCTGCTCGGGGTCCTGCGTCTGGAAGGAGACCGCGCCGGAGAACGCCTGGGCGCCGTCGCCCACGGCCTGGTTGCCCACGTAGTGGGTGCCGCCGCTGATCATGACGCCCTTGTTGACGGGAGGGTCCTGGTGCCCGTCGTCGTTTCGCATGAGAAGTCCTCTACTTGTCGGAGCCGCCGGACGCGCTGAGGGCGGAGGCGCCGGACTGCCGCGGGATGTTCTGGTTGGCGGTCGCTCCGGCGCCGATCGCCTGGTTGCCGATGACGCTCATCCCGCCCTGCTGGATGACGCCCTGGTTGAGGATCGTCTGCTGCTGGGTGCGGAAGTCGGTGATGTCGTAGCCGCGCGCGTCGAGGAACTCCCGGATGGCGGCGAGGGTATGGCGTTCCACGAGGGAGATGATCCGGCCGGCGTCCACGACCTGGAAGTAGTTGTGGTAGTCGGGGCTCAGCGCCATCTCCCGGATGCTCACCCGGGCGCCGTAGTCGAACACCGGGTCCTGCTCCATGGCCCTCAGCTCGTCCACCATCCGCCTGGTGTGCCGGGTCTCGAAGCGGGCGTGGTGCAGCGCCCGCAGCGGCGCGGCGAAGAACGCGCCGCCGGTGCGGGCGAGGGAGTCCATCAGCAGGCCTCGCCTGGCGTCGGCGCGGAGCGGGCCGCGCAGGCGGTCCACGACGTGGTAGGCGGCGGCCACCGGGCCGAGGACGTGGTTGTCGCAGTGCAGGTGCAGCGTTCTGCCCGTGGTCGAGAAGTGCAGGAACGCGCTCGGCACCACGTCCCCGCCCCACATCGGGACATGCACCGCCAGGTAGTGGCGGACCGTCCCGGTCGGACGCAGCATGATCTGCTCGACCTCTGCGGAGGACAGCTTGACGGTCGGGGCGATGCTGCGCTCCGCCTCGATGAACCGTTCGTCGTCACCGATCGTCGTGCCGCTCGCGAAGACGCGGTCCTCGATGACGAGCGAGCCGAGCGCGTCCTCGCCGGACTCCACCGCCCCGTCGGCGTCGCCGCCACCCCGTTCGGCGACCGCGTGCAGCCGTGCGCGGACGTGGTCGACGAGTTCGACGACCGTGAAGGGCTCCGGCTCGGCGGGGCGCGCGCTCGTGCCGGCCCGTTCGTCGGCGGGCAGCAGCGGCACCGCGAGCGACCACTTGGAGCTGGTCTTCGAGTAGCCGACGAACGGGGTGTAGCCGCTGTACACCGTGACGTTGCCGACCTGGGCCTCCCGGACGGCGGCGAGCCGCTCGGCCATCCACCGTCGCCGGGGGACGGTGGGCCGGGGCTGCAGGGCGAACGTGTCGCGGGTCATGGTGGTGCGCAGCAACTGGTCGACGTCCCGGTCGTGGTCCACGACCGTCATATGTGCGAACACCACCGCCCCGATCGACGCCAGTACGGCGGGCACCCCGCCCAGATACGCCCCGAACAGCCAGCCGGCGAAGCCGGACACGGGCAGTGCCGAGACGAGGAAGGCGAAGTAGAAGGCGAGCAGTGCCACCACCCCGGCCCCGACGGCCATGCCCACCAGCGCCTTGCTGTCGGGATGGTGGTGGCCGCGGGTGGCCAGGCTCGGCCGGCCGCCGGGACGCCGGGTGATCGACAGCAGCAGTGCGACGTACAGCAGCCACATCGGTGCGAGTACGGCCACGACGGCGAACGCCGCCGCCAGGCGCAGATCGCGGTGATGGCGCAGTTCCTGTGCCGTCAGGCAGTGGCGTGCCACCGCCACCAGGTCGACATCGGGTGAGGGGGCCACGGCACTGGCCTCGTCGGCCAGAACCTCCTCCACCACCCGGTCGGCGAAGCGTTCGTCCACGTAGGCCGCGGCGCACAGATACCGGGTGACGTCACCCGGTGCGCTCCCGACCGGCATGCGGACCTGTGGCGTCGTCATGCCGAGCCCTCCCTTTCTCCTCCTGGCAGGTGACGTCCTCTGGGCGGGGACGGACCTCGGGGCGCGTGCGCGGGGCAGGCCGACGGTCAGCAGCGCGAGCAGCACGCCGACCGCCAGGCCGAAGACGAGGGCCGAGAGCGTGAGGTTCTTCAGCAGGGTGCCGGCCGGTGCGAGCTCCTCGTCGGAGAGGAACGTCTCGAGCAGGCCGAACCGCACCAGGGACGCGACTTCGGCCGCCAGCACTCCTGCCACGAGGTAGCGGAGCAGACCCGCCCGGTGGCGGAGGAGGCGCCAGGCGAGGACAGCGAGCCCGGCGAGCAGCACCGCGACACAGACGTCGTCGATGACCACGAAGGTCACGCTGCCGTAGTCGCCGGTGGAGTACTGCCAGCCGGGCACGAACGCCGCGTCGAGGAGCCTGCGCAGCGTCTCGTCCCCGGAATCCTCCAGGTAGAACTTCTCGATGTAGAAGTCCCAGACCGGTTCCTGTGCCCACGGGGTGCCCGCGACGAGAACGAGCAGGACCAGCAGCCCGATTCGGGCGCGTAAGTGCGGTGGCGGGCCGGAACCACCTCGACCGGATCCACCTCGACCGGCTTCACTCCGAAGCGACAAGAACACCTGCCGGTTCCCCCATCCCTGACCCCAGAGATCAGTGGCCGCACTCTATGGCATCCCCGCTCTCTCTGATCGCGAATCAGCGAACGTCGACAAACCCGCCTCAAGCGCCCCGGCGGCTACTGCCGATACCCGCTCAGGAACCGCCCGATCCGCCCGATCGCCGCCTCCAGGTCGTCCGCGTACGGCAGGGTCAGGATCCGGAAGTGGTCGGGTGTCGGCCAGTTGAAGCCGGTGCCCTGGACGACCTGGATCTTCTCCCGCAGCAGCAGGTCCAGCACGAACTTCTCGTCGTCGTGGATCTTGTACACCTTGGGGTCGAGGCGCGGGAACGCGTACAGCGAGCCCTTGGGCTTCACACACGACACCCCGGGGATCTCGTTGAGCTTCTCCCACGCCACGTTGCGCTGTTCGTACAGGCGGCCGCCGGGGGTCGTCAGTTCCCGGATCGACTGACGGCCGCCGAGCGCGGCCTGGATGGCGTACTGCGCGGGCGCGTTGGCGCACAGCCGCATGGAGGCCAGCATCGTCAGGCCCTCCAGATAGTCCTTCGCATGCTGCTTCGGACCGGTGACGACCAGCCAGCCGGAGCGGAAACCCGCCACGCGGTAGGTCTTCGACAGGCCGCAGAAGGTGAGGACGACCAGGTCGGGGGCGAGGGTCGCGACCGAGTGGTGCACGGCGTCGTCGTAGAGGATCTGGTCGTAGATCTCGTCGGCGAAGACCATCAGGCCGTGCCGGCGGGCGAGGTCGAGGATGCCCTCCAGGACCTCCTTGGGGTAGACCGCGCCGGTCGGGTTGTTCGGGTTGATGATGACCACGGCCCGGGTACGGTCCGTGATCTTCGACGCCATGTCGTCGAGGTCCGGGTACCAGTCGGCCTGCTCGTCGCAGAGGTAGTGGACCGCCTTGCCGCCGGCGAGGGTCGTCACCGCGGTCCACAGGGGGAAGTCCGGGGCGGGGATGAGGATCTCGTCGCCGTCCTCGACCAGGGCCTGTACGGCCATGGAGACCAGCTCGGACACGCCGTTGCCGAGGAAGACGTCGTCGACGCCCACCTCCAGGCCGAGCGTCTGGTAACGCTGGGCGACGGCCCGGCGGGCGGAGAGGATGCCGCGGGAGTCGGTGTAGCCGTGCGCCTGGGGGAGCATCCGGATCATGTCCTGGAGGATCTCCTCCGGCGCCTCGAAGCCGAAGAGCGCGGGGTTGCCGGTGTTCAGGCGCAGCACGCTGTGACCCGCCTCCTCCAGCGCGTTCGCGTGCTCGATCACCGGGCCGCGGATCTCGTAACAGACCTCGCTCAGCTTGCTCGACTGCCGGAACTCCATGCGTGCTCGCCCTCCGGTTTCGTGTGTTGCTTGGTTTTACCAAGTTCGAGCTTGGAAAGTCCAACAACATGTCTAGACTGCGTCGCATGTCACCTCGCCGAAGCTACGACCAGTACTGTTCCGCCGCCCGGGCGCTCGACCTCGTCGGCGACCGCTGGACCCTGCTGATCGTCCGGGAGCTGCTGGCCGGCGCGCGTCGTTACACCGACCTCCACGCGGACCTGCCCGGTGTCAGCACGGACGTACTCGCGTCACGGCTGAAGGACATGGAGCGGGAGGGCATCAGCACCCGGCGCCGGCTGCCGCCGCCCGGAGCGGCCTACGTCTACGAACTCACCCCGCGCGGCCGGGAGTTGCTGCCCGTGCTCCAGGCGCTTGGGGAGTGGGGACAGGCCGAACTCGGCGAGCGGCGCCCCACCGACGCGGTGCGCGCGCACTGGTTCGCGCTGCCGCTGCTGCGGGCGCTGGAGGGGGAGGGGCTGGTCGAAGTCCGGCTGGAGGAGGGCGACTTCCATCTGTACGTCGGCGCCGAGGACGGCCCGGTCTACGGCGACGGGCCCGCCTCCGGGGAGCCCGACGCGCGACTGGTCCTGGACTCCGGGACGTGCGAGGCCGTCGCCCGCGGGGAGTTGAGCGTGACCGACGCCGTACGGGGCGGCCGTATCGAGGTGACCGGCGAGGGCACGCTCGCCAAGGCGCTCAGGGAAGGGTGAAGGGGCCCACCGGTGCGGTGAGCCCCTTCTGGCGATGCGTCAGGCGCCCGGCGGCACCTGCCTCGGCCGCCCCGACCCGCGCGTCAGCGCATACCCGCCGACACCCGCCAGCGCGGCCAGCGCACCGCCGATCGCCGTCCACACCCACCGGTCGGACCACCAGCCGGAAGCCCAGCCGTCCTCGGGCTCGATGCTGGACAGCACCGCCGACGCCGACGAACTCTCCTCATCCTCCGGCGACTTGACCGCGACACCCGGCACGAGGGGCTCCGCCAGCGAGCCGTCCACCGCCGCCGAACCGCCGATGTCCTTCGAGTCGACCCGGACCGAGGCGTCCACCGGCAGGCCGAGGTCGGAGGTGGGGACGTCCACGACCGTCAGCCGGATGTAGTACGTGCCCGGCAGCGGGTCGTTCGCCCACTGCTCCGACCAGGCCCGGACGGTGCGCAGCACACAGGTCAGCTCCACTGAGGCGGCACCGGCCGCCGCGGTGCGCGTCTGCGCCCCGTACTGGCAGGCCTGCCGGCGCCGCAGACCGTCGTACACGTCGATCTGCCAGCTCTCGGCGGCGTGCGTGTCCGGCAGCTTCACCGTCGCCTTGACGGTGGGGCGCTGTCCGGCGTCCGCCGGGAACGACCAGTACAGGTAGTCGCCGGTGGAGGCGCCCGCGGTGGCCGTCTGCCCCTGCTCGATCTCGGTCGCCGTACGGAAGGAGGTGCCGGCCTGTGTCGGCGCGTCACCGTCCTGGGAGGCGCTCGGCGACGGCGAGGAGTCGGCGACGGCCGGGGCGACCGCAAGCCCGAACATCAGCGCGGTCGCGCTCAACACTCGTGTGATCCGCATCAGTTGGTCCTCCAGACCGCGACCCGCCAGCGCGACAGCCAGCCCCAGACGAGACCGGCGAGGAAGCCGGCGAGGATCAGCGCGCCGAGCAGCCACCAGCCGCGCCCGAGACCGAAGGCGGCCACGTCGCTCGCCGCCGACGGTCCTTCCACGACGTCGACCGTCAGCTCCAGCGGCAGACCGGGTGTGGTTTTCACCCCGCTCGCCGCCGAGAAGGAGTGCGTGACCTGGAGGCACACCGTCTCGGGCGCGACCTCGCCCTCCACGTCCTCCCGCTCGGCCTTCGGGTAGCGCAGGCCCGTCGAGATCACATCGGTACGGCCGTTGCCGGCCGCCTCGCCGCGGACGATCTCCCGGCCGCGCTCGGTCGTCGCGCGCAGCAGCAGCCCGTACGAGGGGTTCACCTGGCGGTCGGCCGCCGCGCTCACGGAGGCGCGCAGTTCATGGCCGTCCGGGACGTTCACGCGGTACCAGCGCTGCTGCCCGAACTCCTCGCGGTCGGTGTACAGACCTGACTGCAGCATCGGCGCCTTCGCGCACTGGTCGGCGCCCGTCGTCGCGACCGGTGTCACCACCGGATCGGCCGCCCGGTCCACCAACTGGTTGACCTTGTCGGCGAGTTCGTCGGTGTGCTCGACCGAGGTGAAGGTGCCGCCGGTCGCCTCGGCGATGCAGCTGAGCTGCTGCCGCAGCTTGGTGTTGGGGACCAGGCCGAGGGTGTCGATGGTCAGGCCGATGCCCTTGGCGGCGATCTCGCGGGCCACCTCGCACGGGTCGAGCGGGGCGCAGGTGTCCTCGCCGTCGCTGATCAGCACGATGCGCTTGGAGCCCTCGCCGCCGTCCAGATCCTCGGCCGCCTTCAGCAGCGCGGGACCGATCGGCGTCCAGCCGGTGGGCGTCAGGGTCGCCACCGCCGTCTTGGCCTCGGTGCGGTCCAGCGGGCCGACCGGGTAGAGCTGCGCGGTGTCCTTGCAGCCCGTCTTGCGGTCGTCGCCCGGGTAGTTGGCGCCGAGGGTGCGGATACCGAGCCGGACCTCCTCGGGGGTGGCGTCCAGCACCTCGTTGAAGGCCTGCTTCGCCGCGGCCATCCGCGACTGGCCGTCGATGTCCTTCGCCCGCATCGAACCGCTGACGTCGATCACCAGATCGACCTTCGGAGCGGTGGCGGTGGTCTCGTCGGCGCTCGCCCCGGCCGGGAAGGCTATCCCGGCCGTGAGCGCGGCGAGCAGGGCACAGACCCCGACCGCCAGCCGTTGTGTTCTGATCATCGGCGGATCTTATTGATCAGAGGTGTCACGCTTCAAAACGGGTCCGGAACAGCTGCCCGAACCACGGTCAGAACACCTCGGCGACCAACGGATTGGGCAGCCGAGCCCACTGGTCCCCGGGCGTGCCCGGCGACAGCCGCATCAGCGACAGCGCCTTCGTCGGCAGCGGCTCGTCGCGCAGCGCGGCGAGATCCACGGTGGCCGGCAGCTCCCCTACGACCGCCTTCAGCGCCCCGCGCAACGCCGCGCCCGAACCCGCCGTACCCGCGAGCGCCCCGGCCACCAGCGAGCCGAACAGCTTGCGGCGCAGGGTCGGCACGTCGTCCGTGACGATCCGGCCGGTCAGCTCCGGCACCGGGATGCCGTGCCGGGCAAGACGGGCCGGGCTGACCCGGATGTCGGCGAGATCGCGGTAGACCAGCCGCACCGGAGAGCCGTCCGCCGACAGCACCACGAGCAGGTTCTGGCCGTGCGCCTCCAGCGCCACCCCCGACTCCAGCAGCCGCAGCCCCACGGTGAGCGCCAGACGCGTGAACTCGGCCAGCCACGCCCGCGACTCGGGCAACTCGGTGGTGGCGAGCGCGGCCACCGGTACGACCCGCTCGCCCGGCCCCGCGTACTCCTGCGGCGACTCGCGCAGCACGGCTGCCAGATCGGGCGAGTCGGCCGTCGCGGCCCCCAGGGTGCGGGTCATGTGCAGCAACCCGTCCGTCCGCGCCGCCAGTGTCTCCGCGAACTCGGACAGGGTCGCCGACAGGGAGATCGAGTACACCGAGATGTCCCGCACCGAGGACGTCAGCCGGGCGCTCAACGCCGTCTTGACGTGCGGTCCGTCGGACAGGGCGAGGGTGCGCAGGGACATCAGCGGATGCGCGGCCAGTCCGTCGCCGCAGGGGTCGTAGGGCCGCTTGAGCACATGCTCGGCCTGCCAGGGATGCACCGGGATCAGCAGCCGCTCCCCGTCCCGCATCTCCTCCGGCCACCCGCCCGTCACCAGGCACTCGTCCGCCCGCACCGGCACCAGCCCCAGCGTCACCACCGGCCGGTGCTCGGGCCCGTACGCCAGCTGCTCGGCGACCGAGAACCCGGGCCGGGAACGGCAGTTGGGATGGAACGGATGTCCGTCGACGACCCGCTGCTCCCACTCCCAGTCCCGCCCCGGCCACTCCTTCGGGTGAGCGCCCCGCCCGGCCCGTGACAGTGCCAACGAGGCGACGCTGTGGCCGAGTTCGGCGGCGAACGCCGTCCCGTGCGGCACGGCCAGGTCGGTCAGCAGCCGGGCCGGATCGTCGTACGACACCCGGTCGAGTCGCACGGCGCTGACGTACGCGGCGGTGGCGTACGGGTCCGCGTGCGGGCCGTGCAGCCGGCGGCCGTCCGAAAGACGCAGGGTGAGGCCCTCCCGGCCGCGCTCACGCCGGGCGATCCAGGGCAGCGGCTCGTGCGCCAGGGCACGCCACAGCCGGGTCAGGACGGCCGCCCGGGCCCCGGGGAGCTCGGCGGTGTACCGCGACGCGAGTCCGGGGCGAACGTCGGCCAGTTCTGCGGCGACCTCGGCCTCGGCGCTGGGGGGACGGTGCACGGGCGGGCTCCTCGGGTACGAGTAGGACGTCGGGCCAGGCGCCGACGACAGACATACTGATCGTCTTCCCGCCGGGAACGGACCGTAGCGACCGTCCTGAACGCACTTGCAGAGACCGTCCGGAAACGGACCGTAGAAAACGAGTGGATCGCGTGCACCTCACCCCGCCACCCGCCGCCGACGTAGCGGACCGCGCCGACGCCCACGCGGTCGCGCCCCTGCTGAACTGCCTGCTGCGCGAGGTGGCCGAACCCCACGGTGTCTCCGACGGACGTCCCGTGTACCGGCTGCCCGGATCGGGCCGTCTGCTGAGGGTCCGCGGCGGACGGCGGCCGGCCGAGCCCGAGGTCCGCGCGGACGGCACCTGGCGGCGCGTGGCGCACGCCGAACTGGTCAAGCTCGTGGCCGACGAGCTGCGCCGCCACACCGGTCTGTCCAACCACGAACTGCCCACCGAGATGATCGACAGCCGCGACGCGGTGGCCGCGCTGCTGACGGCACGCGCGCGTGCCACCGCGCCGGACGACCCCTACCTGCGCTCGGAGCAGTGCCTGCTCACCGGCCACCCCTACCACCCCGCCCCCAAGGCACGCGGCGGCGGCCCGGTCGCCGCCTGGCTGCCGTACGCCCCCGAGGCACACGCCCGCTTCCCGCTGACGCTGCTCGGCCTGCGCGAGGACGCGGTCGTCGAGGAGGGCGACACCACCGCCCTGGACGCGCTCGGCGACGCCCCGCCCGGCTATCGGCTGCTGCCCGCCCACCCCTGGCAGCTCGACCTCGTGGACCTCGCACCCGCCTTCGCCGACGGCCGGCTGATCCCGCTCGGCACGACCGGCTTTGACGCCTGGCCCACGGCCGCGATCCGCACGCTCTACGCCCCCGAGCGCGACCTGTTCCTGAAGTTCAGCCTCGACGTGCGGATCACCAACGACATCCGCCGGCTGTGGCGCCACGACCTGCTGAAGCTGCGCCGCACCGACGCCGCGGCCACGGCCGCCCTCGCCACCGGCCCGGCGGCCTGGCTGAGCGACCGCGGCTACCGCACCGCCGACTTCGCCTTCGAGGAACTCGCCGTCCTGGTCCGCGACGGCTTCCACGACCGGCTGCCGCCCGGCACGACCCCGCTGCTCGCCGCCGCCCTGGTGGAGGGCTTCGAGGGCAACCCGCTCGACACCGCCACGGACCCGGCCACCTGGTGGGAGGCGTACCTCGGTGTGGTCGTGCCGCCCGCCCTCGCGGCCTTCGACCGGTACGGCGTCGTCCTCGAAGCGCACCTCCAGAACACGCTGGTCGCCGTCGACGGCGAGGGCACACCCGTGCGGGCCGTCTTCCGGGACGCCGAGGGCGTGAAGCTGCTGCCGGAGGTGTCCCGGGCGGCCGGCTGGCAGCGGCTGGTGTACTGCCTGGTCGTCAACCACCTCGTGGAGATCGCCGAAGCACTCCTCGAACGCCACCCGGCCCTGGACCCCTGGCCAGCCGTACGCCGCGAACTCGCCCGCCACGACCTCCCCGAGATCGCCGGCCTGCTCACCGCGCCCACCCTCCCCGGCAAGACGAACCTGCTCCTGCGCTGGACCAACGCCGACGGCGCGGACGCCCGCTACCGTCCGCTGCCGAACCCGCTGGCGGGCACATGACGTACCCCCGAGAGCAGCGGCACGCGCGGCCGCTGACCGGGGGCGAACACCACAAACTGCCATACTCGCCGCATGGCACGTGAAGAGGTCGTTTCCCGTACCACGCGGCGGGCGTTCATCGCGTCGACCAGCATTGTGGGCGGGGCGTCACCGGCGGAGATCCGGGAGTGGACGAGCGGCGACCTCTGCCGCCGCGGCTGCAACGTGAACATCGTGCGGGCCGTCGAGCAGGCCGTGGCCGGCGAGTGAACCCGCAGACCCGGGCGGCCGTCGGAGCGCCGCTTTCCAGGGTGGACGGCCGGCTGAAGGTCACCGGCCGGGCCAGGTACGCCGCCGACTTCCCGCACACCCGGACAAGCACGCCCGACGAGCCCCCGGCGCCCGAGGGTGCCGTGCACGCGGTGGTCGTCGACAGCGGCGTCGGCCGAGGCCGTATCACCGGCATCGACACCCGCGCCGCGCTCGCCCAGCCCGGCGTGCTGCGGGTGATCAGCCACCTCGACGCTCCCGGGCTGCCGTACCGCGGGGCGGCGGAGCGAGAACCGCTGCGGGTGTTCCAGGACGACCGGGTCCGCTTCTTCGGTCAGCCGGTCGCCGTCGTCGTGGCCACCACCCTGGAGAGCGCCCAGCACGCCGCGAGCCTCGTCGAGGTCCGCTACGACAGCCGGCAGCCGGCGACGCGGATGACCGGCGAGCGGGGCGGCGAGCCGGAGACGTACGCCCGTGGAGAGGCCGACGCGGCGATCGACTCGGCCCCCGTGGTCATGGAGATGACCTACCGGCTCGCCCGCACCCACCACAACCCCATGGAGCCGCACGCCACCGTCGCCCGCTGGGACGGCGGCACGCTCACCGTCTGGGACAAGACCCAGTCGGTGATCGGAACCAGGGACCACCTCGCCGGCGTGTTCGGCCTGCCGCCGGAGTCGGTGCGGGTGATCTCGCCGTTCGTCGGCGGCAGCTTCGGCAGCTGCCTGCGGTCCTGGCCGCACGTCACCCTCGCGGCCCTCGCCGCGCGTGAGACCCGCCGCCCGGTGGAACTCGCCCTCACCCGCAGACAGATGTACTTCGGCACGGGCTACCGGCCCGCATACGAGTACACCGTGCGCATCGGCAGCGACCGGCGTGGCCGCCTGACCGGGATGGTCCACGACGTGCGGGCCGAGACGTCGCGCCACGAGAAGTTCACCGAACCCGTCCTCCTGCCGGGACAGACCCTCTACGGCATGCCCCACGTCAGCCAGGCGTACCGGACGATCGCGCTCGACGTGAACACACCGACGTACCTGCGCGGAACCGGGTTCACCACCGGCGCCCACGTCATCGAGTCCGCGCTGGACGAGCTGGCTCACGAGCTCGGCATCGACCCCGTCGAACTGCGCCTGCGCAACGAACCCGACGAGGACCCGGCCGGCGGATCGCCCTTCTCCACCCGGCGGTTGCGCGAGTGCTACCGGGTCGGCGTCCGCGAGTTCGGCTGGCACCACCGCGATCCGCGGCCACGCTCGACGCGCGAGGGGGACTGGCTGATCGGCATGGGCATGGCCGCCGGCGTCCACGACTGCGGACGCGCCCCCTGCCAGGCCCGGGTCAGACTCGACGCCGACGGCACCGCCCTGGTCGAGACCTCGACCAGCGACATGGGACCGGGCACCTACACCTCCCAGACACAGATCGCCGCGGACGCACTCGGCCTGACCATGCGTCAGGTGACCTTCCGGCTCGGCGACTCCACGCTGGCACCGGCCCCCGCGCACGGCGGCTCCGCCACCATGGCCGTCGTCGGCTCCGCCGTCCGGGACGGCTGCGACCGACTGCGCCGCAGCGCCGTCGAACTCGCCGTCGGGGACGAGGAGTCCCCGCTGTACGGCGTGGACGCACAGGACGTGGCGGTCCGCGCCGGACGGCTGTACGCGAAGAGCGACCCCGCACGCGGCGAGACCTACGCCCGGCTGCTCACCCGCAACGACCGCACCCATCTCGAAGCCCTCGGCACCCACACCCCCGGACGGCCCCGCCACGCCCTGTACGCCTACAGCGCGGTGTTCGCCGAAGTCGCCGTCGACCGACGGCTGGGCATGGTGCGGGTGCGGCGGATGCTCGGCGTGTACGACGCCGGCCGGATCATCAACCCGAAACTCGCCGAGAGCCAGGCCCTCGGCGGCATGGTCGGCGGCATCGGAGCGGCCCTGCTGGAACGGACGGTCACCGACCACCGCGACGGCCGGATCGTCAACGCGGACCTTGCCGACTACCTGGTCCCCGTCAACGCCGACGTCCCCGACCTGCGGGCCGTCTACCTCGACGGCGAGGACCGGGAGGCCAACCCCCTCGGCGTCAAGGGGCTCGGCGAGGTCGTCCTCGTCGGCGTGGCCCCCGCCATCGTCAACGCCGTCTTCCACGCCACCGGCCGCCGTGTCCGAGACCTCCCCGTCACGGCGGAGGCACTGCTCTGAAATCCCCTTTGACCACGGACGATCGCAACCAGTGATGGTTTAGATACGGTGAGTCACTCCTTCGGGTGGCCATGTTCCGCCGGACGCCGAACACGCCCTGGTGGCTGGCACGATGGAGATCCGACAGCGGCCCCGGCCAGGCCCGTACGTCGTCCCCCCACACACTGCACGCGGTGCCGCCCCGCTTCACGGACCCCGAACCCCTGCTGTTCCACAGCCGGTTCAAGGGGTCGGTCGCCATCGGTCGTGATCGGGAGTTCCGGCACCACAGGAGGTTCCTTGTTGTCCCCTCATCAGCTTCCCGCTCAGCATCGTGACACCCCCGCGCCGAAGCTCGACGACCCGGCCGAGTCGTCCGTGGAGATCCTTCCGGTGACCGCGGGGCAGCGCGAGGTCTGGCTCGCCGAGCAGCACTCCCCGGACCTCGGCCCGGCCCTGCGGCTTGGCGAGTACCTGGAGATCCACGGACCGGTCGATCCGGCCGTGTTCGAGACGGCACTGCGCCAAGTGGTGGACGAGACCGACGCGTTGCGGGTACGGCTGGTGTCCGGTGACGACGGCCCCGTCCAGATCCTGGAGAGGGCGCTGCCCTGGACGCTGACCTTCGTCGACGTCGGCGACGAACCCGACGCCGAGGCGGCCGCACGCGCGTGGATCTCCGCCGACCTGGCCCGGCCCATGGACCTGGCCCGCGGCCCGCTGTTCAGCTACGCCCTGTTCCGGCTGGCCCCGGACCGCCACTGGTGGTACCACACCTACCACCACGCCGCCGTGGACGCCTTCGGCTACTCGCTCGTGGCACGCCGGGTCGCGGAGGTGTACACGGCCCTGGTACGGGGCGACGAGACCGCCCCGAGTCCCTTCGGCGCGCTGTCGGAACTGGTCCGGGCCGACCAGGAGTACCGCGAGTCCACGGACCGCGCGGCGGACCGGGAGTACTGGACACGGCAGCTGTCCGGATGGGCGGGAACCGCGGCGGCCCCGCCCGCCACAGCGGACACGGCACCCGGCAGCCCGACACGCGGAGCCGTCCCGACGACCGAACTGCTGCCCCTCCCGCGTCCACGGGCACTGCGCGAGGCGGCCTCGCACGCCGGCGTCTCCCGCTTCCGGTTCGTGTTCGCCGCCGTGGCCCTGTTCACGCACCGACTCACCGGCGCCCAGGACGTGGTGATCGGGCTGACCGTGGCCGGCCGGGTCGGTGCGGCTTCCCGCACGACACCCGGGATGCTCGCCAACAGCGTTCCCGTACGCCTGACCGTCCGGCCCGACATGCCGCTCAGGGAGCTGCTGGCCCAGGTCGACGACCGGATGCGCGAGGCGGTGGAGCACCAGCGCTATCGCGCCGAGGAACTGCACCGCGATCTCGGGCTCTCGCGCGGGCCCGGCGTCGCGTTCTCGCCGATGGTCAACCTCATCGGGTTCGACTACGACATCTCCTTCGCGGGCCACCGGTGCACCGCGCACAATCTCTCCTTCCCGCTGGCCGCCGACCTGATGATCATGGTGTGGGACCGCCGGGACGGCTCCGGCCCGCACATGAGGCTGCACGCGCCGCCGGAGGCGCACGACACGGCCGAACTCGCCGACACCCAGCGGCGGTTGCTGAACCTCCTCGCGGACATGACGGACTTCGACCCCGACCGACCCGTCGGCGGCCTCGACGTGCTGTCGGCCGAGGAGCGGACGTCCCTGCTCGGGATCGGGGACGCCACCGCGGCCGGCCTGCCCGCCGTGGCGATGCCGGCGCTGTTCGAGCGGCAGGTGCGCCGAGCGCCGGACGCGACCGCGCTGGTGTCCGCGGGGACCACCGTGACCTACGGAGAGCTGAACGCGCGCGCCAACCGGCTCGCCCACGCGCTGGTGGCCCGCGGGATCGGCGCGGAGGACGTCGTCGCGCTCGTCCTGCCGCGCTCGGTGGACCTGATCGTGGCCGAGATCGCCGTACTCAAGGCGGGAGCCGCCTATCTGCCGGTCGACCCGGAATACCCGGCCGCGCGCAGGGAGTTCATGCTCGCCGACGCCGGCCCCGCCTGCGTACTCGACGACCCGCGGACCGTGGCCGAGCTGTCGCAGGGACAGCCGGAGACCGACCCGGGCATCGACGTGGACCCGAGGCACCCGGCGTATGTGATCTACACCTCAGGCTCGACGGGGAGGCCCAAGGGTGTGGTCGTGCCGCACACGGGCATCGCATCCCTGGTCGCGTTCCACACCGAGCGGCTGCGGATCACCCCCGACAGCAGGTTCCCGCAGCTGGCCTCGCCGAGTTTCGACGCCTCCACCTGGGAGTTGTGCGTCACCCTGCTGACCGGTGCCACTCTGGTGCTCGCCCCCGCCGCCGACCCGCTGTCCCTCCTCACCGACCCCGACGCGCGGATCACCCACGCCTTCGTACCGCCGTCGGCACTCGCCGTGGTGCCCGAACCGGACAGCTCCGTTTCGACGCTCGCGGTGGGCGGAGAGCCCGTTCCGCCGGCGCTGGTGCGGCGTTGGGCGCCGCACCGACGGTTCATGAACGTCTACGGGCCGACCGAGACGACCGCGATGGTGACCACGAGCCGGCCACTGGCCCCGGCGGGCACGACACCGCCGATCGGGGAACCCCACTCGGGCAGCCGTGCCTACGTCCTGAACGCCGCGCTGCAACCGGTGCCCGTCGGAACCGCCGGCGAGCTGTACCTGGCCGGAGTGTGCCTGGCCCGCGGCTATCTGCGCCGGCCCGCGCTCACGGCCGAGCGGTTCGTGGCCGACCCGTACGGCCCGCCGGGGACTCGGATGTACCGGACCGGCGACCTCGTCCGGTGGCGGGCTGACGGACAGCTGGAATACGTCGGCCGCACCGACCGCCAGGTCAAGATCCGCGGCTTCCGCATCGAGCAGGAAGAGGTCGAGGCCGCGCTGATCGCGTGCCCAGGCGTGACACAGGCCGCCGTGCTCGCCCGCCGGAGCGGACGCCAGGGCGACCTGCGGCTCATCGCCTACGTCGTGACGGACGAGGCGGGCGCGAAAGGGACGCCGGCGCTGCCACTGCGGGAACAACTGCGCGAGCGGCTGCCCGACTTCATGGTGCCCTCCGCGTTCGTGACGCTCGACGAACTGCCGCTGAACCCGAACGGAAAGATCGACCGCGACGCCCTGCCGGACCCGGACGACGACCCCGGCACCGCCGCCGGCGGGGCCCCGCGCACCCCACGCGAACAACTGCTGTGCGAGCTGTTCGCTGAGGTGCTCGGACTGTCCCGGGCCGGCGTGGACACCAACTTCTTCGACGCGGGCGGGCACTCCCTGCTGGCGATCCGCCTGATGTCCCGGATCCGCACCGTGCTCGGCGTGGAACTGAACCTCGGTGTCCTGTTCGAGGCGCCCACGGTCGCCCGACTCACGGCGAGGCTGGACCGGGCGGAAGGAGCCCGCCCGGCCGTCACCGTCGAGGAACGACCGGACGTCACCCCGCTGTCGTTCGCACAGCGCCGGCTGTGGTTCCTGCACCGCGCGGAGGGCCCCGGCGCCACCTACAACATCCCGCTGGTCCAGCGGCTCGTCGGCGCACTCGACCGGGAGGCACTGGAGAAGGCCCTCGGCGATGTGACGGGCCGGCACGAAAGCCTGCGTACGGTCTTCCCCGACGTCGACGGCGAGCCCCACCAGCGGATCATCGACGCGTCCGCCGCACGCCCCGTGCTGCCGGTGACCGAGGTCGACGACGAGGAGGCGCTGCACGCGCTGCTGGCGGAATCCGTCCGGTACGCGTTCGACCTGGCGATCGAGCCACCGCTGCACGCCGAACTGTTCGCGCTGGGCCCCGACGAGCACGTCCTGGCGATCACGATCCACCACATCGCCGCCGACGGCTGGTCCCTGGCCCCGCTGGCCCGCGATCTGGCCACCGCCTACGCCGCCCGGCGCCAGGGCAGGGCACCCGAGTGGGAACCGCTGCCCGCGCGGTACACCGACTACACCCTGTGGCAGCGCCGGCTCCTGGGCGACCCCGACGACCCCGAGGGCCTCGTCAACCGCCAACTCGCCCACTGGTCCACGGCGTTGGCGGGCCTGACCGAGGAACTCACGCTGCCCTACGACCGCCCCCGTCCCGCCGTCGCCTCCTACCGAGGCGGCAGGGTCCCCCTGAGCGTCGACGCCGAGCTGCACACGGCGCTGACCGAGCTGGCCTCCCGTACGGGAACGAGCCTGTCCATGGTGTTGCACGCCGGGCTCGCGGCGCTCCTGACCAAGCTGGGCGCGGGCACCGACCTCCCGGTCGGCACCATGATCGCCGGCCGCACCGACCAGGCCCTGGACGATCTGGTGGGGTTCTTCGTCAACACGCTCGTGCTGCGCACGGACACCTCCGGCGACCCCGCCTTCAGCCGGCTGCTGGAGCGTGTCCGCGACACAGCGCTGACCGCCTACGCCCACCAGGACGTGCCCTTCGAGCAGCTCGTGGAGTCGCTGAACCCGCCTCGGTCCACGGGCCGGCACCCGCTGTTCCAGGTCGCGCTCTCCGTCGACGCCGATGAAGCCGCCGTCTTCGCGCTGCCCGGCCTCAAGACGTCCAGGATCGCGGTGCCGACGTCGACCGCCAAGTTCGACCTCGACATCGGCGTCTGTGAACGGCGCTCCGACGACGGCGCGTGCCTCGGCCTGGCGGGGACCCTCGACTACGCCACCGACCTGTTCGACCACGACACGGTTCAGGACCTCGCCGCGCGCTGGGTGCGACTGCTGACGGCCGTCGCCCGCGACCCGGACCGGCCGCTCAGCCGCATCGACGTACTCTCCGCCGACGAACGCCGCCTCCTGGTGGGAGCGGACGACCGCACCCCGGTGACGCAGGCTCCGGGCACCGTTCCCGAGCTGTTCCACGCACAGGTGCGGGCCACCCCCGACGCGCTCGCCGTGGTGGCGGACGACACCACCCTGACCTACGCCGAGTTGAACGCCCAGGCCAACCGGCTCGCGCACGCGCTCACCGCTCGTGGCGTCGGCGTCGAGGACGTCGTGGCCCTCGCCCTGCCGCGGTCGAGCGCTCTGGTCGTGGCCGTTCTCGCCGTGCTCAAGGCCGGGGCCGCTTATCTGCCACTGGATCCGCAGTACCCGGCGCGGCGGATCGCGCTGATGGTCGAGGACGCACGGCCCGCCCTGCTCCTCACGGATACGGCCACGGACACGGTTACGGCCACCGCTGCGGTCGGCAGGGATATCCCGCGCCTGGTGCTGGACGCGCCGGACACCGAGGAGGCCTTGAAGGCGCTGCCGGTGGCCGACCCGGTGACCGGGCTGTCTCCCGACCACCCGGCCTACGTGATCCACACCTCGGGATCGACCGGGACGCCGAAGGGCGTCGTCGCCCGGCACGCGAGCGTCGTCAATGTGGCCGCACGCTATCGGACTGAGGTGTTCGGACCGGCGGCCGAGCGACTCGGAGGCCGGCCGCTGCGGGTGGCCCTGACCGCCTCGGTGTCCTTCGACGCCTCATGGGGCCAGCTGTCCGCCCTGCTCGACGGGCATGAGCTGCATGTTCCCGACGCCGCCACCTGGGTGGACGCGGACAGGTTCCTGCCCTGGCTGGCCGACCACCGCATCGACAGTCTCGACGTCACGCCGTCGTACCTGCGCGTCCTGTCCGACAACGGCCTGTTCACGAACGAGCGGTGGCGGCCGAGCGTGGCGGTGCTCGGGGGCGAGGAACTACCGGACCGGTTGTGGCGGGAACTCCGCGCGGTGGACGGACTGGTGGCCCACAACATGTACGGACCGACCGAGTGCACCGTGGACTCCTTGCAGGCGCGGCTGGACGCCACCGGGACGCCGGTCCTCGGACGACCGATTCCCGGCTCCCGGGCCTATGTGCTGGACGCCGCCCTGCGGCCGGTGCCGCCCGGAGTGACCGGCGAGCTGTACGTCGCCGGCGTCGGCCTGGCGCGCGGCTACCTGCGTCGCCCGGGCACCACGGCCCAGCGGTTCGTGGCCGACCCCTACGGCCCGCCGGGAACGCGGATGTACCGCACCGGCGACCTGGCCCGCCGCCGTCCCGACGGGCAACTCGTCTTCGCCGGCCGGTCGGACGACCAGATCAAGGTGCGTGGCCATCGCGTCGAACCCGGGGAGATCGAAGCCGCCCTGTGCACCCACCCCGGGATCGCCCAGGCCGCCGTATCTGCCCACGACGACCGCGGCGGCGGCACCCGTCTGGTCGCCTGCACCGTGCCGGCCACCCGGGCCGAGGTCGACCCGGGCGATCTGCGTGCCTTCCTACTGGAGCGTCTGCCCGCCCACATGGTGCCCGCCGCGTTCGTCACGCTGGACGCCCTGCCGCTCACCCCGAACGGCAAACTCGACCGTGCCGCCCTCCCCGCGCCGGACCTCGCCAAGTCAGCGGCAAGGCACGGCACTTCCCCGCGCACCCCGCAGGAGCGGACGCTGTGCGAGCTGTTCGCCGAGGTGCTGGGCGTGCCCGAGGTCGGTGTCGACGACGACTTCTTCGCCCTCGGGGGCCACTCCCTGCTCGCCGTCCGCCTGGCCGGCCGGATCGGTGAGACCCTGGCCGCCCCCTTCAGCCTGTCGATGCTCCTGGAGGCACCGACCCCGGCGGCACTGGCCCGGTACCTCGGCACGGACACCGCTCGCACCGCACCCTCGGCGGTGCCGGACTCGGAAGCCAAGCTGAGCCCCGCCCTGCGGTTCACCTCCGCCGCCCAGCCGGCCGACGGGCCCCGCGAGATCCTCTTGACCGGCGCCACGGGCTTCGTCGGCGCTCACCTGCTGGCCGAGCTGCTGCACAGGACGACGGCCCGGGTGCACTGCCTCGTCCGGGCACACAGCGACGCCGAGGCACGCGAGCGGCTGGCCGCCGCCCTGCGGGGCCACGGCATCGAGGCAGCGCCGGACGATGCGCGGCTGAGCGTCGTCCGGGGCGACCTCGCCTCCGGTGACCTAGGCCTGGACCCGGGGGACTGGACACGGCTGCGCGAGGACGTCGACACGATCGTCCACAGCGGCGCCCGGGTCCATCACCTCTCGCCCTACGCCCGGTTGAAGCCCGCCAACGTGCAGGGCACGCGCACCCTGCTGCACCTGGCGGGCGAGGGCCGGCCGAAGGCGATGCACCACCTGTCGACCCTCGCGGTGTTCCGGGCCGGCCAAGAGCCCCGTGCGGTCACGGAGAAGTCGGCGATCGACGGTGAGCGGCATCCGTACGGGCGGGGCTACGCGGCCAGCAAGTGGGTGGCCGACCGCCTCGTGGAGCGTGCCTTCGAACGGGGAGCGAGCGGCGCCATCCACCGCCTCGGCCGCATCTGGGCGCACACCTCGACCGGCGCCGTCAACCGGGACGACATGTTCTCCAGGCTGCTCACCAGTTGCGCGGCGCTGGGCTGCCATCCGGCGGATCCGGGACTGCGGGAGGCCTTGCTTCCCGTCGACGTCGTAGCCCGCGCCGTCGTCGAGCTGCTGCCGGGCGGCGGCGATCGGGCGGACAGGGTGCACCACCTTCACCACCCGCACACGGTCGGGCCCGGCGCCTTCATGGCCGTCCGCGACCGGATGCGGGGCACGCGCTCGGAGGAACTCCCGCTCACGGACTGGCTGCAACGCCTGCGCCGGGCGAGCGAACGCGGTCAGCAGCTGCCGATCCTGCCCTACCAGGGGTATCTGGAGGAGTACGCCAAGGACGCGGAATCGGCACCGGACCAGGCGCTGAGGTTCGACAACGACCGAACCGTCCGAAGGCTGCGGGAACTGGGCGTCGCCGTACCGGAGATCGACGAGACGGCGATGGCCGGCTACTGGAGCTTCATCGAACGGTGAGGCATGCCGTCTCGCACGGCGACAGATCGACACGACCGCAGCCCGCCCCCTTGAGAAACCGGTGATCGTTGCGATGACCTTGGTCGCAAGCCCACCCGTCAATTCCCTGATGACACCCCGTCCTCGTTCCCGGCTCAGGCTGACACCGCGCTCGGTCGTTCCCGGTCGTCAACGCTGGGACGTGGACGTGATCCGCGGCAGACCGGCCCTGGCCCGGCTCACCGAGGAATCACTCCACCGAACGCCGGGCATCGACGAGGCACGCGTCAACCCGGTGACCGGCCGGGTGCTGCTGAGGCATGACCGCGCCGTCAGCCCGCGCGAGGCGGCCCGGTTGCTGCGCCGGGCCGTCGAACAGGTCCTGGCGGACCTGCGTACGGCCACCACACACATGCTGAGCCGCGCCTCGGCCCCACGGCCGGTGACCACCGAACCGGGCGCAGGGCGCGCGGGCACCGCTCGTCACCTCGGCCGTACGGCAGGACCCGGCAGGAAGCGCTCCGGTGCCGGGCGCTGGCTTCCCAGGGTGCTCGCGGTCGGCGGTGCGGCAGCGGCGGCCGTCGCCGGAGGGCCGTTCCTCCTCAGGCTGCTCAGCCGCCCGCTGATCACGCTCGGCCTGGCAGCCGCGGCGACCGCGGGTGTCGTACGTCAGGCGTGGCGCAGAGCCGACCACGCCCGGGAGCAGTCGGGCGAAGCCGCCCCACGCCGCCACGCGGTCCGGCGCATCATCGGGCGGCACCGACGGAAGTTCGGCATCGCGGCACTGCTGTCGGGGCTCTCGCAGCTGGCCGAGATGACCCTGTTCGCCCTGACCCCGTCGATCGTGCTGTTGGTCGCCAGGGGCGGCAGCGCCACCCTCGCCAGGCTCGGAGTTTCAGGAGTCTTCGCCCAGTTGGCGACTCTCGCCGGCGCCGCCGGGCTGGCGACGCTCGCCATGGCGGGCTTCGGCTACGGTGCCGGCGTCGTCTGGCGCGGGCTGGCCCAGGACGTCGAGGACGACTGGCGCACCCGCACCTACGCGCACATCCAGCAAGTCGCTCCGGCCGATCTCGAGAACGAGCGCATCAGCCGCGTCAACACCGTCCTGTCCGAGGACATCAGCCAGCTGGGCAACTTCGTCGGTTCGAGCATGCACGACATCGTGCAGCTGGGGGCCAGTCTCGCGCTGCTCGTCCCCATGTTCCTCCTGCTCGCTCCACAGATCGCCTGGGTCGCGTTCGCCCCGGTCCCGGTCGTGGCCTGGCTGTCCTTCCGCTTCCACGAACGGGCGGTCGCCGGCACCGCCCTCGCCGGCGAACACCGGGCCCGGCTGAACAGCCGCGTCACCGAGAACCTCCACGCCCACACCACCGTCAAGTCCGCCACCACCGAAGAGCACGAGATCGCACGCGTCGGCGAACTGAACCGGAAGCACAGCGAAGTCAGCCGCGCCACCGGACGCAGCGCCGCGCTGCCACCCCAGATCCTGCGGCTGGCCGGCGGTTCGGCCCTGGTCGGCACGGTGCTGCTGGGCGGCCGGGCCGTGCTGCGCGGCGAACTGCCGACCGCGTCGTTCGGCCCGCTGATCGAACTCCCGGGCATCGCCATGCTGCGGCTGTCCCGCCTCGGCAACGTCACCGACCAGTACCAGCGCACCCTCACCGCCCTGGACCGGGTGGAGCGGCTGCACGATCTCCCCGTCGAGCCCGCCACCGGGGGTCGGCAACTGCCCGCCCGCCAGGTGCGGGGGAGGATCGAACTGCGCGGCGTCAGCTTCTCGTATCCCGGCCGGCCACCGGTGCTGCGGGACACCTCCCTGGTCATTCCCGCGGGTGAGACCACCGCCATCGTCGGTACCACCGGCGCCGGCAAGACCACCGTCGCCAAACTCCTCATGCGCTTCCGCCATCCAGACCGGGGGCAGGTGCTGCTCGACGGCACCGACGTGCGCACCCTCTCCCTGCCCGACGTGCGCCGTGCGATCGGGTACGTGACCCAGGAACCGTTCCTGTTCGACGCGACGATCGCGGAGAACATCCGCTACGGCACCTTCCACGCCACCGACGAGCAACTCGTCGCCGCCGCCCGCACCGCCGGGGCGGACACGTTCATCGACAGCCTGCCCGACGGCTACGCCACTCGGGTCGGCGAACGGGGCGCCGCACTGTCCGGCGGTCAGAAACAGCGCATCGCGCTGGCCCGTACGATCCTGCGCGATCCGCCGGTCGTCATTCTCGACGAGGCGACCTCCGCGATCGACAACGAGACCGAGGCCATGATCCAGAAGGCGCTTCAGGTGTTCGGCACGGGCCGCACGATGGTCGTCATCGCCCACCGGCTGTCCACGGTCCAGAACGCCGACCGGATCCATGTCATGGGCCCCGGCGGCGTGGTGGCGGAGCAAGGGACGCACGAGGAACTCGTGGCGCGCGGTGGTGTCTACGCCAACCTGTGGAAATTGCAGGTCGGCGAACCCGCACCCGCGTAACCATCACATCAGGAGTACCGAAATGACGCAGGCGACCAATCCGTTCGACGACGACGAGGCCCGATTCCTGGTGCTGGTGAACGGCGAGGGCCAGCACTCGCTGTGGCCGGCCTTCGCCGACGTACCCGAAGGCTGGCTTCTCGCTCACCCGGAGGACACCCGGCAGGCGTGCCTGGACTACGTCGAGAAGGCCTGGACCGACATGCGGCCGCGCAGCCTCGCCGAGGCCAAGGGCGATGGGGGGTAGGGCCGTTGACCGACGACACCGGAGTGCCCGATCACCCCTCGAGTTCTAGGACACCGGACGTGTATTCACCAGAATTCTGTGCCGTTCTCGACCGATATCCCGCACTGAACGAATTCACTTCCCGAGTCGTCGACTTCCTGGACAGACACCTGCCCGAGCCCGTCACGCAGGAGGCGGCCCAGCCGCCCTGGCTCCGTCTGCGCGAGTGTGCCGCCCAGGCCGGCCTGACGGGGTTCGACCTCGCGTGCGCCACGGTCGTTCCGGACGGCCTCGAACGGGTGGCCCAGGGGCTGGCGATGTTCCTCGCCGGACGACGGGACTGCGACGCACGGGAGATCTTCAGCTCGGGCCACGCGGCGATGGCCCTCCGGTACGGCGCGCCCGACATCGTGCGGTCGGTCCGCGACCTCGTCGTGAACCGTGGCGCGCTGGCGGGGGTGGCGTCGAGCGAACCGCACTCCGGGTCGGATCTGCGCGGGTTGCGGACCGTGGCCGTCGACCACGGCGACCATTTACTGCTCTCGGGCACGAAGGGCCTGGTCAGCCGGGTCGAGGAGGCCACCGGATTCGTCGTCTTCTGCAAGGTGGTCGGTCCCGAGCAGGCTGCCGTGCTGGACCCTGGCGGCGCGGCACTGCGGCAGGTGCCGTTGTCGGCGCTGTGGCTGTCGATGGACACCGTCGGCGTCCTGACCGAGACGGCCGCGCCGCTCGGCCTGCGGGGGTGGAGCCTCGGGCACCTGCATTTCGACAACGTGCGCCTGGGCAAGGACAGCCTGCTCGGGGATCCCGGCGACGGCCGGCGGATCTTCGACACGCACTTCTCGGGCTGGCGGCTGATGATGGCGCTGGTCTGCCTGGGCGCGGCCACCGCCGCGATCGAGGAGACGATGGCCCGTACCCGCCGGCGCAGCGTGGGCCGGATGTCGCTGGCGAACGTCCCCTCCGTCGCCTCCCGGCTCGGCACCGCGGCGGCCGAGGTCCAAGCGGCCACCGCCTGGTGCTTCTCCCTGCTGGAGAGGGACCGGCAGGACGGCGACGAGGTGGACGTGGCGGCGTGCTCCGCCGCCAAGGCCCTTGCCACGGACGCTTCCTACCGCGCCGTCGACATCGGTCTCCAACTCCACGGCAGCGACGGATACACCTGTCACACCCCCATGGAGAAACGCCTGCGTGACATCCGGGGGCTCCGCATCGCGGACGGCCCCAACGACACCCTCTACAGCGTTCTGGCGCACTCCCTGCTCACGGGTTCCCGACCGAGCCCGTTCCTGGTGGCGCAGCGGCAGGGCTGAACCACCGGAAAAAGATCGAGGACTTCTTCGGGCCGTTCAAGCGAGTTTGTCCCTGAGCATCGAGAGATAGAAGGGAAGCTTTTGGACGGCCCTTTTAGGAACCACATAGACTTCCACGCTGCCCTGGAGATGGTCGTTGATGGTCAGCGTGCACTGTCCTTTTGTGTGGCGCACTTCGGCGGAATAGAGAACTTCTGCCGACGTCGTTTCAGCGGGAACGTGCTCCTCGCCGGTCGCAGAATTTTCCAATTTCAACTCCAGACTCAGTATCAACTTCCGCATTGCAAACAGTAATCCACTGGCTGACGCAGAAGATCGACTGAACAGGGGTTTTACCCGAAAGAGTGAACATCGGGAACCGCCCTGGTGGGCATGCTGCTTAGGGCGTTAACGTCGGATTCCGACGACGTTGCCGGTTTAAAACCGAAATGATACGAGAAGGGGTTGCGCCACTATGCTTCCTGTGATTCCCGTCTTCTTGTTGGGGGCGGCTTCGGCGCCTCTGGTGAAGAAACTCTTCCGTGGGACTGTGAAGTCCTCCGTAAAACTTGTCCTGGACGCCAAGCGGGTCGCGCACGAGATCAACGAGGACCTGAGCGACATCGCCGCCGAAGCGACCGCGGAAGTATTCGCCTCCGACCTTCAGGAGGGGGCGGACGTACCACGGCAGCCAACCAAGAAGACCCGCTCGACAAGCGCGACCACGTGATTTCACACGCTTGAGAAATCGCGGAACTCGCCCATTTCCTGCCCTGCGTCAAGCGCGGGGCAGCGGTGTGTGGTTACTATGCTCACTTCGTACCGGAGGTCGAAAGCAGTAGGACAAGAAGGTCATGGAGCCTGGCACAGCGCTCAGGGAGGTCACGGCCACCCGCTACGTCACCCCGCTGAGGTCCGGCGGCTCCGTCCCCGGAGTCGTCGAAGCCGACGACCTCGGCACGTACGTCGTCAAGTTCACCGGTTCCGCACAGGGCCGCAAGGCGCTGGTCGCCGAGGTGATCGTCGGTGAGCTGGCCCGCGCGCTCGGACTGCGCTTCCCCGAACTGGTCCTGGTCCACTTCGACCCGGTGATCGCCGACAGCGAGCCCCACCAGGAGGTGCGGGAGCTCCACGGCGCGAGCGCCGGCGTCAACCTCGGCATGGACTATCTGCCGGGCGCGAAGGACTTCACCCCGGAGGTCGCCGAGACCTTCCGCGTCGACCCGCTGGAGGCGGGCCGGATCGTCTGGCTGGACGCCCTGACCGCGAACGTCGACCGTACGGTCCACAGCTCCAACCTGATGGTCTGGCCGACGCTCGGAACCGTCCCGCCCCGCCTGTGGCTGATCGACCACGGCGCCGCCCTCGTCTTCCACCACCGCTGGGACGGCTCCGACCCCGAGAAGGCGTACGACTTCCGCCACCACGCCCTCGGCCACTACGGGCCCGACGTGCGCGCCGCCGACGCCGAACTCGCGCCCAGGGTGACCGAAGAACTGCTGCGCGCGATCGTCGCGGAGGTACCGGACGCCTGGCTCACCGACTTCGCCTCGCCCGGCGAGGCCCGCGAGGCCTATGTGACGTACCTCCACACGCGCGTGCGGGCGTCCGCGGCCTGGCTGCCCACCGAGTTCCCCAGCCGTGCGGAACTCGCGGCCGAAGAGGCCCGGCGCGCGGCCAGGACCCAGCAAGGTCGGCCGAACTGGCTCAAGCGGGTCCCCGACCTGCACGGCAAGCCGGCCGCTGAACAGGATTGGTCGGTGCACCTCGGATGACGGAGGCTGCTGTGAGCGGGTCGGGCCGGGTCGAGATCGAGTACTGCACCCAGTGCGGATGGCTGCCCCGCGCGGCCTGGCTGGCGCAGGAACTGCTCACGACCTTTGAGGCGGAACTGACCGAACTGGCGCTGAAGCCCGGCAAGGGCGGCATCTTCGTCGTCCGCGTCGACGACGAGATCATCTGGGACCGCCGGGAGCAGGGGTTCCCGGAGCCGACGGCCGTCAAGCGGGCCGTACGCGACCGAGTGGCCCCGGGAAAGTCCCTGGGCCACTCGGACAAGCCTGCTTCCTGAAACCGCCGAAGCCGGTCAGCCCTTGAGCTGCTCGTACGCCGGCAGCGTCAGGAAGTCCGCGTAGTTCTCGTCGAGGGAGACCTCCAGGAGCAGGTCGTGGGCCTGCTGCCAGTGGCCGGCCGCGAAGGCCTCCTCGCCGATCTCGGCGCGGATGTTCGCCAGTTCCTCGGCGGCGACCTTGCGGGCGAGCTCCGGGGTGGCCTGCTCGCCGTTCTCGAACTCGACGCCCGCGTTGATCCACTGCCAGATCTGGGAGCGGGAGATCTCGGCGGTGGCCGCGTCCTCCATGAGGTTGAAGATGGCGACGGCGCCGAGACCGCGCAGCCAGGCCTCGATGTAGCGGATGCCGACCTGGACGGCGTTGACCAGGCCCGGGTACGTCGGCTTGGCGTCCAGGGAGTCGACGGCGATCAGGTCGGCGGCCTGGACGGAGACGTCCTCGCGGAGGCGGTCCTTCTGGTTCGGCTTGTCGCCGAGGACCTTGTCGAAGGACTCCATGGCGATCGGGACCAGGTCGGGGTGGGCGACCCAGGAGCCGTCGAAGCCGTCGCCGGCCTCGCGGTCCTTGTCGGCGCGGACCTTCTCGAAGGCCACCTTGTTGACCTCGGCGTCCCGGCGGGACGGGATGAACGCCGCCATGCCGCCGATCGCGTGCGCGCCGCGCTTGTGGCAGGTGCGGACGAGGAGTTCGGTGTACGCGCGCATGAACGGGGCCGTCATCGTCACCGCGTTGCGGTCCGGCAGGACGAACTTGGCGCCGCCGTCACGGAAGTTCTTGACGATGGAGAACAGGTAGTCCCAGCGGCCGGCGTTCAGCCCGGAGGCGTGGTCGCGCAGCTCGTAGAGGATCTCCTCCATCTCGTACGCGGCCGTGATCGTCTCGATCAGGACGGTCGCGCGGACGGTGCCCTGCGGGATGCCGACGTAGTCCTGCGCGAAGACGAACACGTCGTTCCAGAGGCGGGCCTCCAGGTGCGACTCCGTCTTCGGGAGGTAGAAGTACGGGCCCTTGCCGAGGTCGATGAGGCGCTGGGCGTTGTGGAAGAAGTACAGGCCGAAGTCGACGAAGGCGCCGGGGACCTGCTCGCCGTCGATCTGGAGGTGACGCTCGTTCAGGTGCCAGCCGCGCGGGCGCATGACGACGGTCGCGAGCTCGTCGTTCGGGCGCAGGGCGTACGACTTGCCGGACGCCGGGTCGGTGAAGTCGATGTTGCGCGTGTAGGCGTCGGCCAGGTTGATCTGGCCCAGGACGACGTTCTCCCAGGTCGGGGCGGAGGCGTCCTCGAAGTCGGCGAGCCAGATCCGGGCGCCCGAGTTGAGGGCGTTGATGGTCATCTTGCGGTCGGTGGGACCGGTGATCTCGACCCGGCGGTCCTGGAGCGCGGGCGGGCACGGGGCCACCCGCCAGGAGTCGTCCGCGCGGATCGCGGCGGTCTCCGGGAGGAAGTCGAGGGTGGAGGTGCGGGCGATCTCGGCGCGGCGCTCCGCACGGCGGGCGAGGAGTTCGTCACGCCGGGGCGTGAACCGGCGGTGCAGCTCGGCCAGGAAGGCGAGGGCCGCCTCGGTGAGGACCTCCTCCTGCCGGGGCAGGGGCTCGGCGTCGACGATGGCCAGCGGGGACGGCGCTGGTGCGGACATGAGCTGTCACTTCCTTCAGCGAGCTACGTGGACGAGCTGTCGAGCTTCTGGCACCGGGTGCCAGTCTTCCCGGATACGGCTAGCGGCGCCCGCGGGGCAGGCGAGCGCTTCTGAACAGTGGATACTAGTTTCCTCATGGTGGAAGTTCAATCGTTTGTTGATATCGAGATTCTCTGAGTCGAGGCAACGTGGCTCTGGGTGCCACCGCACTCACTCAAGGTGCGTGAGATCGGCCTCCGTGTCGATGTCGTACGGCTGTGCCACGTCCCCGCACTCGACGAGCCCGATAGCGTCCTCGTGGTCCTTCAGATAGGCGCGTGCCCCTCGGTCGCCGGTCGCAGTCACCGCGATGCCCGCCCAGTGGGCGGCGCCGAAGAGCACGGGGTGGCCGCGTACGCCGTCATAGGCGGCCGCGACGAGCGAACTCTCGTCCTCGTACGCGGCGAGCACGCGCGCGACCGCCTCCGGGCCGATGCCGGGCTGGTCGACCAGTGACACGAGCGCCGCCCGCGCGCCCGTGCCGGTCAGCGAGTCGAGCCCGGCGCGCAGGGACGAACCCATGCCCTCGGCCCAGTCCGGGTTCTCCACCAGTACGCAGTCACCGAGTTCCGCCTGCTCGCGTACGGCGTCGGCCCGCGCCCCCAGCACCACGTGCACGCGGGTGCAGCCGGCCGCGCGCAGCACGGCGACGGCGTGCTCGACGAGCGGGCGGCCGCGGTGCCGGAGCAGGGCCTTGGGGCGTCCGCCGAGCCGTCGTCCGCCGCCGGCGGCGAGCAGCAGACCGGCGACCGGCGGGGCTTGTTTCTCCGTCATGCGTCCTGCATACCTGACGGCCGCAAGACCGCCGGGTCTCCTTGGACTGAATTTCGGTCCGCACGGTGGCGCGCCCGGCAGTGGTGGCGTTTACTGACCCGCGTCCCCGGCGCCCCGACCACCGTCAAGGGGACTCGGCGGGGGACGCGTACTGCAGGCGCACGACGGCGTGCGAGGGGGGTTGCTTTGCTGCGGAGCTTGGGGCAGAGGCCGGTGACGGGCAGCGACGAGGATCTGAGGGTGGTGGAACTGCGGTCGGCGGTGTCTCGCCTGCGCCGCGAACTCGCCGCGCATCCGGCCGAGTTCCCTGATCGGGGTATCGCTGAGGATGAACTCGCCGCGCTTGCCGCGATGGCGATCGACGGGGTGCCGGAGACTCCGCGGCTGCGGAGGTCGCTGCTGGTGATCGCGGGGGCGATCGGGTCGGTGAGCGCGCTGTCTCCGGGGCTTACGCGGGTGCGCGACGCGGTGGAGCTGTTCGGGGAGCCGCGGCGGTAGAAGGGGCTCCGCCCCTCCGACCCCGCCAGGGGGCTGCCGCCCCCTGGACCCCCGCTGTCGGCCCTCCGGGCCTCGTCCTCAAGCGCCGGACGGGCTGGAAAGGTCCGGACCGGCGCTGAGAAGCCGGACCTCCAGTCTCAGGCGTGGTTCTGGGTGGCCAGTGCCTCGGAGAGTTCGCCGGCGACCTGTTGGAGCACCGGCACGATCTTCTCGGTCGCTGCCTCCGTGACGCGGCCGGCGGGGCCGGAGATCGAGATCGCCGCCGCGGTGGGGGAGTCGGGTACGGAGACGGCGAGGCAGCGGACGCCGATCTCCTGTTCGTTGTCGTCGACCGCGTAGCCGGTGCGGCGTACGTCCTCCAGGGCCGCAAGGAAGCCGTCCGGAGTGGTGATCGTCTTCTCGGTCGCGGCCGGCATGCCGGTGCGGGACAGCAGGGCCCGCACCTCCTCCGGCGGGAACCCGGCGAGGAGGGCCTTCCCGACGCCCGTGGAGTGCGGGAGGACGCGCCGGCCCACCTCGGTGAACATGCGCATCGAGTGCTTGGACGGCACCTGGGCGACGTAGACGATCTCGTCGCCGTCGAGCAGGGCCATGTTCGCGGTCTCGCCGGTCTCCTCGACCAGTCGGGCGAGGTAGGGACGGGCCCAGGTGCCCAGCAGTCGGGAGGCGGACTCGCCGAGGCGGATCAGGCGGGGGCCGAGGGCGTAGCGGCGGTTGGGCTGCTGGCGGACGTATCCGCACGCCACGAGGGTCCGCATGAGGCGGTGGATGGTGGGCAGCGGCAGCCCGCTGCTCGCGGACAGCTCGCTCAGGCCGACCTCGCCGCCGGCGTCCGCCATCCGCTCGAGCAGGTCGAAGGCGCGCTCAAGGGACTGGACACCACCACCGTTGTTGGCTTTGGCGGCGTCGGTGGTGCTGGCGTTGGACGTCGGCACGGCGCGTTCCTTTCGGGACCGGTGGGAAGGGCAGAAGCCTACCCGCCAGTCGGTTGACTCCCCGCTTGTGCATAGCTACGTTCTGCTTGCCGAAATTATAATTCCACTTTGTGGAAACGTACAGAGAGTATGAGGTGGGTGCACTGTGGAGAAGTGTGCCCTTGACGGCGCGGGAACGGGAGTGAAGACTCCTTCAACAGAAAGTTGAATTCCGTCACGCGGAAGACAATGGCGGCAGAGAGGGGCCCGGGTGTCCGACGCTGAACTGGTGCTGCGCTCGACGCGAGTCATCACCCCGGAGGGGACGCGGGCCGCCACGGTCCTGGTCGCCGCCGGCAAGATCACGGCCGTACGAGAGCACGACGCCGAGACACCGGCCGGCGCCCGGCTGGAGGACCTCGGTGACGACGTCCTGCTGCCCGGCCTGGTCGACACGCACGTGCACGTCAACGACCCCGGCCGCACCGAGTGGGAGGGCTTCTGGACCGCCACGCGCGCGGCGGCCGCCGGCGGCATCACCACCCTCGTCGACATGCCGCTCAACTCGCTGCCGCCCACCACCACCGTCGACCACCTGCGCACCAAGCAGGACGTGGCTGCCGACAAGGCGCACATCGACGTCGGCTTCTGGGGCGGCGCCCTGCCCGACAACGTCAAGGACCTGCGCCCGCTGCACGAGTCCGGCGTCTTCGGCTTCAAGGCCTTCCTGTCGCCGTCCGGCGTGGACGAGTTCCCCCACCTCGACCAGGACCGGCTCGCCCAGTCCCTGGCGGAGATCGCCTCCTTCGGCGGACTGCTGATCGTGCACGCCGAGGACCCGCACCACCTCGACGCCGCCCCGCAGCAGGGCGGCCCCAGGTACGCCGACTTCCTCGCCTCACGCCCGCGCGACGCCGAGGACACGGCCATCGCCCAGCTGATCGCCCAGGCGAAGCGCCTCCACGCGCGCGTGCACGTCCTTCACCTGTCCTCGTCCGACGCGCTGCCGCTGATCGCCGAGGCCAAGCGGGACGGCGTACGGATCACCGTCGAGACCTGCCCGCACTACCTCACCCTCACCGCCGAGGAAGTCCCGGACGGCGCCAGCGAGTTCAAGTGCTGCCCGCCGATCCGCGAGTCCGCCAACCAGGACCTGCTGTGGCAGGCGCTGGCCGACGGCACCATCGACTGTGTGGTGACCGACCACTCGCCCTCCACGGCAGACCTCAAGACCGACGACTTCGCCACCGCCTGGGGCGGCATCTCCGGACTCCAGCTGAGCCTGGCCGCCGTATGGACCGAGGCCCGCAGGCGCGGGCACGGTCTGGAGGACGTGGTCCGCTGGATGTCCGCCCGGACGGCGCAGCTCGTCGGACTGGACCAGAAGGGCGCCATCGAGGCCGGCCGTGACGCCGACTTCGCGGTCCTCGCGCCCGACGAGAGCTTCACCGTGGACCCGGCCGCCCTCCAGCACCGCAACCGTGTGACGGCGTACGCGGGCAAGACCCTGTACGGCGTCGTGAAGTCCACCTGGCTGCGCGGCGAACGCATCGTCGCCGACGGCGAGTTCACCGACCCGAAGGGACGGCTGCTCACCCGCGCCACCCACTGACCCCCCGCACCCGCACCGGCCGACTCCAGAAAGGCAGAACCACCACCGTGACGGCGATACCCACCTTCACCGGCGACGCGAACCCCTACGGAGGCGGCGACCCGTACGCGGACTACCGCACCGCCGACTTCCCCTTCACCCAGTACGCCAACCTCGCCGACCGCAACCTCGGCGCCGGAGTCATCGCCGCCAACGACGAGTTCTTCGCCCAGCGCGAGAACCTGCTGGTGCCCGAGCGGGCCGAGTTCGACCCCGAGCACTTCGGGCACAAGGGCAAGATCATGGACGGCTGGGAGACCCGCCGGCGGCGCGGCGCCTCCGCCGGGCACCCCTGGCCGACGGCCGAGGACCACGACTGGGCGCTGGTGCGGCTGGGCGCGCCCGGTGTGATCCGCGGGATCGTCGTCGACACGGCCCACTTCCGCGGCAACTACCCGCAGGCCGTCTCCGTCGAGGGCACGTCCGTGCCGGGCTCGCCGTCGCCGGAGGAACTGCTGGCCGACGACGTGAAGTGGACGACGCTCGTGCCGCGCACGGCGGTGGGCGGACATGCGGCGAATGGTTTCTCCATCGACGTCGAGCAGCGCTTCACGCATCTGCGGGTCAACCAGCACCCCGACGGCGGCATCGCGCGGCTGCGCGTGTACGGCGAGGTGGCACCCGACCCGCAGTGGCTCGCGGTGCTCGGCACGTTCGACGTGGTCGCCCTGGAGAACGGCGGCCAGGTAGAGGACGCCTCCAACCTCTTCTACTCGCCCGCCACCAACACCATCCAGCCGGGCCGCTCCCGCAAGATGGACGACGGCTGGGAGACGCGCCGCCGCCGCGACCAGGGCAACGACTGGATCCGCTACCAGCTGGTCGCCCAGTCCCAGATCCGGGCGATCGAGATCGACACCGCGTATCTGAAGGGCAACAGCGCGGGCTGGGCGTCGGTCTCGGTGAAGGACGGCGAGGACGGCGAGTGGACCGAGATCCTCCCGCGCACCCGCCTGCAGCCCGACACCAACCACCGCTTCGTCCTGGACGCCCCCGCGGTGGGCACCCACGCGCGCGTGGACATCTTCCCGGACGGCGGCATCTCCCGGCTGCGGCTGCACGGCTCGCTGACCGAGCAGGGCGTCGCGGGGCTGGCGGCGCGCCACCAGGAGCTGGGCGGCTGACGCCCTGGTCCGCTGAAGCCGTGGGTCCGCCGAAGCCGCGGACCCGCTGAAACCCGTGGGGCGCACCGGCCGGGACAGCACCGGTGCGCCCCACGTCGTCTCACGCCGCGTGCCCGCCGTCCACCGCGAACTCGGCGCCCGTGACGTAATCCGCCCCGGCCAGGTACGCGACCGTCGACGCCACCTCGTCGGCCGTGCCGAACCGGCCCAGCGCGGTCATGGCCGCCTGGCCGGCCGCGTACGGCCCGTCCGCCGGGTTCATGTCGGTGTCGACGGGACCGGGGTGGACGATGTTCGCCGTGATGCCGCGCGGGCCCAGCTCGCGCGCCAGGGCCTTCGTCAGACCGATCAGGGCCGACTTGCTGGTCGCGTAGAGCGTCCCGCCGGGGCCCGGCACCCGCTGGGCCATACAGCTGCCGACCGTGATGATCCTGCCCCCGGCCGGCATACGGGCGGCCGCCGCCTGGGCGGTCAGGAAGACGCCCCGGACGTTCACCGCGAGGACCCGGTCCACATCCGTGAGCGCGAGCCCGTCCAGCGGGCCCAGCACGCCGACGCCCGCGTTGTTCACCAGCACGTCCAGGCCGCCCAGCGCCGACACGGTGCGCTCCACCGCGCCCGCCGCCTCGTCCGCGTCCGCGCTGTCCGCCCGCAGGGCCACCGCCCGGCGCCCCAGCGCCTCCACGGCCCGTACGACCTCCTCGGCCGCCTCCTTCCCGTTCACATAGGTCACGGCGACGTCCGCGCCCTCCCGCGCGAGCCGCAGTGCGGTCGCCGCGCCGATACCGCGGCTGCCGCCGGTGACCAGGGCCACCTTGCCGACGAGGGGTGCGTACGTGCTTGTCATGGGTGCGTGAGTCGTTGTCATACGTCCATCCCAGCGCCGCGCCGGCCGAAACGCTGGCGGCGAACGGACACCGAGATCCGGGGCGGAACGGGAAGGCCGCGCGGCGATGAGTTGCGGGTGCCGGACGGGTCTGAGGTGATGACAGCAGAACCCACCCCGGAAAGAGGCACCTCTCATGGGCAAGCTCGTCTCCACCCTCTTCGTCACGCTCGACGGCGTCTACCAGGCCCCCGGCGGCCCGGAGGAGGACACCCGCGGCCGCTTCGAGCACGGCGGCTGGAGCTTTCCGTACGCCGACGACGACTTCGGCCGGTTCATCAACGACGTCTTCGCACGCCCGGGAGCCTTCCTCCTCGGACGCCGTACGTACGACATCTTCGCCGCGTACTGGCCCAAGGTGACCGACCCCGCCGACCCGGTCGCCGGCAAGCTGAACGCCTTGCCGAAGTACGTCCCCTCCGCCACCCTCACCGACCCCGAGTGGGCCGGCACCACCGTGCTCGGCGGCGATCTCGCCAAGGAGGTCACCGCGCTCAAGGAGCGCACCGACGGCGAGCTCCAGGTCCACGGCAGCGGCGCCCTCGTCAGGTCGCTGCTGGCCCTCGGCCTGGTCGACACCCTCCATCTGCTGACCTTCCCGGTCGTGCTCGGCACCGGCCACCGCCTGTTCACGGAGGGCGCCGTACCCACCGCGTTCAAGCACTCGGGAGGCAGCGTCACCAGCACCGGTGTCACCATCAACTCCTACGACCTCGCGGGCCGCCCCGCATACGGCTCCTTCGCGCTCCCCGAGGACGCCTGACGTGGCGTACGCGTTGTCGTGCCCCTCGGCCATCAGCTTCAGCACCTCGCCCTCGCGGGGAGTGAGCGAGTCGAGGGGCGAGCCCTTGCGGCGGGTCAGGAGCTCGGAGACGACCTCGGGGTCCAGCGCGGTACCGCCCGCGGCGACCCGCACGCGCAGGCCGCGCCGGGCCCGGACGAGCTGGACCTCGGCGTGGGAAACCCCGCTGTACTTGGCGACGTTGGTCAGCGATTCGGCCACCACGAAGTACGCGGCCGCCTCCACCGCCGCCAGCGCCCGCACCGCACCGACGAGGCCGCGGTCGCTCAGGATCGGCGGGTGGATGCCGCGCACCACCTGCCGCAACTCGGTCAGTGCCTTCTCGGCCTGCCCTTGGGCTTCGTCCAGCAGCCCGAGGGCGGTCTCGTGATCACGGCCGTAGGCGCGCCTGGCGAGTCCGATCCGCATGGACAGCGCCACCAGGTGCGCCTGGGCGCCGTCATGCATCCCTTTCGATACGGCGCAGTTCGGCCTCGTGCGCGGCGATGGCGTCGGCCCGGGGCGCTGCCAGCTCCTCGACGCGGGCGGCCAGCCGCGCCTGCGGGGACGGCTTGAGCAGGGCGGTCGACCAGTCGGCCTCCAGGTCCGCCGGCCGCACGATCAGCGGCAGAACGACCGCCTCGCGGCGCAGCAACCCGCACCACACGCCGTCGACGACCAGCCCCACCGGCCACAGCGGCAGCGAGAGGGCGAGCAGCACGCCGTAGAACCAGTGGGCGACCATCCAGCGCAGACGGGGATCTTCACACCGGTCCACGCGGCGGTGAGGTTCCGCCGGATCAGCAGCACCGTCTCGGGCAGCAGCCGGGCACCGACGACCGCCACCGTGCCGATCGAGGTGATCAGCAGGACGGTGATGAAGATCCACATGCCGAACGCCAGCACCGCGGCGAGAAAGAGGTGGGCCGTGGCGCACGCGGCGCGGCGTACCGATCTCCGCGCCGTGCTCACCCGTGCCGCATGTGCCGGTGGAGCCACGCCGCCTGTCCGCCGTCGACGAGCAGGTCGGTGCCGGTGATGTACTGCGCCTGCGGGCCGGTGAGGAACGCCACGGCGTCGGCGATCTCGCCGGGGGTGCCGGGGCGGCCCGCGCCGCAGGCGTCGATCATCTTGAGCATGTGCTCCCCGGATTCCCCGTCGGCCTCCGCCTTCGCCATGGCGGTGGCGATGACGCCCGGGCTGATGGAGTTGACGCGGGCCCCGCGCCGGCTCCAGGCGAGCGCGGCGGCCTGCACCCGCACCAGGTTGGCGCGCTTGGCCAGGATGTACGCGGCGACCGCGTCGTCGCCGAGGGCCGTGACCGGGTCCAGAGCGAGCAGTTCCGCCGCGGGAGCCGTCGCGAGGTCGCTCTCGTCCTTGGCGCTGATCGAGGCCATGTGTCCGGCCATGCTGGCGACGCAGACCAGTGACGTGCCGCGGACGGCGACCTTCTCGAACGCCTCGATGACGTACACCGTGCCGAGCAGGTCGACGTCGAGGATCGTGCGCACCGACGCGGTCGCGGCGGAGACGCCCGCGGTGTGCACGACGGCGGTGAGCCGTCCGGCGTCCGCCGCGGTGCGGGCGAGCTTCTCGACCGACGCGCGGTCGGAGACGTCGGTCAGCACGCCCCGCGCGTCGTAGCCCTCGGCGCGCAACGCGTCGACGACCCGGTCGAGTTGCTCGCGGGAGGCGTCGGCGAGGACGAGTGTCCGCCCGCTGCCCAGTCGCCGCGCGACCGCCGTTCCCATGCCGCCTGCTCCGGTGACGACGACCACGTCACGCGCGTCGTCCGTGTGGTTCCACATGAACATCCCTCCTGGTTGTCCGCACTGTCGGATGGCGTCCGGCAGCGGCTCACGGAAGCCGCCGAGTCCGTGCCGGACGACGGTCATCGGGTCAGGCCACCTTGGTCGTGCCGGCGGACGGTCTCCCGGCCGGTACGGCCTCGTCCCAGGCCGTACCGGCCGCGATGGCCTGCCGCCAGCCGCGGACGACCTTGGGCGGCATGCCGACCGAGAGGACGCCGACCAGCTTCTCGCCGGTGCGGTAGGCGGCGACGAACCGGCGCTCGGCCAAGTCGCCGTCCACGAGGACGACTTCGTCGTGGCCGCGCAGATGGCCGTACGCCTGGATCTTCATGTCGTACTGGTCCGACCAGAAGTACGGCACCGGCGCGAACGGCCTGCGGTCCTCCCGCGCGGTGAGCAGGTTGCGGGCCGCGGCCATGCCCTGCTCGGCGGCGTTGGTGCGGTGCTCGATCCGCATCGCCACCCCGAACAGCGGGTTGTGCCAGCGGGCGACATCCCCGGCCGCGTACACGCCCTGGGCGGCCTCGCAGTACTGGTCGCAGACCACCCCGTCGCCCACCGCGAGACCGCTGTCCGCCAGCCACTCGGTGTTGGGCAGCGAACCGACAGCGACCAGGACCTCGTCGGCCTCGACCACCTCGCCGTCCGCGAGCCGCACCCCGCCGTGAGTCACCTCGGTCACGGTGACCCCGGTGCGCAGTTTCACCCCGTTGTCGCGATGGGCCCGGGACAGCACCCGGCCGACCTCGGTGCCGACCGCGTGGGCCAGCGGGACGGGGGCGGGTTCGAGCAGGGTCACCTCGCAGCCCAGGCGCCAGGCCACGGCGGCGGCCTCGGCTCCGAGGAATCCGGCGCCCACCACGACCAGTCGGCTGCCCGGCGTCAGCTTCTCGCGCAGGGCGAGGGCGTCGTCCATGGTGCGCAACACGTGCGCGCCCTCCCCGGGCAGCCGGCGCGGCCGTACCCCGGTGGCCACGATCAGTCCGTCGTACGGCACGGCCGAGCCGTCGGCCAGACGCACCGTACGGTCCGTCACGTCCAGCCCGGTCGCCGCGAGTCCCAGCCGCAGGTCGAGGTCCAGGGCGTCGAGGTCCGCGTACGGGCGCAGGGGCAGCTGCTCGGTGCTCCACTCCCCGGCGAGGATCTGCTTGGACAGCGGGGGACGGTCGTACGGGGCATGCGGCTCGTCGCCGACGAGGGTGAGCGTGCCGTCGTATCCCTCCCGGCGCAGGGTCTCGGCGGCCGCGAGCCCGGCGGCCGAGGCGCCGACGACCACGATCCGGCGCATCGGGGTCACTGCTCCACCAGCCGGATCGCCGCGGCCGGGCAGATCGCCACGGCCTCACGCACCTCGTCCAGGAGCTCGTCGTCGGGCTGTTCCTGGAGCAGGATCGCCACGCCGTCCTCGTCACGCTGGTCGAAGACGTCGGGGGCGGCCATCACACACTGCCCCGACGCCACGCACTTGGGTAGGTCCAGTTCCACACGCATGGGTGTCACCTCGGTCTTTCTCGGTTCTTCGTGGGGGAGGGGTCACCAGGCGACGGGCAGGCCGCGCACGCCGTAGGTGGTGCCGGTGTGGTCGAACTCCAGGTCCGCGACGTCGGCGGCGAGCCGCAGGGTGGGGATGCGGCGGTACAGGGTGCCGTAGGCGACCTGGAGTTCCAGGCGGGCCAGGTTCTGGCCCAGGCACTGGTGGGGGCCGTAGCCGAACGCCTGGTGGATGCGGGCCGGGCGGGTGATGTCGAGGCGTTCGGCCTCGGGGAAGACCTCGGGGTCCCAGTTGGCCGCGTGCAGGTCGAAGATCATGCCGTCGCCCTTGCGGATGACGACGTCACCGATCTCGATGTCGTCCCTGGCGACCCGGCGCACCCCGGTCTGGACGATGCTGAGGTAACGCAGCACCTCGTCGACCGCGTTCGCGATCACCTTGGGGTCCTCGGTCGCCCGCAACAGGGCGAGCTGGTCGGGGTGCTGGAGGAAGGCGAGGGTGCCGAGGCTGAGCATCGTCGTGGTGGTCTCGTGACCGGCGATCAGCATCGCCACGCCCATGTGGACGGCCTCGGTGTGGGACATCTCGCCGGCCTGCACCCGGCCGGCCATCTCCGTGAGCACGTCCTCGCCGGGCTCGGTCGCCTTCTTGGTGAGCAGGTTGTCCAGATACGCGGCCAGGTCGCCGCTGGCCTTCCGGGCCACCTCAGGCGCCACCGCGCCGTCCAGTACCACGCCGCTGTTGTGCTGGAAGAAGTCGTGGTCCTCGTACGGCACCCCGAGCAGCTCGGCGATCACCAGCGACGGCAGCGGGAACGCGAACGCCTTGAGCAGGTCGGTGGGGTTCGGGCCGGCCAGCATGGCGTCGATGAGCTCGTCGACGATCTTCTGGATCGGCGCCCGCATCTTCTCGATCCGCTTTACCACGAACGGCCCGTTGACCGTCCGCCGCAGCCGTGTGTGCTCCGGCGCGTCCGTGTTCGTGATCAGGCGCGGGGTCACCGGCGCGATCTCCGCGCGGTGTGCGTTCACGTAGGGGAAGCCGGGGTCGAGGTCGTCGTCGCTGACGCGGGGGTCGGGCAGCAGGGCCCGCTGGTCGGCGTGCCGGGTGATGAGCCAGGGGGTGGTGCCGTTCCAGATCCGTACCTTTGTGATCGGTTTCTCGGCCCGCAACGCCTGCGTGGTCGGGGCGGGAGCCAGCGGGCACTCCGCCGCCCGGGGCAGCGGGTACTCCGGCAGCGGCGCGGCCGCACCCGTGACAGGGCATGACAGGGCATCGGTCATGGCATCTCCTCGGTGAGGTGGGGGGGATCCGGCCGGAAGGGCGGCCCGGAATCCGGAGATACGGCGATCGAGTGGCTCGACCACGAGTAGCGAAGCGGAGCCGGCTGACAACTCCCGGCCAGTGCCCTGACACCTAGCTGACGTGACGCACTTCATAGGCCGGGGGCGAGCGAACCTGGGCGGAATGCCCCGCCCCGCAGGGCACTTGGCCTGTCCCCTCAGAACTCTGTGAGCGGTGAACCCCGGGTCAGGCGAGCTCGGCTGTCGTGCCGCGGGGGACGAGATGTGGGGGCAGGACGACTTCGCGGGGCTCGGTCCGGCCCTGGTCGAGGCGCTCGACGGCGGCGGCGACCGCGTGCCGGGCCTGCTCCCGGGCCCCCTGGCTGACGGTGGTCAGGTTGAAGCAGCTGAGCCGGGAGAGGGTGTCGTCGTCGTAGCCGGCCACGGAGACCTCGCCCGGGACGGCGATGCCGGCGCGGGCGAGGGCGGTCAGGACGCCGATGGCGCTCTGGTCGTTGTAGGCGAGGACGGCGGTGGGCAGGTCGCCGCCGTCCAGGAGCTGGCGTGCGGCGCGTTCGCCGGCCGCTTCCGTGGTGTCGCCGTGCAGGATGCGGATGTGCCCGTCCAGGCCATGGCGGCGCATGGCGGTGCGGTAGCCCCGGCGCCGGTCGGTGGCGATGACGCCCTTGCCGCCGTCGACGTACGTGATCGCGCGGTGGCCGAAGGCCACCAGGTGGTCGACGATCTGTCCCACACCGTCTTCGTCCGCGCTGCGTACGACGTCCAGGGCGGCGTCGGTGACACGGCGGCCGACGGCGATGACGGGCGCCTTGTTGTCGAAGGCGGCGAGCGCTTCGGCGGCCGAGGTCGGGCCGAGCAGGATCAGGGCCTCGCTGCGGAAGGCCAGGAGTGTCTCGACGGCGGTGTGTTCGTCGCGGGTGCGGGTCTGGGTGCTCAGGACGAGGTCGTAGCCGACCTCCTCGGCCGCGGTGTGCAGGTGCTCGACGAGTTCGGCGTGGAAGGGGCTGTGGATGTCGACCATGACGCCGAGCAGTCGGCTGCGCCTGCTGGCGAGGGTGCTGGCGGTGCGGTCCACCTGGTAGCCGAGGTCGGCGGCTGCCTTCAGGACGCGCCGACGGGTCCGCTCGCTGGGACCGGGCACCCCGCGCAGCACCAGGGACACCGACGCCGTGGACAGCCCCACCCGCGCGGCCCGGTCGACCTGCTGCTGTCCTCGGCAAAGGCACGCGCGGAGTACCTGGCGGTCTTCGCCGACCGCGGCATGGAACTGACCGGCCTGAACTGCAACGGCAACCCGCTCAACCCCCTCCCCGGGATCGGCCCCAAGCACGCCGACGACCTGCGCCGCACCATCCGCCTCGCCGGCCTGCTCGGCGTCAAGCACGTCGTCACCATGTCCGGCACGCCCGGCTCCGACCCGGACGCCAGGTACCCCTCCTGGGTCGTCAACCCCTGGGACGGCGTCTACATGGACGTCCTGGACTACCAGTGGGGCGTGGCCGTCGAGTTCTGGAAGGAGATCGACGCCCTCGCCCGGGAGAACGACGTCCGGGTCGCCATCGAGATGCACCCGCACAACGTCGTCTTCTCACCGGTGACCTTGAAGCGGCTGGTCGACGAGGGCGGTCTGACGAACGTCGGCGCCGAGATGGACCCGTCCCATCTGATGTGGCAGGGCATGGACGTCGTCGCCTCCATCAAGTGGCTGGGCCCGCTGGTGTTCCACGCCGCCGCGAAGGACGCGACGCTGTGCCCCGGCGCCGACATCCGGGGCGTCCTGGACACGTCCTTCACCCGTGTGCCGGCCGACGCCGACGGCAAGGTCCCCACCGGCTACGGCTTCTGGTGCAACGCCTGGCCCGGGAACCCGGCGTGGAAGTTCGTCGCCGTCGGCCTCGGCAACGACGTCCCCTTCTGGACGGAGTTCCTGCGCGCCCTCGCCGAGGTCGCCCCGGACATGGCCGTGAACATCGAGCACGAGGACGCGGCCTACTCCCGGACGGAAGGCCTCGCCCTCGCCGCGAAGAACCTGCACAGCGCGGCGGCAGCCCTCTGACACCCGCCGCCTTGCACGGCCCCGATCCCGCGCGTCGGGAACGGGGCCACACACACCCATCCCGCCGCACTCGACGTGCCTCATGCCCTTATCGCTCAACAACCCGGGCGCTGCTATTCAAATTTGACTAGACTGTCGGCATGGAAGAGAAGACCATCCCGATCCTGCCCTGCCGGACCATCCAGCCTGTTCTCGACTTCTACGCCGCCCTCGGGTTCAAGGTGACCTTCCAACAGAAGAGCCCCAACCCGTACGCAGTCGTGGAGCGCGGCGGTATTCAGCTCCACTTCTTCGGAATGAAGCAGTACGAGCCGGCCGAGTCATACAGCACGTGCTACATCCACACCGATGACGTCGACGGGCTGCACGAGGCCTTCCGGGGCAGGCTCAAGGCGGCGTACGGGAGAATCCCGACCCGTGGGCTGCCGCGCATCGGGCCGCTGAGGGACATGTCGTACGGCATGCGACAGTTCCTTGTCACCGATCCGGGCGGCAACTGCCTACGCATCGGGCAGCGGACGAGCCAGGACCAGCACCACCGCCCCGCACCCGGGGAAACCTTTTCCCGAGCGCTTCATCACGCATCCCTGCTCGCGGACTCGAAGGACGACCCCGCGGGCGCCGCGAAGGTCATCGATCGGGTGCTGCGCATCGAGGACGAGCGGCCCACGCCCGTGCAGTTGCTTCGCCTTCTCGTGCTGCGTGCGGACGTCGCCGGGCGCCTCGATGACGAAGAGACCGCGAGGTCCGCGCTCGCCCAGGCCGCCGCAGTCCACCTCACCGACCAGGAGCGGGAGTCGGTCGCTGACGACCTCGAACGCCTGGAGGAGCTGGGGGGCTGAGGCTGCCTTGAAGGCGCTGATCACGGCTTGGCGTCGTCACCGCCGCAGTTGGGTCATACAGGGAGCCGGAAGCCCGACTGAACGCGGACCGGGCCTCCGGCTTGTCTCGCTGTGCCTCGACGCCTCGATGTGGGGGGGGGAGGGAGGAGGCGGCCTGTTCGACCTCGGCTCAGCAGCCGTAGTTGATCAGGTCGAAGGAGGCGTAGTGGTCCGCCGTGTAGTAGTCCTCCTGGCGCTCCTCGCCGGTGACGATGCGGCGCGCGCCGCGGGTGGGGGAGCCGGGCGTGATCACGGTGTACTCGTGATAGTAGCCAGAGGACTGACTGGGCAGGATGCCTTCCCGGTTCTGGAAGACGGTGCCGTCCTGCGGGTAGGGGTAGGGGCCGCCCTGCTCGATCAGCTCCAGCGTGTCATGGGCCTGGGAGGGCAGGTCGCCGTAGCAGATGCTGCCGACCGCGGCGGCCGCCGGGGTCGCGGTGACGGTGCCTCCGACGAGGAGGGCGGAGAGGACGGCGGCTGCGGCGCCGATGCGGCTGATTCGTGGGGGGAATCTCATGGGTTCATGATGACGCGCGTAGACAGTGGCATGTCAATGACAACGATGCAGAATTTCCCGGCAAGTCCGATGAGTTTTCGCGGAGTTAACTTGCGACCCAGCGTCACCATGTTGCCCTCACACCTGGTGGAGGTGCGGTCCGCGTTCAGCCGGACTTCCGGCTCTCGGCGGCCGCGAACAGCGCGACGGCCAGTACGAGCAGGGCGATGCTCGCGTAGATCCCGTAGCCGTCGAGGAAGCCGATCCGCTGGACGAGACCCCAGTCCCAGTCGGTGAACTCGGTCAGCAGACCCGCTACGCCCTGCAGCAGGGCGATGACTCCGAGGAACTCCAGCAAGTGCTTCATGCCATGACTCTCGCCCCGCGGATCCCCCACGCCAATCGGCCGAGGGGCGAGCCATGGCCGACGGAAGTTCCGGTTCCGGGTGGCCCGCCGCGTCGAAAGTCGGCGATGGCACGACTTTGGTCGGTGATCGGGCCGGAGGAGGCGCGCGGAGGGCCGGCCACTGCGTAGATTTGTCGATCGTGAGTGGTGACAAGCCGGAACCCGTACCGCAGGCGTTCGCGGGGCGGCGCTGGCTGCTGCCCTCTGCCCTGATCAAGGAGTTCGACTCCGAGGTCGCGCGCTCGGGGCGAGTGCGGCGCACCGCCCGCGACTGGGTGGTGGACTTCTCCTGCTTCCTGCTGGCCGTGTTCATCGGGCTGCTGGCCGCGGACACGATAAGGAAAGAGGATCTCCCGGCCGGCTACGCCGCCTTCGACCAGCTCGTCGGCGCGCTCTCCTGCGCCGCCGTCTGGCTGCGCCGCCGCTGGCCGTTCGGGCTCGCCGTCGCGATGGTGCCGGTCACCCTCGTGTCGGCCGCGGCGGGCGGCGCCAGCCTGATCGCCCTGTTCACGCTCGCCGTGCACCGGCCCTTCAGGTATGTGGCCTGGGTGGCCGGGGCGTACGCCGCCGTGACCGGGGTGTTCTACTGGTTCCGCCCCGACCCCGATCTGTCCTACGGCTGGATCGTCGCCCTGGCCTCGCTGCTGACCGTCGCGGTCGTCGGCTGGGGCATGCTCGCCCGGTCCAAACGGCAGCTTCTGCTCAGCCTGCGCGACCGAGCCCGGCGGGCCGAGACAGAGGCGCAGCTGCGGGCCGAACAGGCGCAGCGGCTCGCCCGTGAGGCCATCGCCCGGGAGATGCACGACGTCCTCGCGCACCGGCTGACGCTGCTCAGCGTGCACGCGGGCGCGCTGGAGTTCCGGCCCGACGCGCCCCGCGAGGAGATCGTGCGGGCGGCCGGCGTCATCCGGGAGAGCGCCCACGAGGCCCTCCAGGACCTACGGGAGATCATCGGCGTGCTGCGGGCGGGCGATCCCGACGACACCGGCCGCCCCCAGCCGACCCTCGCGGCGCTGGAGACGCTGGTCACCGAGTCCCGCGAGGCCGGTATGAAGGTCGCCCTCGACCAGCACGTCACCGACCCCGCCGCCGTCCCCGCCTCCGTCGGCCGCACCGCCTACCGCATCGCCCAGGAGGGCCTGACCAACGCCCGCAAGCACGCGCCCGGCACGGAGGTCACGGTCACGGTGACCGGCGCACCGGGCGAGGGCCTGTCCGTGGCGGTGCGCAATCCCGCGCCCGAGGGCGAGGTCCCGCATGTTCCCGGCTCCGGACAGGGGCTGATCGGGCTGACGGAACGGGCGACGCTGACGGGCGGGCGGCTGGAGCACGGGCCCGGGGCGGACGGGGGGTTCGAGGTGCGGGCGTGGCTGCCGTGGGGGTGACCGCCGTCACCTCGGGAGCGGGCGCCGTCGCCTCGGGAGCGGGGCGCTCAACGGGCGCTCCGGCGCTCGCTGTTGCGCGCCGCGCCGCGTTCCGGACGGGGACCGCGAGCCGTCCGGCTCCGTCACCCCGTACAACCGTGATTACGTAAGCCACATGACTGCGATCAGACTCCTCCTCGTCGACGACGACCCGTTGGTCAGGGCCGGGCTGTCCTTCATGCTGGGCGGCGCCGACGACATCGAGATCGTCGGCGAGGCGGCCGACGGGGACGAGGTCGAGACGCTGGTCGACCGCACCCGACCGGACGTGGTCCTGATGGACATCCGGATGCCCTCGGTCGACGGGCTGACCGCCACGGAGCGGCTGCGCGGCAGGAAGGACGCCCCGCAGGTCGTGCTGCTGACCACGTTCCACGCCGACGAGCTGGTGCTGCGCGCCCTGCGGGCCGGCGCCGCCGGGTTCGTGCTCAAGGACACCCCGCCGGCCGAGATCGTCGACGCGGTGCGCCGGGTCGCGGCCGGAGACCCGGTGCTGTCGCCCACCGTGACCCGCCAGTTGATGGACCACGCGGCCGGCGCCGCCGCCGACACCCGCCGGGCACGCGCGCGTGAGCGGCTCGCCGCCCTCAACGACCGCGAGCGCGAGGTCGCCGTCGCGGTGGGCCGGGGGCTGGCCAACGCCGAGATCGCCGCGGAGCTGTTCATGAGCGTCGCCACCGTGAAGACCCATGTCTCCCGCGTCCTGGCCAAGCTCGACCTCAACAACCGTGTGCAGATCGCCCTGTTGGCGTACGACGCGGGGCTTCTGGAGGAACTGGAGGAGGACGGGCACTAGTCGACGCGCCCGCGCGTTCTCGAGGTGGTGGGAGCGGAGGTGCCGGGAGGGGGAGCGTCATGGTGGAAGCCATCGATCTGGGGGAGTTCGGCGAGGGATTCCGTGCCGACCCGCATCCCGTGTACGCGCGGTTGCGTGAGCGCGGGCCGGTGCACCGGGTGCGGCTGCCGGTGCCGGACGCGCACCATGAGACGTGGCTCGTCGTGGGGTACGAGGAGGCGCGCGCGGCGCTCGCCGACCTGCGGCTGGCCAAGGACGGCGGCAAGATCGGGTTGACCTTCCTCGACGAGCAGCTGATCGGGAAGTATCTGCTGGTCGCCGACCCGCCCCAGCACACCCGGCTGCGCGGGCTCATCACGCGCGCGTTCACGATGCGGCGCGTCGAGGAACTCCGGCCGCGGATCCAGCAGATCACCGACGAACTGCTCGACGCGATGCTGCCGCACGGCCGGGCCGACCTCGTCGACGCGTTCGCCTACCCGCTGCCCATCACCGTGATCTGCGAGCTGCTGGGCGTGCCCGAGATGGACCGTACGGAGTTCCGCAAGCTGTCCACGGAGGCGGTCGCGCCGACCAGCGCGGAGAGCGAACACGACGCCTTCGTGCGTCTCGCCGAGTACCTCACCGAACTCATCGAGGACAAGCGCTCCACCGGGCCGGGCGCCGACCTGCTCAGCGACCTGATCCGCACCACCGCCGAGGACGGCGACCGGCTCTCGCCGCAGGAACTGCGCGGCATGGCCTTCATCCTGCTCATCGCCGGCCACGAGACCACGGTCAACCTCATCACCAACGCCGTCCACGCCCTGCTGACGCATCCGGACCAACTGGCCGCCCTGCGCGCCGACATGACCCTCCTCGACGGCACTGTCGAGGAGGCGCTGCGGTACGAGGGCCCGGTGGAGAACGCGACGTTCCGGTTCGCCGCCGAGCCGCTGGAGATCGCCGGGGTGCCGATCGCACAGGGCGACGCCGTGATGGTCGGCCTCACCGCCGCCGACCGTGACGCGGCCCGCTTCCCGGCCGCGGACCGCTTCGACATCCACCGCGACACCCGCGGCCACCTCGCCTTCGGCCACGGCATCCACTACTGCCTGGGCGCACCCCTGGCCCGCCTGGAGGCCCGCACAGCGATACGTTCCCTACTCGACCGCGCCCCGCACCTGGCCCTGGCCGGTGTACCGGGCGAGTGGCTGCCGGGCCCGCTGATGCGCGGGGTGCGGAGCCTGCCGGTGCGCTGGTAGGGGGCCGCCGTCGAGGCGCGTCCGGCCACCACGGGGGCGGCCCGGGACCTTCTCAGAGACCGCAGCCGGCGTTCAGCGCTCGGCCGTCACAGAGCCGCAGCCGAGGTTCCGCCCAAGAGTTCTGCGAGTGCGACCGGTCTTCGTTCTCGTCGTGACACCTCGCATGCCTCCGCGACCCGTAGTGCCTGTAGGGCCTCGCGGCCGTCGCAGGGGTTGGCGCGCTCGCCGCGTACCACCTCCACGAAGGCGTTCAGCTCGGCCTCGTAGGCCGGTCCGAAACGCTCCAGGAACCCGGACCACGGCTTGTCCGCAGCGGGCGGCCCGGTCGGCTCGGTGGAGGCGATCGGCGTGCGGTCGTCCAGGCCCACCACGATCTGGTCCGACTCCCCGGCCAGCTCCATGCGCACGTCGTATCCGGCGCCGTTCAGCCGCGTCGCCGTGGCGGTGGCGAGCGTGCCGTCGTCCAGGGTGAGCACCGCCGCGGCCGTGTCGACGTCGCCCGCCGCACGGAACATCGCGGGCCCGGCGTCGGATCCGGCGGCGTACACGTCGACGACTTCGCGCCCGGTGACCCAGCGCAGCATGTCGAAGTCGTGGATCAGCGTGTCCCGGTACAGCCCACCGGACAGCGGCAGCCACGCGGCCGACGGCGGCGACTGGTCGCTGGTCAGCGCCCGCACCGTGTGCAGCCGCCCGAGCCGGCCGGACCGTACCGCCTCGCGCGCGCCGACGTACCCCGCGTCGAAGCGGCGCTGGAAACCCATCTGAAGCACCGTGCCGGCCGTCTCCACCTCCCCGATCGCCTGCAGCGTGCCCGGCAGATCGAGCGCGATGGGCTTCTCGCAGAAGACCGGCAGCCCCGACCTAGCTGCACGACCGATCAGTTCGGCGTGGGCCGACGTCGCCGTCGTGATCACCACCGCGTCCACGCCCCACCGGAAGATCTCGTCCACCCCCGGCGCGGCTGTCTCCCCCAGCCGGTGTGCCAGCTCCTGGGCCCGCGCGGCGTCCGCGTCCGTGAGGATCAGCGAGCCGACGTCGCGGTGCCGGCTGAGCGTGTTGGCGTGGATCCTGCCGATGCGGCCCGTGCCGATGACCCCGATGCGCATGGAAACAAAGTGCGGGTTCAGTGTGCGCGCTGTCAATGCAAATGTCCGGACAATCGAACTACACGACTTCCCGTCAACAACGCGTAGAGCTACAGTCAGGCCGTGCCGAAACCAGAAGTGGACCCGACCGTGGAACTCGAGCTCAGTGTGGACCGGAGCAGTCCGGTGCCGTTGTACTTCCAGCTGTCCCAGCAGCTCGAAGCCGCGATCGAGCACGGAGCGCTCACCCCCGGCAGCCTGCTGGGCAACGAGATCGAACTCGCCGCACGCCTCGGCCTGTCCCGGCCGACCGTCCGCCAGGCCATCCAGTCACTGGTCGACAAGGGCCTGCTGGTGCGCCGCCGCGGCGTGGGTACCCAGGTCGTGCACAGCCAGGTCAAGCGCCCGCTGGAGCTCAGCAGCCTCTACGACGACCTGGAGTCGGCCGGCCAGCGCCCGGCCACCAAGGTGATCGTCAACACCGTCGTCCCGGCGTCCGCCGAGGTCGCCGCCGCGCTCGGCGTCGCCGAGGACAGCGACGTGCACCGGATCGAGCGGCTGCGCCTCGCGCACGGTGAGCCGATGGCATACCTGTGCAACTTCCTGCCGCCCGCCCTGCTCGACCTGGACACCGCACAGCTGGAGGCCACCGGCCTCTACCGGCTGATGCGCGCCGCCGGGATCACCCTGCACAGCGCCCGGCAGACCATCGGCGCCCGCGCCGCCACCGCGACGGAGGCCGAACGCCTCGCCGAGGAGGAGGGCGCGCCCCTGCTCACGATGCAGAGGGTGACGTTCGACGACACCGGCCGGGCGGTGGAGTACGGCACGCACATGTACCGTCCGAGCCGCTACTCCTTCGAGTTCCAGCTGTTGGTCAGGTCGTAGACGGACCGCGCGGTACGTAGCAATGTCAGGACAATGCGACGCCGCTGGACCGCGACGCCCGGTGAGGGGCGCAGGGCCGTATCGATCTGCGGCTCCGCCACGCGGGCGCGACAAGCCCCCGACGACCCGGAGCCGGCACTGGGCGTGGACCACCCCGTTGCTCCCCCGTTCGGCACCCACCGTGAGCGTGCGGCAGAATCGGGCCTGATGAGCACCTACCGCGACTTCACCGCCCCCATCGGCTCCCGGCGAGCCCCCGTGCTCCGCACCGTGGGACCCCGGGAGCGCCGCTCACACCTGACCGCGCCCCGGGTGCCGACCGTCGGGATCGACATCGGCGGCACGAAGGTCATGGCGGGCGTCGTAGACGCCGACGGCAACATCCTGGAGAGGCTCCGCACGGAGACCCCGGACAAGTCCAAGAGCCCGAAGGTCGTCGAGGACACGATCGTCGAGCTGGTCCTCGACCTGTCCGACCGGCACGACGTGCACGCCGTCGGCATCGGCGCGGCCGGCTGGGTCGACGCCGACCGCAACCGCGTCCTGTTCGCGCCCCACCTGTCCTGGCGCAACGAACCCCTCAGGGACCGCCTCGCCGGCCGCCTCGCCGTGCCCGTGCTGGTCGACAACGACGCCAACTCGGCCGCCTGGGCCGAATGGCGCTTCGGCGCCGGCCGCGGCGAGGACCACCTCGTCATGATCACGCTGGGCACCGGCATCGGCGGCGCGATCCTGGAGGACGGGCAGGTCAAGCGCGGCAAGTACGGCGTCGCAGGCGAGTTCGGCCATATGCAGGTCGTGCCCGGCGGCCACCGCTGCCCGTGCGGCAACCGCGGCTGCTGGGAGCAGTACAGCTCCGGCAACGCACTGGTCAGGGAGGCACGCGAGCTGGCCGCCGCCGACTCGCCGGTGGCCTACGGGATCATCGAGCACGTCAAGGGCAACATCGGCGACATCACCGGCCCGATGATCACCGAACTGGCCCGCGAGGGCGACGCGATGTGCATCGAGCTGCTCCAGGACATCGGCCAGTGGCTCGGCGTCGGCATCGCCAACCTCGCGGCCGCCCTGGACCCGTCCTGCTTCGTGATCGGCGGCGGTGTGTCGGCCGCCGACGACCTGCTGATCGGCCCCGCGCGGGACGCCTTCAAACGCCACCTCACCGGCCGCGGCTACCGCCCGGAGGCCCGCATCACCCGCGCCCAGCTCGGCCCCGAGGCCGGCATGGTCGGCGCCGCCGACCTGGCCCGCCTGGTCGCGCGCCGCTTCCGCCGCGCCAACCGCCGCAGGGTCGAACGGTACGAGCGCTACGCGCGGTTCGCCGAGGCCCGCAGGTCCTCGTCGCAGGGGTCGGCGTGACCGTGTCCGTACCCCGTCAGGCCGACTCCCCGGACGAGCCGCAGCGGCCGCCCGAGGACCGCAGTCACATGATCCGCCGCAGGGCGCTCACCCTGCTCATCATCGTCCTGCTCATCGGCGTCCCGGCCGGCTACCTGGTGATCTCCGCCAACCAGAGCCGCGACAGCGGCAAGGACAAGGAGGAGAAGTACTCGGCGACCGGCCTCACCGAGGGCTGGCCCTCGCGGGTCCAGCGCCGCCTGTACCAGATCCCGGTGCCGGACCCGTCGTACAAGGTCGCCTACTACGAGACGAACAACTGGAAGACCAGCCGTCTCTACGTCCAGTTCCAGACGGCCGACAAGAACATGGACTGGTTCCTGCGGACCATCGGGGTCACCCGGGACGACCTGAAGCCGGACGCCATCACCATCGGCGCCCGCGACCAGAAGATCACCGGCTGGGACTTCTCGGGACCCGGCCCCTGGTACGGCTTCGTCCACAAGCAGAAGAACCCGGCGCCCACCCAGGACGTCGTCGTGAACATGTCCGACCCGGACAATCCGTTCGTGTACGTCGTCTCGCGCACGGTCCCCTGACCGCCCCGTGAACCCCGTGAGGTCTTCGGCCCGGGCCGGTCGCCGGGACCGATTGTCAGACCCCGCCCGTAGAGTCGAAGACGGTTGATCCGACTCGTGGGCGGGAGGTGGCAGGACGTATGAGGAACGGCATCGCGGTGGCCGAGCGCGCGGGGG
>NZ_JAKEIP010000018.1 GCF_021474425.1 Streptomyces muensis | reverse complement strand
CCACCGCCCCCGCCCGGCCAGCATCAACCCCAACGGAAGGGCGAGCGCCGCGGTCGCCGTCCAGTTCCCCAACAGAACAAGATGGGCGAACGGCGCGAACCCCACCGCCAGCCCGAGCAGACCCAGCGCGGCGAAGCGACTGCGCAGCGGCACGCCGTAGAGACGTAGAGCACACATCCAGCCGCCGACCAGACATGCGGTCACAAACACCGGCACCAGCACGCACAGCACCCCTCGCGGCAGCAGCACCTGAGGCGCCGCCGCCAGCACCGCGCTCGGCAGATAGAGAAAGTGGGAGTCGTCATACGGCGACCCCCCGGCCCACCACACCCGCGCCGCCCGCACGACGATGCCGTTGTCCATCCCTCCGTCCGAGGTCACCCGGGCCGTACGCACCACGAGGGCACCCAGCACCACCCCGAGCGCCCCCCACAGATGCCACGTCGCCGGTCGTACCAACCACCCGGACATGTCGCTTTTGCGCTCACTCACCGTGTGAACGCTAGGTGCGGGTGCGCCTCTTGGGGCGGACCGGCACACCCTCGGTCCGTCTAAGATGCGCCCCATGAGCTACGGGCAGCAGGGGGGACCCCAGTCCCAGTGGGATCCCTGGAAACCGCATTCCCAGCAGCCGTGGAACAGCGGCGCCGACGAGACACCGGACTGGGCCGCACTCGCCGAGGCGTCCGAGACGCGCAACAAACGGCGCCGGCTGTTCCTCATCGGCGGCGGCGCACTGGCCACCGTCGGCATCGGTGCCGCGGTCGCCGTGGCCGTGGTGTCGGCGAACGACAGCAACTCGGCCTCGAACAAGCCGGCTTCCCAAGCCCCGGGCGCCTCGGGCCTGCCGACCCAGCCCACCGCCCCGTCGTTCGCGTCGACGAGCGCCCCGCCGCCGCTGGACCCGAAGGACTTCATCTCCAGCAAGGCCAAGGACACCGCCCCGCTCAGCGCGGAGATCCTCTTCCCCGGCTCGCAGCTGACCGTGGGCAGCGACACGGTGTACAAGAAGGGCGCCACGGACGACACGAAGAACTGCTCCGCGGCCACCAAGGGCGGCCTGCCGAAGATCCTCTCCGACAACGACTGCACCAGCTTCATGCGCGTGTCGTACGTGAAGGACGGCGTCGCGGTGACGGTCGGCGTGGCGGTCTTCGACAACGCGGCGCAGGCCACCAAGGTCAAGGGCAAGGTCAACACCAAGAAGGACATCATCAGGTCGCTGTCCGGCAAGGGCATCAAGGACTTCTGCACGACCTCGATCTGCCTGTCGACCGCCAACTCCTACGGCCGTTACGCCTACTTCACCATCACCGGCTTCACCAGCGGCAAGAACATGACGGACAAGGACACGGACGCCTTCCAGGTCGGCGAGACCCTGGAGGACTTCGCCTTCCGTCAGATCCGCAGGCGGGGCGAGATCCAGGCGTCGGCAGCGGCCGACGAGTAACGCCCGGCCGCACCGCGCTCCCCCGTCCCCGGGCGGGGGACAATCTCCGCACGAACGTGTCGGGGAGGGGCGGGGGCTGTGCGGATGCGAGGCCGGATCGGGCTGCTCGGCGCGGCAGCGGGTGCCGCGCTGTTGGCGCCGCTGGGCATGTGGGCCTGGCGGGAGGAGACGGACGGGCGACCGGGCGGGCCCGCGCTCGTGCCCACCGACCTGCGGACCCGCGACCCGGAGGCGACGCTCGCCGCACGCCGGGTGTACGCCCTGCTGGCGGGCCTGGAGAACGACGCCCGCCGGGGCCGCCCGAGCCGCACGGTGATCGGGCAGCACGTCGAGCTGCACAACGAGCGGTACAACCCCGGGTACGGCGACTACCGGGGCACGAAACAGCCGGGCTACTACTACCGCAAGGCCCGGGACATCACCGGCCGGCTGCCCGGCTTCGTGGAACTGGACCTCGGGCCGGGCTACGACCGTCCGGGCTGGGCGGTGGGTGAGTCCCGCTCCTACTCCCGCGCCTGGCCGAGCTGCCGGCCGCGCTGGGGGTACACCGAGGACGCGGTGGACCTGGCGGTCGGCGTGTGGGCGGGCCTGCCCCGGCCGGCCGACGGCTCGTACCGTCCCACCGGCAGCCACACGGACTGCGCCGACGGCACCGAGGTCTCGCTGCCGCGGGGCGACGGCGGCCCGGCGGGCATCGTCGGCTTCTCCTTCCACCAGCCCTACCCGGGCAGCCCCGTCAAGGGCTTCGCGCAGACCCTGCACCGCAACTCGCCCGGCGCCCGGGAACCGGACTGGTTCACCCGGGTGGTCACCCCGGGCAGCGCCGAGCACGGACACCTGCTGCAGGACCTCGCCTTCCTCGCCGACCACCTCGGCTACCTCGCCGAGCGGGGCGTGCCGGTGCTGCTGCGCCCCTACCACGAGATGAACACGGCACCCGGCCGTGGCTTCTGGTGGGCGGGCCAGGACCCGGCCGCGTTCCGGCGGCTGTGGCGGCTGACGTACGACTACCTCGTGCACCGGCGCGGCCTGCACAACCTGGTGTTCGTGTGGGCACCGAACTCCTGGGAGGGGGCGTACGCCCGAGAGCCGCGGGACTACTACCCGGGTGGCCGCTACGTCGATGTCGTGGGCGTCGACGACTACAGCGACGCCCCGGCGAAACCTTTCGGCACGGGCGCCTGGACGGAGGTCTGGTACCGGGGCCTGGAGCCGTACCGCAAGCCCCGCGTCATCGCCGAGTCCTTCCATGTGCCGCTCAACTCCGCCCGGCCGGACACCCTGACCAGGACGCCGTGGGTGCTGTGGACGGTGTGGGGCCAGGCGCTGTCGTACGAGAACCTCTCCGAGCCCCGGCACAAGAACAGCGATGCCGATGTGAAGCGGACATACGGATCACCGAAGGTCATAACGGCCGGAGATTTCGTTAATGTTTGAACACATCTTTCTCACATCAGTTCCATGTACAGCCACATATGTGCAAGGATCGGCCATCTGTTCGGCCTGTTGTTTGGGCGCCTGGGGGGGCATCTGAGCGGCGACAGGGCCGAAGCGCCAATGAAGGCGTTGGGGGGCAGGAGCCCGAAGTAGACGTGCCGTGGTGCGCCGTGTCGTGCCATGGCCGAGATCTGTTGCTGCCTCAACGCACCACCGATCTCACGGGAGTTCCGCAGTCGTCATGGCTACGACAATGGTCGAGGGGGGTGTGCCGCATTCGCGGCACAACGCAAAGCTGGCCAAGCGCACGGCATCCTGGAAGCCGGGCATTCTGCCCTTCCTGCTGCCCTTCGTGCTGCTGGTCGCCTTCGGGCTCTGGTCCTATCGCCCCAGTTCCTCTCCACTCAGCTGGGCACTGACAGTCGTCTGGTCCCTGCCGGTCGTCGGTGTGCTGGTCGGCATCCAGGGCGCCCTGCTCATCCGCCGCCGGGTGCGCCAGAGCGACCGGATGACCCCGGCCGCGCCGGCCGACCAGGACTTCCTGATCGTCCTGTGCCCGACCATCGGACGGCACGACACCTACCCGGCCCTGGAGCGCTCGGTCCTCTCCTACGTCGAGCACATGCCGGAGTGGTTTCCGTACATGCGCGTCGACATCCTCACCGAGGAGGGCTGCGAGGCGACGGAGGCCATCGACCGGCTCGCCGCCTCGCACCCGCTGATCCGGGTGATCACCGTCCCCAAGGCCTACGTGCCCGCCAACGGCACCCGCTTCAAGGCCCGCGCCAACCACTACGCCCACGAGCTGCGCATCGAGGAGGGCGAGGCCCTCGACCACGTCTGGGTGCTGCACATGGACGACGACACCGGCGTCGGCCCCGACACCGCCTCCTCGCTCGCCCAGTTCATCAACCGTCAGCGCCGTGCCCACCCCGACGAGGCCAAGCACATGGCGCAGGGCATCCTGACCTATCCCCGCGAGAACGCGGTCAGCCTCTTCACCTGGCTCGCCGACGCGGTACGCCCCGCCGACGACATCGCCCGCTTCCGCGCGCTGACCGGCCTGGGCACCCCGGCCGCCGGCGTACACGGCGAGCTGCTGGTCATTCGCGCCTCCATCGAGGCCACCATCGGCTGGGACTTCGGCCCCAAGGAGATCGTCGAGGACGCTCGCCTCGCCCTCACCTTCTGCCGCAAGTACCCGGGCCGCAGCGACTGGTTCAACGGCCGCTGCTACGGAGCCTCCCCCGCCAACGCCCGTGACTTCGTCAAGCAGCGCGACCGCTGGGCCTGGGGCCTGGTGGCCCTCTGCTTCAACAAGGCCGTCCCCTGGCGCTACCGCTGGTTCCTGTCGATCTGCGTGGCCACCTGGATCCTCGGCCCGCTCCAGCACATCGTCGCCGTGCTCTGCATCGGCCTCCTCGTCGGCGACATGAACACCTCCCCCGTCACCCAGTCGATCGTCATCCTCTGGGCCTTCAACTTCGCCTACGTGATCTGGACGTACTGGGAGGGACTACGGCTCAACGCGCTGGCGTCGGTCAGCGGTCGGCGCAAGTGGTGGGAGCCGATCGTCGTGGTCGCGCTCATCCCCGTCTTCTCGGTCCTGGAGGGACTCGGCGGCTTCAAGGGCTTCCTGAAGTTCGTCCGCCGCGAGGAGAACAAGTTCGTCGTGATCGCCAAGCCCGCCTGACCCGCCCGGAAGACGACTGATATGCGTTCGCGACTGCCCCTTCTCGCCATTTTCCCGGTGACCGTCCTCAGCCTGGTGCTGGGCGCGCCCTTCGTCCTCGGCGACCACCCGGTCCGCTGGGAGTCGGGCTCCGCCCTGCCCCGGATCGTCCGGGACGGCTCCGCCACATCCGACAGCCCCTCCGGCGGCTCCTCCGACACGACGTCCGCGACGTCCCCCGGTTCCTCCGCCGACTCCTCCTCCGACGGCCAGGCCCTCAAGGTCACCAAGGCCTGGAAGCCCGGCATGCCGCAGTGGGGTGTCCAGCTCTACTGGGAGGAAGAGAAGAAGAAACGTTCAGACACGTTCATCGAGAACCAGGCCCGCAAGCACGCCGAGTACCTCATCGGCCTGGGCGCGAACTCCGTGTCCGTCTCCTTCCCCTTCTTCACCGGGGGCCCCACGTCCAACAAGATCTCGGCCAAGGACAAGACCCCGTCCCCGCAGCGGCTGCAGCGGGTCCTGAGCGTGTTCGAGGACGCCGGCTTCCGCACCAGCGTCCGCCCGATCATGGACGAGGCGGCCCTGAATCCGCCCACCGGCTGGCGCGGCAACATCGAACCCGCCTCCCGTTCCGCCTGGTTCGGCTCCTACGAGGACTTCCTCACGCCGTATCTGAAGGTCGCCGAGCAGACGAAGGCGGACACCTTCGTCATCGGCACTGAACTCAACTCCATGGAGGGCGCCCCCGGTTGGGACGCACTGGTCGCCTCCGCGGAGAAGACCTTCTCCGGCGAGGTGGCCTACGACGCCAACTGGGACAACTACGTCGCCCGCCGCATCAACATGCCGGTCAGCCACCTCGGCGTGGACGCCTATTTCCCCGTCAAGGTGCCCGACACCGCCTCCGTGGACCGGCTGGTCGAGGGCTGGAACGACTGGCTGGACAGGAAGGCCACCGGCGACCTGCCCAACATCACCATCGCCGAGGCCGGCATCGGCGCCATGAACGGCGCCTACCACGCACCCGGCGACTTCTACACCAAGCGAGCCGTCAACCCGGAGGTCCAGGCCACCTGGTACACGGCCGTCTGTCAGGTCGTCCAGGAACGCCGTATGCAAGGCGTCTACTGGTGGTCGATCTGGTTCGACGACGATCCGAGCACCCCTCCGGACGACAAGACCGCGTCCCGTCTGGACTTCGCCGGCCGCCCGCAGAGCGAGAAGGCCATCAAGTCCTGTTTCACCTCCGACTACGCAGGCCCGGGCAAGACAGCCCAGTAACAACCAGCACTGGAGATCCCCCCACGCCTCCATCACCCGTCCCCGCAACCCAAGGCGGACACCACATGACTGAAGCGATCCTTCTCGTGGGCGGTCAGGGCACCAGACTCCGGCCCCTGACCAGCCACATCCCCAAGCCGCTGCTCCCCGTCGCCGGGGTGCCGTTCCTCACGCACCAATTGGCGCGCGCGGCCGCCGCAGGGGTCACCCGGATCGTTTTCGCCACCTCCTACCTGGCGGAACTCTTCGAGGACGAGTTCGGCGACGGCAGCCGCCTCGGTCTGGAGCTGGAGTACGTCGTCGAGGAGACCGCCCTCGGCACCGGCGGCGCCATCCGCAACGCCACCGAGCGGCTGCGCAGCGCCCCCGGCGAGCCGGTGCTGGTCTTCAACGGCGACATCCTCTCCGGCGTTGACCTCGCCGCCCTGCGCGACGGACACCGCGCCTCCGGGGCCGACGTCACCCTGCATCTCAAGCGGGTCGCCGACCCCCGCGCCTTCGGGCTGGTGCCCACCGACGCCGAGGGGCGGGTCCAGGCGTTCCTGGAGAAGCCCCAGACGCCGGAGGAGATCACCACCGACCAGATCAACGCGGGCTGCTACGTCTTCACCCGCTCCGTGCTCGACCGCATCCCGGCCGGCCGGGTCGTCTCCGTGGAACGGGAGACGTTCCCCGAGCTGCTCGCCTCCGGCGCCCACGTCCGCGGTGTCGTCGACGACGCCTACTGGCTCGACCTCGGCACCCCGGCCGCCTTCGTCCAGGGCTCGGCCGACCTGGTCCGCGGCGAGGTCGCGTCCCCGGCGCTGCCCGGCCCGGTGGGCGACGCCCTGGTCCTGCCCGGCGCCCATGTGCATCCCAGCGCCGTGCTCAGCGGCGGCACGGTCGTGGCCACCGGTGCCGTGGTAGGCGAGGGCGCCGTCGTCGAGGGCAGCGTGCTGCTGGCCGGCGCCGAGATCGCCGCCCGGGCCAGCGTGCACCGCTCCGTGGTCGGACGACGCGCCCGCGTCGGCGAGGGCTGCGTCCTGGACTCCGTGGTCATCGGCGACGCAGCCCGGGTGGCAGAGGGCAACGAACTCCCGCCCGGCCTGCGCATCGCCTGCGGAGCCCACCTGCCCGCCCACGGTGTGCGCACCTCCGCCTCCCCCGTTCCCTGCGCCGCGCAGGGCATCGCTCACTCTGGAGTACCCCATGCATCGTCAGCCGCCCACTGACCCTCCGGTCCCGGACGGCCAGGGTCAGCACGGGTACCCCGGCTACCAGCAGCAGGGCTACGGGCAACAGGCCTACGGCCAGCAGTACGGCGGCGACCAGTACAACCACCCGCCCGTCCCGCAGCAGTACGTCGTACCCCACATCCCCCAGCAGCCGCAGCCGGACCCGTCGTACCCCCCGTACGACACATTGGTCGCGACCGCCGAGCCCACGCCGGTACCCGTCGCGAGGCCGGAGCCCGAACCGGAACCCGATCCGGAGTCCAGGCCGGCCCCGCTGCGCTCCCGCTTCCAGGCTGTCGACGGTCTGCGCGGCGTAGCCATCCTGTCGGTGCTGCTGTACCACACCAACTGGTTCAGCAACGGTCTGTTCGGCGTGGACGCCTTCTTCGTCCTGTCCGGCTTCCTCACCACCCTGCTGCTGATCCGCGAGGTCGAGCGCACCGGCCGCATCCGCATCGGACGCTTCTACCGCCGCCGTTTCAAGCGCCTGTTGCCCGGTCTGATGGTGACGCTCGGCCTGGTGGTCGGGATCTCCTATCTCGCCAGTCCGCTGAAGGAGGCCCAGACGGTCTCCGAACAGGCGCTCGGCGCGCTGCTGCAGATCGGCAACTGGGCCCAGATCGCCCGCGGCGACGCCTACTGGGACCACTTCGGGGCCATCCAGCCGCTGTCGGCCATGTGGTCGCTGAGCATCACCGAGCAGTTCTACGTGGTGTGGCCGCTCGTCCTCGTCGTCGCCTTCGCCGCCTTCCGCCGGCGCGTGCTGCCCGTCGCCGTGGTCACGGTGTTGCTGTTCGGCGTGTCGGCGCTGGTCGCGCCCGTGCTGTGGCGAGGGGGCAACCACGACACCGACTTCCTGTACCTGGCGACGCAGACGCGCGCCGTCGCCTTCATGGCGGGCGGGGCCGCCGCGTTCGTGGTGTATCTGGTGCAGCGCCGGGCAGCGCGCCGCGACAGCGAGGGCAGTGCCGGGTACCACCTGGCGACGGTGACCGGGATCCTCTCCCTGGCCGCTGTGATCTACCTCAGCATCAAGGTCAGCACCTACCATGAGCCCCTCCTGTACCAGGGCGGCCTGGCGGTCGTGGCGTTCCTGATCGCGCTCACCGCGGCCTGCCTCAGCACGGACCGCGGCCCGCTGGCCCGAGCCCTCCAGCTCAAGCCGCTCATGGAGATCGGCCAGATCTCCTACAGCCTCTACCTGCTCCACCTGCCGGTGTACTGGCTGCTGCTGATGGTCTACCCCGACATGAAGCCGTACGCCCTGTTCCTGCTGGGCACCGGGCTGACCTGGCTGCTGTCGATGGTCATGCACTACACGATCGAGCAGTACCGGGTCCGCGACTGGCGCCCCGCCAAGGCGATCCCCCTGTTCACCGCGGCGTCGCTGGTCATCGGCTTCGGCTCCTGGTACCTGCCCGCCCACATCGCCGACACGATGCGCCCCGACGGCAAGCCGCTGGTGCTGACCCTGGGCGACTCGATGGCGGAGGACTTCGCGACGGCGCTGGCCGACCATGGCGACAAGTACGCCGTGGTCGACGGCGGCCAGCGCGGCTGCGGTGTCATGACACCGCAGGCGGTCCGCGACCGTACCGACGAGGTCTTCGAGAACTGGGACTCCTGTCTCAAGTGGGAGGAGTTCTGGACCGACCAACTCGAAGGCTCCCAGCCCGATGCGACACTCATCCATCTGGGCTGGGACGCGGCGGAACAGAAGATCGACGGCAAGTGGCTGAGCGCCTGTAGCCCCGCCTACAAAGCCCGCTACGTCCAGCAGCTCGGCAAGGCCGTGAAGCTGATCCACACGGAGTCGCCCGAAACCGAGATCCTGCTCATGAACGAGCGGAACTACAACGGCGCGATCACATCCGACTGGGGAACCTGCTTCAACGAGGTCGTCGCCGAGTTCGCCGAGTCCTCCAAGACCGAGGTGCACCTGGTGGACCTCGACGGGTTGCTGTGCGACACCAAAGGTTGCCGCCAGACCACGGACGACGGTGCACGCCTCTATCCCCAGGGTGACGACGTCCACCTCTCCAAGGCCGGCCTCCGGTTCGTCGCCCCGTGGCTGGAGGAGCAGCTGGCCGCGTCCCTGAAGTCCTGACCCCACCCAGCCTGTCCGGCGGGGCCTCCCACCGGACAGGCCGTCAGCCGCAGCACCCCGCGCTCGGCGGCAACGACCGCTTGTTCCGCGCCTCCTTGCTCCGCGCAGCCAGCAACTCGTCGGCCGGATAGCCCACTTCCTCCAGCGTCAGCCCATGCGGCCGCACCACATGCACGGCCGAGTCCCGCACCCCCGCGGCAAGCACCTTCCCGGGCCAGTCCGCCGGCCGATGCCCGTCCCCCACGAACAACAGCGCCCCGATGAGCGACCGCACCATGTTGTGACAGAAGGCGTCGGCCCGCACGGTGGCGGTGACGATCCCGTCGTCCCCCCGCACCAGACTCAGCTCCTGCAAGGTGCGAATGGTCGTGGCCCCCTCCCGCTTCTTGCAGTAGGCGGCGAAGTCATGCTCCCCGAGCAGCCGCCCGGCCGCCTCGTTCATGGAGTCGACGTCGAGGGGCCAGTCGTGCCACAGAACATGACTACGCAGCAGCGGATCGACACCCCCCGGATTGTCGGTGACCCGATACGCGTACCGCCGCCAGACCGCCGAGAACCGCGCATTGAACCCGCTGGGCGCCTCCCTGAGTGCCCACACCCGCACATCCTTGGGCAACCGCCCGGCAAGCCGCTTGAGCAACTTCTCGTGATGCTCGCGCCAGACGGCCTCCGGCAGATCGACATGCGCCACCTGCCCCCGAGCATGCACCCCGGCATCCGTACGCCCCGCCACGGTCAACTCATACGTCGCGCCCCCCGACCGCGTGACGGTCCGCAGCGCATCCTCGATCTCCCCCTGCACGGTCCGCCGCCCGCCGGCCTGCTTGGCCCACCCGGAGAACTCGGTCCCGTCATAGGACAGATCAAGACGGATACGAACATGCCCGGCCGCTACTTCATCACTCACGTACAGATCCTCTCAGGAACACAAAAGCGGGCCCGCCCCTCGAAAGGAACGGACCCGCCAACGCCCTCAAGGGGCGCGGGACTGTGTCGATATGCGGCTCCGCCGCGTGGGCGCGACAAGCCACGACGCCGCCGCAGCCGCAACCGAACAGCCCCCGGCAGACGCTTAGGCGTCCTTCGACTCCTCGGCCGGAGCCTCAGCAGCGTCCTCGACCTTGGTCGTGTCGACCTTGGTCTCGGCAACCTCGGCAACCTCGGCGTCCTTGGCAGCGCGCTTGGTGGCGGCCTCAGCCTCACCCGTCGCCTCCTGCGCAACCGTCAGCGCCTCGACCAGCTCGATGACAGCCATGGGCGCGTTGTCGCCACGACGGTTACCGATCTTGGTGATCCGGGTGTAACCACCGGGACGGTTCTCGTACCGCGGGCCGATCTCGGTGAAGAGCGTGTGGACGACGCTCTTGTCCGTGATGACCTGGAGCACCTGACGGCGGTTGTGAAGGTCACCCTTCTTCGCCTTGGTCACCAGACGCTCGGCGTACGGCCGCAGACGACGGGCCTTCGCCTCGGTGGTGGTGATACGACCGTGCTCGAAGAGCGCCTTCGCGAGGTTCGCGAGGAGCAGCTTCTCGTGCGCGGCACTGCCGCCCAGACGGGCACCCTTGGTGGGCTTCGGCATGTTGTTTCTCCTGTGTGTCTGCCCCGGCCGTGTCAGGTACCGGGGTCAGTATCCGAGCAGGCGGTCGCCTGTCGGAGATCCGGGGCGTCCCCGAAGGGGCGCCCCGGAAGGGGCGCGGGGAACTGCGCGACCAGCCACAACCGGCCCGCAGAAGCAGTACGGCCTCCCCGCGGAGCTCTTAGTACTGCTCGGTCTCGACGAATCCGGCGTCCGCGTCGTCGTCGGCACCAAAGGCGTCGGCGGCGGCGGTCGGGTCGAATCCGGGCGGGCTGTCCTTCAGGGCCAGGCCCATACCGGCCAGCTTCGCCTTGACCTCGTCGATCGACTTCGCACCGAAGTTACGGATGTCGAGCAGGTCGGCCTCGGAACGAGCCACGAGCTCACCCACGGAGTGGATGCCCTCACGCTTGAGGCAGTTGTACGACCGAACGGTGAGCTCGAGCTCCTCGATCGGCAGCGCCAGATCAGCGGCAAGGGCGGCGTCCGTGGGGGACGGACCCATGTCGATGCCCTCGGCGTCGATGTTGAGCTCACGGGCAAGCCCGAACAGCTCGACCAGCGTCTTACCCGCAGAGGCCATGGCGTCACGCGGACGCATCGCCTGCTTGGTCTCGACGTCGACGATCAGCTTGTCGAAGTCGGTGCGCTGCTCGACACGAGTGGCCTCGACCTTGTACGTGACCTTCAGAACCGGCGAGTAGATCGAGTCGACCGGGATGCGACCGATCTCCTGACCCACCTGCTTGTTCTGAACAGCCGAAACGTAACCACGGCCACGCTCGACCGTGAGCTCCATCTCCAGCTTGCCCTTGCCGTTGAGCGTGGCGAGGACCAGGTCGGGGTTGTGCACCTCGACACCGGCCGGGGGCGCGATGTCGGCGGCGGTGACCAGACCCGGGCCCTGCTTGCGCAGGTACATCACGACGGGCTCGTCGTGCTCCGAGGAGACGACCAGCTGCTTGATGTTGAGGATCAGGTCGGTGACGTCCTCCTTGACGCCCGGCACGGTGGTGAACTCGTGCAGAACGCCGTCGATGCGGATGGACGTGACCGCCGCACCCGGGATCGAGGACAGGAGGGTCCGGCGAAGAGAGTTGCCGAGGGTGTAACCGAAGCCCGGCTCCAGCGGCTCGATCACGAACCGGGAGCGGAACTCGTCGACGACCTCTTCGGTCAACGAGGGACGCTGAGCGATCAGCATGTGTGGATCAGATCCTTCTTTCGTGGACGCCCGCTATTTGACGCCCGACGGAACCGCGCCGCATACACAGCGCGGGGTACTACAAGGGTACGGGCGATACGACCCTTACAGAGCCGTACCGCCCGAATCCTCAGCCTGCGCGAAGCAGCCGTGCGTCAGACGCGACGACGCTTCGGCGGACGGCAGCCGTTGTGCGGGGTCGGGGTGACGTCCTGGATGGAGCCGACCTCGAGGCCCGTGGCCTGCAGCGAACGGATCGCGGTCTCACGACCGGAACCCGGACCCTTCACGAACACGTCGACCTTGCGCATGCCGTGCTCCTGGGCGCGGCGGGCAGCCGACTCGGCGGCCATCTGCGCGGCGAACGGCGTGGACTTCCGGGAACCCTTGAAGCCGACGTGGCCGGCGGAGGCCCAGGAGATCACGTTGCCGGACGGGTCCGTGATGGAGACGATCGTGTTGTTGAACGTGCTCTTGATGTGCGCGTGGCCGTGAGCGACGTTCTTCTTTTCCTTGCGGCGCACCTTCTTGGCAGCGCCCTGACGACCCTTGGGGGGCATCTACTAACTCCTACGGGGAGGTGGTCGGTCCTACAGCGAAGACCGCTGATGAAGCGTTGTCCGCTGAGGACTACTTCTTGCCCGGCTTCTTCTTGCCGGCGATGGCGCGACGCGGGCCCTTGCGGGTACGAGCGTTGGTGCTGGTGCGCTGACCGCGGACGGGCAGACCGCGACGGTGACGCAGACCCTGGTAGCAGCCGATCTCGACCTTGCGGCGGATGTCGGCCTGGATCTCACGACGGAGGTCACCCTCGGTCCTGATGTTGTTGTCGACGTACTCGCGGATCGCGACGAGCTGCTCCTCGGAGAGGTCGCGAACGCGGGTGTTCGGGTCGACGCCGGTCGCTGCCAGCGTCGCCTGCGAGAGGGTCCGGCCGATGCCGAACACGTAGGTGAGGGCGACCTCCACGCGCTTGTCGCGCGGGATGTCAACACCGGAAACGCGTGCCATTCAATGGCTCCTGGTGATCTTCGGAGGTCTTCCGCAGAACCGACTCCCGACCGCCGTACCAGGTACGAATCGGGTCCCCGGCCTCCGAACCGGGGGTGTCAAGCCGTATCGGCTTGGGTCCTGCGTATGAACGAAATTCAGCTCGCGTCGCGCGAATCTCTGCGATATCGATGCAGAGGGATCGGTCGATCGTGCGTCAGCCCTGGCGCTGCTTGTGGCGCGGGTTCTCGCAGATGACCATGACCCGACCGTGACGGCGGATCACCCTGCACTTGTCGCAGATCTTCTTGACGCTCGGCTTGACCTTCATTGGGTGAGGTTCTCCGGGTCAGTGCCATCGCCCAGGGAGGTCCCGGGGCGCGGGCAAGATCTACTTGTACCGGTAGACGATCCGGCCACGCGTCAGGTCGTACGGAGACAGCTCCACCACGACCCGGTCGTCAGGGAGGATGCGGATGTAGTGCATACGCATCTTGCCGCTGATGTGTGCCAGGACCTGGTGGCCGTTCTGGAGCTCGACCTTGAACATGGCGTTCGGCAGAGACTCGACGACAGTGCCCTCGATCTCGATGGCACCTTGCTTCTTGGCCACGCTTCGCCCTTCGAATCGACTACCTTGATCGACTCCCCTGCGTTCCCTTACGGGCGCATGCGGACATGCGGGTGCACGAGAGCCGACGAGTCAGTCTACGTCAGCCCACCCTGAAAGACGAATCGAGGAAGCCTGCCCCACTTGAAAGATCGCTAAGCGCGGCCGACCCAGGGGCGCGGGGAACTGCGCGATCAACCCCCACCGGCCCGCAGCCGCCCACCACCAGGACGGCCCTCCCCGGTAGGCGCTCAGGCCAACGGATCCGGCGCGGCGACAATCCCCAGCTCCGCCAACTTCGCCTTACCCCCGTCGGGAGACGTGAGCACCAGCGGCCCCTCCTCCGTGAGCGCCACCGAGTGCTCCCAGTGAGACGACCACGTACCGTCCGTCGTGATCACCGTCCAGTCGTCCGAGAGCACCTCGGTCTTCGCCGTCCCCAGCGAGACCATCGGCTCGATCGCGAGACAGAACCCGGGCACCAGCTTCGGCCCCTTCCCCCGCCGCCGGTCGACGTAGTTCAGCAGATGCGGGTCCATGTGCATCTCGGTACCGATGCCATGACCGCCGTAGTCCTCGATGATCCCGTACTTGCCGCCACCGGGCTTCGGCTGCCGGCGGATGTACGTCTCGATGGCACGGGAGACGTCGACGAGCCGGTTCCCCTGCTTCATGGCCGCGATGCCGGCCCACATCGACTCCTCGGTCACCCGGGAGAGCTCGATCAGCTCCGGGGCGTGACCGGAGCCCACGAACGCGGTGTAGGCGGCGTCGCCGTGCCAGCCGTCGATGATGGCGCCGCAGTCGATGGAGATGATGTCGCCGTCCCCCAGGACGACGTCCTCGGACGGGATGCCGTGGACGACGACGTCGTTCACGGAGGTGCAGATCGTCGCGGGGAAGCCGCCGTAGCCGAGGAAGTTCGACTTGGCGCCGTGCTCGGCGAGCACCTTGCGCGCGACCTCGTCCAGATCCCTGGTGCTGGCCCCGGGGACCGCGGCCTCGCGCGTGGCCGCGTGGATGGCGGCGACGACCAGCCCCGCCTCACGCATCTTGGCGATCTGCTCGGGGGACTTGATCTGCACCATGGGGACGGGCGCCTTTCGTGGGCCGGATAGAGGGGACTGTCTCAACCATAAGGGCGGAGCCTGCGCACCCCACCCCACACAGCAGCCGCGGCCCCCTCGAAGGGAGCCGCGGCCTGAGCTGCGTATGCGCCAGGAGCGCTGCTACTTGCCGTCCTCGTCACGCTGAAGCGCCTCCATGGCGCGCGCCGTGACCTCTTCGACCTTGCCGAGCGCGGAGATGGTGACGACCAGCCCCTGCGTCTTGTAGTAGTCGATGATCGGCTCGGTCTGCGTGTGGTAGACCTCCAGCCGCTTGCGGACGGTGTCCTCCGAGTCGTCGTCGCGCTGGTACAGCTCGCCGCCGCAGGCGTCGCAGACACCCTCGGTCTTCGGCCGGCTGTACGTGACATGGAAGACGTGGCTGGAGTCCCTGCGGCAGATGCGCCGCCCGGCGATCCGCTTGACGACCTCTTCCTCGGGGACCTCGAGGTCCAGCACCGCGTCCAGCTTCATGCTCTCGGACTGGAGCATCTCGTCGAGCGCCTCGGCCTGGGACACGTTGCGCGGGAAGCCGTCCAGCAGAAAGCCGTTCTCGGCGTCCGGCTTCTCCATACGGTCCTTGGCCATCCCGATGGTGACCTCGTCCGGCACCAGGTTGCCCGCGTCCATGTAGGACTTCGCGAGTTTCCCGAGCTCCGTCTGCTGGCTGATGTTGGCCCGGAACAGGTCGCCCGTGGAGATGTGCGGGATCGACAGGTTCTTGGCGAGGAACGCGGCCTGCGTTCCCTTGCCGGCACCCGGCGGCCCGACGAGGACGATACGCATTAGCGGAGGAACCCTTCGTAATTGCGCTGCTGGAGCTGGCTCTCGATCTGCTTCACCGTCTCGAGACCGACACCCACGATGATCAGGATGCTGGTCCCGCCGAACGGGAAGTTCTGGTTTGCCCCGAAACCAGCCAACGCCATCGTCGGCACGAGAGCGATCAGGCCCAAGTACAGCGAGCCCGGCCAGGTGATCCGGTTGAGCACGTACGAAAGGTACTCAGCGGTCGGTCGGCCAGCCCGGATGCCCGGGATGAAGCCACCATACTTCTTCATGTTGTCCGCGACTTCCTCGGGGTTGAACGAGATGGCCACGTAGAAGAAGGCGAAGAAAATGATCAGGAAGAAGTAGAGAACGATGTGCGTCGGGGCGTCCGTCTGCGCGAGGTTCCGCTCGATCCAGGCCTTCCAGTCGGAAGAACCACCGGAGAACTGCGCGATCAGCGCCGGGATGTAGAGCAGCGACGAGGCAAAGATCACAGGGATGATGCCCGCCTGATTGACCTTCAGCGGAATGTAGGTCGACGTACCGCCATAGGACCGGCGGCCGATCATCCGCTTCGCGTACTGGACCGGAATACGGCGCTGAGCCTGCTCGACGAAGACCACCAGGCCGATCATCACGAGGCCGACGGCGACCACGGTGCCGAACTCGATCCAGCCGCCGGCCAGGGAGCCCTGCTCCTTGATGGCCCACAGCGCGGACGGGAAGGTGGCGGCGATCGAGATGAACATCAGGATCGACATGCCGTTGCCGATGCCGCGGTCGGTGATGAGCTCACCGAGCCACATGACGGTGGCCGTACCGGCGGTCATGGTGATGACCATCACGACGGTGGTGAAGATCGACTGGTCCGGCACGATCTGGTTGGCGACCTGGCAGCGCTGGAAGAGCGCGCCGCTGCGGGCGGTGGCCACCAGGCCGGTGCCCTGCAGGATCGCAAGCGCCACGGTCAGGTACCGGGTGTACTGGGTGATCTTCGCGGTACCGGCCTGACCCTCCTTCTTCAGGGCTTCCAGGCGCGGGATCACTACGGTCAGCAGCTGAAGGATGATGCTCGCCGTGATGTACGGCATGATGCCGAGCGCGAAGATGGTGATCTGCAGCAGAGCGCCACCGCTGAACATGTTGACCAGACCGAAGAGGCCGGTGTTGGTGCTCGCCTGATCGATACAGACCTGAACGGCCCTGTAGTCGACGCCGGGGATCGGGATATGCGTACCGATCCGGTAGATCACGATGATGCCGAGCGTGAAGAGCAGCTTCTTGCGCAGGTCGGGCGTCTTGAACGCCCGGGCGAACGCGGTGAGCACGGTGCCTCCTGCGACCCCCGCGTGTGCGCGCGTGAGGTAACGACTGAATTGGGTTAACGGCCTGCGGAACGAGATTACGGCACGCCAGGACAGCGCTGGGCGCTAGCGCCACAGCCTACCTACATCAGAGCCCTAACGGGGCGTCGATCCACCCCCCTTGTAGTCCTGCTTCGGTCCACTGACCGGAAGGATTCGAACACATACACGTAAAACGCTTGACCGCCCCCTGAGTGGCTCGTATGGTCCTTGATCGAACGGCGTGATCATCACGTCGCACAGCGTCAGGGAAGCGGCTGACCAACCGCACGACCAGCCCTGACGAACCAAAACTGGGGGTTCAACAATGCGCGTGAAGCGCTCCATAGCAACCGTCGCGTCCGTCGCCGCCGCCACCGTGGCCGCGGGCATCATGCTGGCGCCGTCGGCCTCGGCCGGCAGCGGTGACGGCACCTGCTCCAGCACCGACATCTGCGTGTTCAACGACCACGGGCACAACAAGAGCAAGGGCTACTACGACCTGGGCTCGCCCGCCCTGAAGAACTTCCACGGCCGGCACTACTTCAACGACGGCGCCTACATCGGGGACTCCATCTCCGGGTGGACCGCCGGCTCGGGTACGTCCTGCACCGGGTTCAAGTTCTTCGTGAACGTCGACTTCAAGGGCGCCAGCATCCAGATCGCCAAGGGCACGAAGGGCGAATTCAGCAGCCCCTTCACCGGCCCTTACAACGACATCATCTCCTCGTACTCCAAGTACGGCTGCTGAGTCCTCGACGGACGGCTGACTGACGTCCGATTCAGCTGCGTGGCCTCCTGTCGTGAAGCAGGGGGCCACGCGGCTTTTCCTGTTGCTTTACGGAGGGCCAGTGGCACCCAAGAAATTCGCACTCTTCCTCGCCGCCGGCACGGTGCTCGTGACCGGCTGCTCGAGTCTGAACTCCACAGCGCAGCCGGACGGCACGGCGAGCCCGCAACCGGAGCCGTCCGTCCGTGCCATTCCCAAGGTGCCGACCGACCGGCTCCAGGTCACCAGGCCCTTGGACGAGTACGTCCCGGACGCGGCCGACGACACCGCGCTGAAGCAGGCCGAGGCAAAGGTGGTGAACCGCTGCCTGCGCGACCTCGGCCACCGGCAGCATCCGCTCGACGAGGACGCGGTGGCCGAGGCCGAACCGAACATCTATGAATTCCTCTGGTTCCCCGAGGCGGCGAAGAAAGGCTATTCCCTTCCGCCCGAGGGCCCGGAAAAGGGTAGCTGGGACGACACGGCGACCCAGACCGAGAAAAAGCTGCTCTCCGGAAAGATGGCGACCTACAAAGGACACCGGGTCCCCAAGGACGGATGCTACGGGGAAGCCGGACGCGAATTGACCGAGGGCGCCAGTCCGCCTCGTAAATTCGAGGAACAGGGCATGGTCATCACCCGGGTCTCGGACGCCAGCCCACGGGGACTCATCGAGTCCTATGTGAGTGTGATCCGCCAGACCCTCTCGCTTCAGATCCAGAAGGACAGCCGCATCGAGCGGGTGATCTCCGACTGGTCCGCCTGCATGAAGTCCGACGGGTACACGTACGCCTCCCCGTCGGAGGCGGCGACGGACTCCCGGTGGCAGACCAGCACCGGCAAGGGCCCGAGCAAGGCCGAAACAGCCACGGCAACCGCGGACATGGCCTGTAAGAAGCAGGTGCGCTATCTCGACGTGGTCGTCGCCGTGGAGTCCGCCTACGAGCAGCGGTACATCGGCCAACACGCCGAGCAGATGAAGGAGTTCCTCGGCCTGCGCGACAAGTGGCGGAAGAACGCCGAGCGCATCACCGGCGCCTGACGGGCCAGACAGAAACGGCCGGGAACGCCCCTCCGAAGAGGGCCGTTCCCGGCCGTCCTGCTGTTACGTCAGCGAGACGCCGTCCGAACTCAGACGAGCTCGGTGACGGTGCCGCCGGCGGCGGTGATCTTCTCCTTGGCGGAGCCGGAGACGGCGTCGACCGTCACCTGCAGCGCCACGGAGATCTCGCCCTGGCCGAGGACCTTGACGAGGCTGTTCTTGCGAACGGCACCCTTGGCCACCAGACCCTCGACGGTGACCTCGCCACCCTCGGGGTACAGCGCGGCCAGCTTGTCGAGGTTCACGACCTGGTACTCGGTCTTGAACGGGTTCTTGAAGCCCTTCAGCTTCGGAAGACGCATGTGAAGGGGCATCTGGCCACCCTCGAAGCGCTCCGGAACCTGGTAACGGGCCTTCGTACCCTTGGTACCACGACCGGCCGTCTTACCCTTCGACGCCTCACCACGACCGACACGGGTCTTGGCGGTCTTGGCGCCCGGGGCGGGACGGAGGTTGTGGATCTTGAGCGGGTTCTGCTCCGCCATGATCAGTCGACCTCCTCGACCGTCACGAGGTGGCGGACGGTGTGCACCATGCCGCGGAACTCGGGGCGGTCCTCCTTGACGACCTGCGTGTTGATGCCCTTGAGACCAAGGGAGCGCAGGGTGTCACGGTGGTTCTGCTTGCTGCCGATATAGGACTTGACCTGCGTAATCTTGAGCTGCGCCATGATTACGCACCCGCCCCGGCACGCGCACGGAGAAGAGCCGCGGGGGCGACGTCCTCGAGCGGCAGGCCACGGCGGGCCGCGACCTCCTCGGGACGCTGCAGGCCCTTCAGGGCCTCCACGGTCGCGTGCACGATGTTGATCGCGTTGTCGGAGCCGAGCGACTTCGACAGGATGTCGTGGATACCGGCGCACTCGAGCACGGCACGCACCGGACCACCGGCGATAACACCGGTACCGGGCGACGCGGGCTTCAGGAGCACGACGCCGGCAGCCTTCTCACCCTGGATCGGGTGCGGGATGGTGCCCTGGATACGGGGGACCTTGAAGAAGTGCTTCTTGGCCTCCTCAACACCCTTGGCGATGGCGGCCGGCACCTCCTTGGCCTTGCCGTAACCGACACCCACGGTGCCGTCACCGTCGCCCACCACGACCAGCGCGGTGAAGCTGAAGCGACGACCACCCTTCACAACCTTGGCGACACGGTTGATCGCGACGACACGCTCAACGTAAGCAGTCTTCTCGGCGGCGGCTGCGCCACCGTCACGACCCTTACGGTCCCGCCGCTCGCCGCCACCGGCACCGCCACCGCGGCGCTGGGGTCCAGCCATTGGATTACCTCTCTCTTTCCGCTAGCTACGAGCGGCTCAGAACTTGAGCCCGGCTTCGCGGGCGGCGTCCGCCAGGGCGGCGATGCGCCCGGCGTACTGGTTGCCACCACGGTCGAACACGACGGCCTCGACACCGGCGGCCTTGGCACGCTCGGCGACCAGGGCGCCGACCTGCTTGGCCTGCGCGGACTTGTCGCCCTCGCCACCGCGGATCGAGGTGTCCAGGGTGGACGCCGACGCAAGGGTGTGACCCTTGAGGTCGTCGATCACCTGGGCCACGATGTGGCGGTTGGAGCGGGTAACGACCAGACGCGGACGCTCCGCCGTACCGTTGATCCGCTTGCGGATCCGGATGTGACGGCGCTTGATCGCGGCGCGCTTGTAGGCGTCGCCCTTCAGGATCTTCTGTCCGTATGCCATGGCTTACTTACCCGCCTTTCCGACCTTGCGGCGGATGACTTCGCCCTCGTACTTGACGCCCTTGGCCTTGTACGGGTCGGGCTTGCGCAGCTTGCGGATGTTGGCCGCAACCTCGCCGACCTTCTGCTTGTCGATGCCCTCGACCGAGAACCGGGTCGGGGCCTCCACCTTGAAGGTGATGCCCTCGGGGGCCTCGACGGTGATCGGGTGGCTGTAGCCGAGCGCGAACTCAAGGTTCGAACCCTTGGCCGTCACGCGGTAACCGACACCGCTGATCTCGAGCTTCTTCACGTAACCCTGGGTCACGCCGGTGATCATGTTCGCCACCAGCGTGCGGGACAGGCCGTGCAGGGCCTTGTTCTGACGCTCGTCGTTGGGGCGGGTGACGTTCAGGACGCCGTCCTCACCCTTGGCGATGTCGATCGGCGCGGCAACGGTGTGGGTCAGCGTGCCCTTGGGGCCCTTGACCGAGACCGTACGGCCGTCGATGGTGACGTCCACGCCGGCGGGAACCGTGATGGGGAGCTTGCCAATACGCGACATAGCTGTTTCCTCCGTTCCCTTCCGCTACCAGACGTAGGCGAGGACTTCCCCACCCACGCCCTTCTTGCCGGCCTGCTTGTCGGTGAGGAGCCCGTGCGACGTGGAGATGATCGCCACGCCGAGGCCGCCGAGCACCTTCGGCAGGTTGGTGGACTTCGCGTACACCCGGAGACCGGGCTTGGAGATCCGCTTGATGCCCGCGATGGAGCGCTCACGGTTCGGGCCGAACTTCAGCTCGAGGACGAGGTTCTTGCCGACCTCGGCGTCCTCGACGCGCCAGCCCGTGATGAAGCCCTCCTGCTGGAGGATCTCCGCGATGTGCGACTTGATCTTCGATGCCGGCATCGTCACGGAGTCGTGGTATGCCGAGTTCGCGTTCCGCAGACGCGTAAGCATGTCTGCGATCGGATCAGTCATGGTCATGAATTGGCCTTCGGCCTCTCTCGCCGGGGTTTCCTGGTGCGCCATCCCTCTCCCCGATCCGAGACGGGACGGGTGCGGCGCGGTGGACCTACGGCGTAGTAAGTCGTACGGGCGCGACAGGCGCCCAACCCCACAAGCCTAAGCCATGCGGGGGTGGGCCCCTGTCCACCCAGATGCTTACCGAGAGCTTCAGGAATCCCTGATTACAGGGATTACCAGGAGCTCTTGGTCACGCCCGGCAGCTCGCCACGGTGAGCCATCTCACGAAGGCACACGCGGCACAGGCCGAACTTGCGGTACACGGAGTGCGGACGGCCGCAGCGCTGGCAGCGCGTGTAGCCACGCACACCGAACTTGGGCTTGCGAGCAGCCTTGGCAATCAGAGCCTTCTTCGCCATCTCGCTCACGCCTCCTTGAACGGGAAGCCGAGGTGACGAAGGAGCGCGCGGCCCTCAGCGTCGTTGGTCGCCGTGGTGACCACGGTGATGTCCATACCCCGGGTACGGTCGATCTTGTCCTGGTCGATCTCGTGGAACATGACCTGCTCCGTGAGACCGAAGGTGTAGTTGCCACGGCCGTCGAACTGCTTGGGGGACAGACCACGGAAGTCGCGGATGCGCGGGAGCGCGAGCGACAGGGTGCGGTCCAGGAACTCCCACATGCGGTCGCCACGAAGCGTGACGTGGGCACCGATCGGCTGACCCTCACGCAGCTTGAACTGCGCGATGGACTTGCGGGCCTTGGTGACGGCCGGCTTCTGACCGGTGATCGTGGTCAGGTCGCGGATGGCGCCCTCGATCAGCTTCGAGTCACGGGCGGCGTCGCCGACACCCATGTTGACCACGATCTTGACGAGGCCGGGAACCTGCATGACGTTCTCGTACTTGAACTCGTCACGCAGCTTGCCCGCGATCTCCTCGCGGTACTTCGTCTTCAGACGCGGAGTGGTGGTGGTAGCCATCAGATGTCCTCACCCGTCCGCTTGGCAACGCGGATCTTGTTGCCTTCGTCGTCGAAGCGGTAGCCGACACGCGTGACGACCTTGTTGCCGTCCTTCTCAACGACCAGCTGGACGTTGGAGACGTGGATCGGCGCCTCGGTCGTGACGATGCCGCCGGCCTGCGAACCGCGAGCGGTCGGACCGGCCTTGGTGTGCTTCTTGACCCGGTTGACACCCTCGACCAGGACGCGCTCGTCGCGCGGGTAAGCGGCAATGACCTTGCCCTGCTTGCCCTTGTCCTTACCGGTGATGACCTGGACCAGGTCGCCCTTCTTGATCTTCATGCTTACAGCACCTCCGGCGCGAGCGAGATGATCTTCATGAACTTCTTCTCGCGCAGCTCACGGCCGACCGGGCCGAAGATGCGGGTGCCGCGAGGGTCGCCGTCGTTCTTCAGAATGACGGCGGCGTTCTCGTCGAAGCGGATGTACGAGCCGTCCGGACGGCGGCGCTCCTTGACGGTGCGAACGATGACCGCCTTGACGACGTCACCCTTCTTCACGTTGCCACCGGGGATCGCGTCCTTGACGGTGGCGACGATGACGTCACCGATGCCCGCGTAGCGGCGACCGGAGCCACCGAGCACACGGATGCAAAGGATCTCCTTCGCACCAGTGTTGTCGGCGACGCGCAGTCGCGACTCCTGCTGGATCACGTCTATCTCCTGTGTGTCTGCCGGTTCCCGGCAGGGGCCGCCTCGTTACGAGGTGAGCCCCTGCCGAGCCTGGCGGAACTGACCTGCGGGATGTTCCCCGCAGGAAATTACTTGGCCTTCTCGAGGATCTCGACGACGCGCCAGCGCTTCGTCGCGGACAGCGGCCGGGTCTCCATGAGGAGGACACGGTCGCCGACGCCCGCGGCGTTCTGCTCGTCGTGCGCCTTGAGCTTGTTCGTACGGCGGATGACCTTGCCGTACAGCGCGTGCTTCACACGGTCCTCGACGGCGACGACGACGGTCTTGTCCATCTTGTCGCTGACGACCAGACCCTCACGGGTCTTGCGGAAACCGCGCGCCTCTGCGTTCTCAGTCACGTTCTTCTCGCTCATCAGGCGTTCTCCACCGTTTCGATGCCCAGCTCACGCTCGCGCATCAGGGTGTAGATCCGCGCGATGTCCTTGCGGACCGCCTTGAGACGGCCGTGGTTCTCGAGCTGACCCGTCGCCGCCTGGAAGCGGAGGTTGAACAGCTCTTCCTTGGCCTCGCGGAGCTTCGCCAGAAGCTCCTCGTTGCCCAGCTCGCGCAGCTCGGACGCCTTGGTACCGGCCGACATCACGCTTCACCTGCCTCGCGCTTGACGATCCGGCACTTCATCGGCAGCTTGTGGGCGGCGCGAGTCAGAGCCTCACGGGCGATCTTCTCGTTGGGGTACGACAGCTCGAACATCACGCGTCCGGGCTTGACGTTGGCGATCCACCACTCCGGAGAACCCTTACCGGAACCCATGCGGGTCTCGGCGGGCTTCTTGGTGAGGGGACGGTCCGGGTAGATGTTGATCCAGACCTTGCCACCACGCTTGATGTGACGCGTCATGGCGATACGAGCGGCCTCGATCTGACGGTTCGTCACGTAGGCCGGGGTGAGCGCCTGGATGCCGTACTCGCCGAACGCAACCTGCGTTCCACCCTTGGACATGCCAGAGCGCTTCGGGTGGTGCTGCTTGCGGTGCTTGACCCTACGGGGGATCAGCATGTCGGTCAGGCCTCCGTTCCGGTGCTCTCAGCCGGAGCGGACGCGGGAGCCTCGGCCTTGGGGGCCTCGGAACCGGCAGCCTGCTGCGGCTTACGACCGCGCCGCTCGCCACCACGGCCACCACGGGCCGGGCGGTCGGCACCACCACGGGCCGGGCGGTTACCCGCACGGGCCGCAGCGTTCTCGGCGCGGACCTCGGCGATGTTCTTGACGTCGCCCTTGTAGATCCAGACCTTCACACCGATGCGGCCGAAGGTCGTCTTGGCCTCGAAGAAGCCGTAGTCCACGTTCGCGCGGAGCGTGTGCAGGGGCACACGGCCCTCGCGGTAGAACTCCGAGCGGGACATCTCGGCGCCACCGAGGCGGCCACCGCACTGGATCTTGATGCCCTTGGCGCCGGCCTTCATCGCCGACTGCATGCTCTTACGCATGGCGCGGCGGAAGGAGACGCGGGAGGAGAGCTGCTCGGCAACGGCCTGGGCAACCAGCTGAGCGTCGGTCTCGGGGTTCTTGACCTCGAGGATGTTCAGCTGGACCTGCTTGCCCGTGAGCTTCTCGAGGTCACCGCGGATGCGGTCGGCCTCGGCGCCACGGCGGCCGATGACGATGCCCGGACGCGCGGTGTGGATGTCCACCCGCACACGGTCACGGGTGCGCTCGATCTCAACCTTCGAGATACCGGCGCGCTCCATGCCGGACGTCATCATCCGACGGATGGCGACGTCTTCCTTGACGTAGTCCTTGTACAGCTTGTCGGCGTACCAACGCGACTTGAAGTCGGTCGTGACACCGAGCCGGAACCCATGCGGGTTAACCTTCTGGCCCATTACCGGGTTCCTTCCTTGCTGGCGACGACCACGGTGATGTGGCTGGTCCGCTTGCGGATCCGGTAGGCACGGCCCTGGGCACGCGGACGGAACCGCTTCAGGGTCGGGCCCTCGTCGACGTACGCCTCGCTGATGAACAGCGAGGAGGCGTCCGGGTGGTCGTAGTTGTGCGCGGCGTTGGCGATGGCGCTGTCGAGCACCTTGCCGACGGGCACGGAGGCTGCCTGCGGAGCGAATCGCAGAACAGCCTGAGCCTCCGTGGCATCCATGCCACGGATAAGGTCCACCACGCGGCGGGCCTTCATGGGCGTAACGCGGATGTACCGCGCCTGGGCCCTGGCTTCCATGGTTGTCCCTCTCAGTTACTTACGTGTCTGAATGCGATCCGCTACTAGCGGCGCTTCGACTTCCGGTCGTCCTTGACGTGGCCCCGGAAGGTGCGCGTCGGCGAGAACTCGCCGAGCTTGTGGCCGACCATCGACTCGGTGACGAACACCGGGATGTGGGTCTTGCCGTTGTGCACCGCGAGCGTGTGGCCGAGCATGGCCGGCACGATCATGGAGCGACGGGACCAGGTCTTGATGACGTTCTTGGTGCCGGCTTCGTTCTGGGCTTCCACCTTCTTGATCAGGTGGTCGTCGACGAAGGGCCCCTTCTTGAGACTGCGCGGCATCTAAACCCGCTCCTAGCGCTTCTTGTTCGTCTTGCGGCGGCGGACGATGTACTTGTTGCTCGCCTTCTTGGGAGCACGAGTACGACCCTCCTTCTGACCCCACGGGGAGACCGGGTGGCGACCACCGGAGGTCTTGCCCTCACCACCACCGTGCGGGTGGTCAACCGGGTTCATCGCCACACCGCGAACGGTCGGGCGGACGCCCAGCCAGCGCTTACGGCCGGCCTTACCCCAGTTGATGTTGCTCTGCTCGGCGTTGCCGACCTCGCCGACGGTGGCGCGGCAGCGCACGTCGACCAGGCGGATCTCACCGGAGGGCATGCGCAGGTGGGCCATCTGGCCCTCCTTCGCGAGCAGCTGCACGGAGGCACCGGCGGAGCGGGCGAACTTGGCGCCGCCACCGGGACGGAGCTCGATCGCGTGGATCGTGGTACCGACCGGGATGTTGCGCAGCGCCAGGTTGTTGCCCGGCTTGATGTCGGCCCCGGGACCGTTCTCGACGCGGTCACCCTGCTGCAGGTTGCGCGGGGCGAGGATGTAGCGCTTCTCGCCGTCGGCGTAGTGCAGCAGCGCGATGCGCGCGGTGCGGTTGGGGTCGTACTCGATGTGCGCGACCTTCGCCGGCACGCCGTCCTTGTCGTGACGACGGAAGTCGATCACACGGTAGGCGCGCTTGTGGCCACCACCCTGGTGGCGGACGGTCACACGACCGGAGTTGTTACGGCCACCCTTGCTGTGCAGGGGGCGGACCAACGACTTCTCCGGCGTGGACCGCGTGACCTCGACGAAGTCGGCGACGCTGGAGCCACGACGGCCCGGCGTAGTCGGCTTGTACTTGCGGATTCCCATTTCTCAGTCCTCGTCCGATATCGGACGATCCGGACCGCCCTCAGGCGGTCGGACCGCCGAAGATGTCGATACGGTCGCCCTCGGCGAGGGTCACGATCGCGCGCTTGGTCCCTGCACGCTGGCCGAAGCCGGTGCGGGTCCGCTTGCGCTTGCCCTGGCGGTTGATCGTGTTGACCCCGGTGACCTTGACCTCGAAGACCGACTCGACGGCCTGCTTGATCTGGGTCTTGTTGGAGCTCGGCGCGACGATGAACGTGTACTTGTTCTCGTCGAGAAGCGCGTAGCTCTTCTCGGACACGACCGGCTTGATCAGGACGTCACGGGGGTCCGTGAACGCCTTGCTGGCCGGGGTGACGACGGTGTTCTTGCCCTCGGCGGCGTGGCGACGCGCCTTGGCGACGCGAGCGGCCTTGGCCTTCTTCGCGGCCTTGGAGGCAATGGCGGGGTGACGGATAGCCATCAGGCCTCGCTCCCTTCGGTGTCATTGGCCTTCGGGCCGGACACGAAGGACTCCAGGGCGGCCTGGGTGAAGACCACGTCGTCCGAGACGAGAACGTCGTACGTGTTCAGCTGGCCCGGCTCCAGGATGTGGACCTGGGGCAGGTTGCGGGCGGACAGCCACGCGGCCTCGTCGGCGCGCTCGACGACCAGGAGCAGGTTCTTGCGCTCCGAGATCTTGCCGAACAGGCTCTTCGCGGCCTTCGTGGAGGGGGTCTCGCCCTCGATCACGCCGGAGACGACGTGGATGCGGTTGTTGCGGGCCCGGTCGGTGAGGGCGTGGCGCAGGGCCGCGGCCTTCATCTTCTTCGGGGTCCGCTGCGAGTAGTCACGCGGCACGGGACCGTGCACGACGCCACCACCGGCGAACTGCGGCGCGCGGGTCGAGCCCTGACGGGCGCGACCGGTGCCCTTCTGGCGGTAAGGCTTCTTGCCACCACCACGGACCTCGCCACGGGTCTTGGTCTTGTGCGTGCCCTGGCGGGCAGCGGCCAGCTGCGCGACGACGACCTGGTGGAGCAGCGGAACGCTGATCTTCTCTACGTCGAAGATCTCCGCGGGGAGCTCGACGGAACCGGCCTTGTCGCCCGCCGGCGAAAGGATGTCAACAGTGCTCATCGGTTACCTCAGGCCCCCTTGGCCGCGGTGCGGACCAGGACGAGGCCGCCGTTCGGACCGGGAACCGCGCCCTTGATGAGCAGCAGACCCTTCTCCGCGTCAACGGCGTGGACGGTCAGGTTCTGGGTGGTGACCCGCTCGTTGCCCATACGACCCGCCATGCGGAGGCCCTTGAACACACGGCCCGGGGTGGCGCAGCCACCGATGGAACCGGGAGAGCGGTGCTTGCGCTGGGTGCCGTGACCGGCGCCGAGGCCCTTGAAGTTGTGACGCTTCATGACACCGGCGAAGCCCTTGCCCTTGCTCTTGCCGGTGACGTCGACCTTCACGCCGGCCTCGAAGACCTCGGCCGTGACTTCCTGGCCGAGCGTGTACTCGGAGGCGTCAGCGGTGCGGATCTCGACGAGGTGACGACGGGGGGTGACGTCGGCCTTGGCGAAGTGGCCCTTGAGGGGCTTGTTCACCTTGCGCGGGTCGATGTCGCCGAAGGCGATCTGAACCGACTCGTAGCCGTCGACGTCGTTCGTACGAACCTGGGTCACGACGTTGGGGCCGGCCTTGACGACGGTGACCGGGACGACGCGGTTGTTCGCGTCCCACACCTGCGTCATGCCGAGCTTCTCGCCCAGGATGCCCTTGATCTGCTTAGCCATTCTCAGATCACCGACCCTCAGAGCTTGATCTCGATGTCGACACCGGCCGGGAGGTCGAGTCGCATCAGAGAGTCAACGGTCTTGGGCGTCGGGTCGAGGATGTCGATCAGGCGCTTGTGCGTGCGCATCTCGAAGTGCTCGCGCGAGTCCTTGTACTTGTGCGGCGACTTGATGACGCAGTACACGTTCTTCTCAGTGGGCAGCGGCACCGGGCCCGCGACCGACGCACCAGTGCGGGTCACCGTCTCGACGATCTTCTTCGCCGAGGAGTCGATGACCTCGTGGTCGTAGGCCTTGAGCCGGATGCGGATCTTCTGTCCCGCCATGGCTACTCAGTAGTCCTGTCTCTCTACAGCTCTGGAACCCGGTGTTCCTTCGACTTCTCCGACCCACGCGGTCGGGCGTGTCGCGCTTCCGCTGACACAGATGTCCCTTGTTCGAACATCCCTTGCCTTGGGAAAGAGGTTCACCGGGTGCCTGGCCAGTGCCGCACCACACTTCCCGGAAGATTCCCGTACGTCCGCCCCAGCGCTGCCTCACGGCAGTTAGGGCGACGAGTACTGTGGGACTCGCTTCCGGTCCTCCCGGCGGGAGGCGCGCAGCATCAACACTCGACCGAGCAACTCGGACAGTCTGCCATATGGGGCAGGGGGTCCGCCAATCGAGCCGGAGAGAATACCCCCGGGGTGACGTAGGTCAAACCCGGCCCGCCGCCCCCTTGGCTCGCCCGGGCACCCGGTGCCGGATTTTCGGCCTTTCGCCCCCTTTGTCCTCGGTCAGGGCTCTGATCAGGCCATGGTCCGGGGAGAGCCGACAGGCGGGATCGGTACGGGTGGCGTCCCCCGTGAGGGCGTACGCCTGGCAGCGGCAGCCACCGAAGTCCTCGTCGCGCCGGGAGCAACTGCGGCAGGGTTCGGCCATCCAGTCGGTACCGCGATACCGACGGAACGCCTCGGACCGCCCCCAGATCCACCCCAGCGAATGATCCCGTACGTTCGGCGGGTCCAGGTCCGGCAGGGCGGCCGCCGCCGGGCAGGGCAGGACGGTGCCGTCGGGGGTGACGGTGAGCGAGACCGAGCCCCAGCCGCCCATGCAGGGCTTGGCGACGCCGTCGAAGTGATCGGGGACGACCCAGACCAGCTCGGGCCCGGCGGGCAGCCTCTCCCGCCACCGCCGTACGGCCTCCCGCGCCCCGGCGAGCTGCTCGCGCGTCGGCATCAGCGCGGCGCGGTTGAGCAGCCCCCAGCCGTAGAACTGCACGTTCGCCAGCTCGATGCGCTCGACGCCCCAGGACAGGCCGAGCTCGACGATGTCGTCGAGGGCGTCGAGGTTGTCGCGGTGCAGGACGACATTGAGCCCGAGGGGCAGGCCGACGTCTCGTACGACCGCGGCGGCCCGCCCCTTCTCTTCGAAGGACCGGCGCCCGGCGATCCGATCGCTGGCGCGGGGCTCGGCGTGCTGGACGGAGAGCTGGACGCTCTTCAGCCCGGCGCCGGCGAGGACATCCAGCCGGGCCCGGTCCAGGCCGACGCCGCTGGTGACGAGCTGGGTGTAGATACCGGCGGCGTCGGCGGCGGCGACGATCCCCTCAAGGTCCCGGCGCAGCAACGGCTCACCGCCCGACAGATGCGTGTGGACGACGCCGAGCTCGCCGGCCTGACGCATCACCTCGGCCCACTGCTCGGTGCTCAACTCACTTGTACGGCTGGTGAGTTCGAGGGGATTGGAGCAGTAGCCGCAGTGCAGCGGACAGGCGTGGGTGAGCTCGGCGAGCAGTGCCCAGGGGCGAGCGCTCACCGCAGCCACCCCTCCTCCCGCAGTCGCTCCAGGAACGCCGGCACCTCGGTGGCCACGAGGGCGGCGGGGAAGCGTCCGGCCAGTTCGCCGACGATGTCGCCCACGGTGCGGGTGCCGTCGCACAGCTCCACGACCACCCCGGCCGAGCCGGTCAGGACACCGACGCGCTCGGGGCGGAGCAGCAGGTCGTCGCCCCGTACGGGGTCGTGGCGGCGCACGATGGAGGGGGCGGGGGTGGGCCGCCAGTCGGTACCGGGTGCCGTGCTCACTGCGGCTCCTCCCGGCCGGCCCGGTCCACGGCGTCCAGCAGCGACCACAGGACCTCGCACTTGAAGCGCAGTGCGGCGACGGCGCGCTCCTGGTCGTCGCGGGAGCGGGCCCAGAGGTGAACGAGGTCGAGCGCCTCCCGGCTGTCGCGCCGGCCCTGGGAGACCCGGGAGCGGAAGTAGGCGAGGCCGTCGGGTTCGATCCATGGGTAGTGGCGTTCGAAGGCCTCGATACGGGTGAGCATCAGGTCCGGGGCGGACAGCTCGGTGAGCGAGGCGGCGACGGCTTCGAGGGGCGAGCGCAGCCGGCAGAAGTTGACGTATCCGTCGACCGCGAGGCGTACGCCCGGCAGTACGGAGTCGGCGCGCAGCAGCGTCCCGCGGTCCACGCCTGCGGCCTCCGCGAGCCGTAGCCATCGCTCCATGCCGCCCTCGCCCTCCTGTGGCCCGTCGTGGTCCTGGATGCGGCGCAGCCACATCCGGCGCAGTTCGGGGCTGTCCAGCTTGGCGGTGATCAGGGCGTCCTTGACGGGGATGTGGCGCTGGTAGTGGAAGCGGTTGACGATCCAGCGGCGGAGTTCGGCCGGGCTGAGGCCGCCGCTGTGCATCCGGATGTTGAAGGGGTGCCGGTGGTGGTAGCGCTCCTCCCCCACCGCGCGCAGGCGGGCCTCGAACTCCGCGGGGCTCCAGGGCTCGGGAAGCGGTGCTGGTCTCGGGTGCGCGGCCGCTGTGCTCAAAGTTCGATCACCATCCCGTCGTGCGCCACCTCGATGCCGAGCCGGGCGAGCCGCTTGTGCTGGGGCGCCGCCGGGTCGACGAGGGGGTTGGTGTTGTTGAGGTGGGTGTAGAGGCAGCGGGCGGGCAGACGGGCGAGGCGTTCGGCGGTGCCGTCCGGGCCGTCGATCGGCAGGTGGCCCATGCCGGTGGCGGTGCGGGAGGAGATGCCGGTACGGCGGGGCTCCTCGTCGTCGAAGAAGGTGCCGTCGACGATGACGCAGTCGGCCTCGGCGGCGGCCTGCTGAAGGGGGTCCGGCCAGGCGGCCAGGGCCGGGGCGTAGAGGACGGTGGCGCCGCCGGCCGGGTCGTACAGGCGTAGCGCGACGACCCATGCCTCGTCGTCCGGGGCGTCGGCGGCGTACCGCGGACGCTTGCCGGAGACCGGGATGGCGCTGATCCGCGGGCCCGCAGCCGTGGCGTCCAGGGGCTGGGCACCGTGTGTGGGCAGGTCCCGCCAGGTCAGGTCGGTGTACGGCGTCAGCACCTCACCGAGGCGCAGGCGGTCGAGCAGCGCCTCGCGGACCGGGGCCGTCGCCGTCACCTGGAGCCGGTCCGCCTCCCGCAGCCGGGCGAGCCCCAGGGTGTGGTCGAGTTCGGCGTCGGTGAGGACCACGCCGACGATCGGAGTCCGCCGGGGTTCGGGCCCGGGCCGCAGCTCGGGCCGGGCCTCGATCTGGTCGCCGATGTCGGGCGTCGCGTTGACCAGGTACCACCGCCCCTCCCCCGTCCGCACGGCGAGTGAGGCGTGCCGGCGCCGCCGTAGCGGGTGGGCGCGTGCCCCGGCACATCCGGGGCACGCGCAGTTCCACTGGGGGATGCCGCCGCCGGCGGCGGTGCCGAGTACCAGCAGCAGCATGGCTACGGCTGGCGGGTGCTGAGGGAGTAGGCGGTTACCTCCAGGGCGGTGTCGACGACCTCGCAGGCGGGGGTCTGCCACGTGGCGTCGTCCGTCTGGTCCGAGGCGGTGTGCTCGACGGGCTTCAGCTGTTCGGTGTTCTCGGGCATGGGGCGTACGTCCCTTCTGTCGGTGTTTGTCGGGCTCGGATCGGGCCCGAGTGGCCTGGACTCGGCGTCACTTGATGGGCACGCGGAGGATCAGGTTCCTGCCGTTGCCCCGGTCGCTGGTGCCGAGCCACAGTTCGTTCACGCCGGGAACCTTGGCGATGGCACGCAGCCGGCCATATCTGCCGGGGTAGAAGGCGGTCTTCGTGCCGAGGCGCTCGCTGCTCCCGATGATCGGGACGCGCCACAGCCGCTGGCCGCGCAGCGAGGAGACGTAAAGGACGTTGCGCACGATGGCGAGCTGGGCGGGGACGCCCTTGTCCGGGGTGAAGGTGGCCTTGGGGTTGCTCATGCCGTTGACGGCGCACGGCCCCTCGCAGGTGGGCCAGCCGTAGTTGGCTCCGCGCTTGATCAGGTTGATCTCGTCCTTGGCCTCCTGCCCGATCTCGGCCGACCAGAGTCGGCCCTCGCGGTCCCACGCCAGGCCTTGCGGATTGCGATGGCCGTAGCTGTACACGCGGTTGCCGAAGGGGTTGCCGGGGGCGGGCGCGCCGGTCGTCGTGATCCGGAGGATCTTGCCGTTCAGCGAGCTCTTGTTCTGCGCGAGGTTCCGTTGCAGGGCGTCGCCGGTCGAGACGTAGAGGTATTTGTCGGGGCCGAAGGCGATCCTGCCGCCGTTGTGGTCCCCGCCCCGCCGGATGCCGGTGACCAGCGGCTTGTAGTTCCTGAGTGACGTGCCGTCGTAGTCCATCCTGGCGACCCGGGTCTCGTTCCTCGTGGTGTGCATGAAGAACACCCGCTTGTCCTTCTTGCCGTCCCAGGTCGGTGACGGGGCCACGCCCAGCAGTCCGCCGGAGCCCTGATCGGACGGCCCGGGAACCGTGTACGGCACTTCGCCGACCCGCTTCTTGGTGCCGTCGCGGTCGAGTCGGTGAACCTGGTAGGTCAGTCGCTCGGTGACCAGGGCCGACCGTCCGTCCGGAAGGAACGAGATGCCCCACGGGGTCTGCCATCCCGCCGACAGGGTCGTGACCCCGGCGGGCGCGCCGCCGTCGGCGGCGTTCGGGGCGGCGGCCACCGGCTGGGTAAGGCCCGCCGCCAGCACCGTCGCTGCGGCCATCGCCGCCGTGCCCATGAGGTACGAATGCCGCTTTGGGGATCTTGTGTCTGTCATGCAAGCAATCTTCACAATACGTACACCTCGACGCCACACGGAGTGAGCTGCGAGGGTGAGCTCGCCGACGGAGGGACGGCTGAGGGGTCCGAGGCCTCGACGGACCCGTCAGCCACACCAGCACCTGGGTCACCGGCGCGCGTCAGCTCTCCGTTCCTCCCGGGCGGGGTACGGCGAGCCGGCCGGCGAGCGGCCCGGAGGGGTTCTCCTCGCCGAGGAGGCGCAGCGCGTCCCGCAGCAGGGTGCTGGAGGTGTGCACGGTGTAGGGGAAATAGACGACCTCCACCCCCACCCTGGCGAATTCGGCTTCGAGCGCGGTCCACACGTCCGTGCCGAGCCAGTCGTCGCCCTTGAAGATGACGTCGAAGCCGACCTCCTTCCAGATCTCGATCTTGTCGTGCACGGTCGCGACGTGGACGTCGTCCACATGGCGCACGCTGCGGACGATCTGGAGTCGCTCGGCGAGCGGTACGACGGGCGGGCGGCCTTTCAGGTGGACCACCAGTTCGTCGGAGCAGACGCCGGCGACGAGACGGTCGCAGTGGTCGCGCGCCCGGCGCAGGATGTTCAGATGGCCCACGTGGAAGAGGTCGAAGACCCCCGGCGCGTAGCCGAGACGTTCTCCCATCAACGACGTTCTCCCATCAGCGCTGTGCCTTCGTCCGCTCGGAGCCGGCCGCGGTGACCACGAGCGCCTTCGACGCGGGTGCCGTGTTCCTGCCGTCGGTGACGGCGATCCGGTAGCTGTGGCGGGAGCCGGGAGCGACGGTGTCCGTGTACTTCATGACGGGGCGGTTCCACTCCTTGGACCGGCCCGTCGGCGAGGCCACGAGCTTGCCGTCCCGGTAGATCCGGTACTTCAGCACCGCGTCGTCCCGGTCCCATGCGGAACGCCAGCTGAGCGTGACCCGGCCGGTGCGCGAGGCCGAGGCCTTGAGCCGGGGCGGCTCCTGCGGGGCGCCGCGGTCGGGCCCGGGCGTGAAGCGGGTCAGGCTCTGCTGCCGTCTGCCGTTGACCTCGGTGAACTCGCCGCCCGCCCAGAGGATTTGCCCGGCCATCTTCAGCGCCCGAGGGCCGTTGCCCTCGCCGGTCCCGCCGTCCGTGTCGGGGAACCAGTGCAGGATGTGCCGGTCGCGGACCGACTGGGCGAGGAAGTGCTGGCGGAAGTGGCCCTCGTCGAAACCTCCCGGAGTGTCCCGGCAGTTGTGGGCGTGGGAGCCGCTGTAGAGGACGCCGTTGTGCACGGCGACGGCCTGGGTGGCGCCCAGGCAGGTGTCCTTCCACACCATCTCGCCGCTGCCGAGACGGCCGGCGATACGGCCGTCGAAGATGCCGGTGCCCCTGCCCTCGGCCGCGACATAGAAGTTGGTCGCGTCGCGTGTCAGCGCCTGCACGGAGGACCTGGACGGCAGCCAGCCCGGGTAGGAGACCACGGTCTTGCCGGTGACGGGCCGCAGGGCGACGAGGGACCGCTCCAGGTCACCGTTGACCATGTTGAAGTTGCCGCCGACGATCACCTTGCCGAACTCGGGCGCGGCGAGCAGGGCCCGTACCGGACCGTCGATCTCCGCCTTGAACGGCAGCAGCGCACCGCCGGGGGTGAGCGCGGCGACGCGCTCCCGCTCCCGGCCGTTGACGAGCGTGAAGTCGCCGCCGAGGAAGACCGCGCCGTCCGTGACGTCGATGGCCCGCACGAACGACGACACGGTGGGCCGGAAGTCCTTGCGCAGCGTGCAGTTGCCCGTGTTGAGCGCGGCGGCGCTGGCCACCCCGGTCTTGCCGGCCCTGGTGAACGAGCCGCCGACGTAGAGCACTTCGTCGCCGGGCGACGCCTTCAGCGCCCGTACGGTGTTCCCGGCGCCGGAGAACGGCAGGGCACAGGGCAGGAGCCGGCCGGTGCGGGCGTCGAACGCGGCGAAGTTCTTGCGTGCGACCTCCCGCTGGCCGGGCCTGGCGCCCGGGGGCCGCACCTTGTTGAAGGTGCCGCCGACGTACACGACCCCGTTCGCGTACTCCAGCGACCAGACGATGCCGTCGGTCTGCCAGGTCGCCAACGTGTCGGCGGTCAGGGTCTTTTCGTCGCCGTCGGCTGCCGCGGCCGTGGCCGTGGCGGTGATCAGCGAGGCGGCCGCGAGGAGGGCCACAGCCGAAGCCGTGGTGGCCCCCCTCTTCGTGCTTTTTCTCAGGCGCATGGAACTTCCCGGGTTGCAGCGAGTACGGGTGGTGAGGAGCGGAGAAGGGGAGAAGGCGGGGCGGTCCCGGCTCGGAGACGGCCTCATGTGGCGCGTTCGCGCAGCACACCGACGAGTTCGCGCATGTCCAGAGGTGTGCGAAATCGCCACAGACTTATGCCGAATGCGAAGATTCCCAGGGTGACCGCGGTGGTCAGTCCGACGGTCGTGTCACCTGCCAGCAGCCGTGCGGAAAGGACCAGCGGCACCGTGAGGCCGAGGCCGGCCGCGGTCGCGACGAGGTAGCCGTGGTCGATGATCGTGAACCCCGGATGCCGCCGTACCAGCGCCGCGGAGACGAGGTTCTCGACGACGGTCGCCGCTCCCCAGGACAGCGCGGCGCCGAGGACGCCCAGCCGGGGCACGGCGAGGAGGCCGACCGTCAGCTGCACGGTGAAGGCGACGCCGGTGACCGCCAGATGCCAGGAGCTCTTGCCCGCCATGAGCAGCACGGTCTGGGCGTTGCCCACCCCCACGTTGACCGCGGAGGCGACACAGAGCACCACCAGCGCGCCCGCCCCCTGCTCGAACTCCGGCCCGAACAACGACAGGACGGTGCCCGGGAAGCTCGTGAGCAGGACCAGCAGCGGCCAGGAGAACAGCACGATCCAGCGTGTCGAGACCCGGTGCAGATGGCAGGCCTGCGGCAGGTCGCCGACGGCGAGGAGACGGCTGATCTCGGGAGCGACGGCCAGCCGGATGGCGAGCTGGAGCAGCGTCGCCGCGATGACGACGCGGCCGACGGCGGTGTAGATGCCCGCCTCCTCGCTCGTCGCCAGGCTGGACAGCAGGACGACGCCCACCCAGACCGCGCTGATGTCGAAGACGGAGGACACCGCCCGCGGCCCGGCGAAGGCCCAGAACCCCCGCCGGGCGGCGGCCGTGTCCGCTCCGGACGGACGGGGCGGACTCGTCCGGCGGCGACCGCGTACGGCGAGACAGGCGATGACGAAGCCGGCCACCGTCGGCACCAGCCACGCGGCCGCCAGGCTCAGCACGCCCGGGGCCAGCAGCACGACCGGTACGGCGATCAGCACGCGCAGGACCGGTTTGCCGATCTGCTCGACGCCGACGAACGGGATCACGGTGCCGTAGCCCTGGGTGGCGCCCAGCAGGATCAGGGTGACCGTGGCCAGGGGCAGGAACACGGCGAACAGCCGGACCAGGGTCACCGCGTCGTCCGGGGCGAGGTTCGGCAGCAGCGAGGTGGCCGTCCAGGGCGACAGGAACAGCAGCGCGGCGGCCGCCGTGCTCGCGACGGCACCGGGCAGGACCGCGCTGCGCAGCAGGGCCCCCACCGCGCGGCCCCCGGTGGTGGCGAGGTCGCCGGAGACGAAGCGCACCAGCCCGGTGTCGGCCCCGAGCTTGCAGGCGTTGCACAGGATGGTGAAGGCCGCGACGCCGGTGAACACCGCTCCGGCCCCGTACGCCCCGAGCCCCCGGGTGACCAGGGTGACCAGGGCGTAGCCGAAGACCGCGTTGACCGTCGCCCCCAGAAAGCCCCACCATCCGCCCCGTGCGGTGGCGGCGACCCCGGACCGGGGGGTCCTGTCGCCGGTGGCGGTGGCGGCCGTACCGGAGGCGCTCACCGGGAGACGCTGAGCGTGTCGTCCTGCGCGGGCGCGGCGGGCCGCGCCACGACGTCGTCGGCCGGTCCGGAGGCGGTGGTGGCCGGGGTCCGCCCGGTGGCCCGGCGCACCCGGTCGCTGTCGACGAACCGGCGGAGCGGGCCGACCGGGGTCACGTGGTGCAGCGCCACGCCGACGACGTGCCCTCCGGCGCAGCTGATCAGCTCGCGCACCCGCTTGAGGTCGTCCCGTCGGACCTCGCCCAGAGCGCCCACCACGAGCACACCGTCCACGCGTCGGGCGAGCGCCTGACCGTCGGCGTGTTCCAGCAGCGACGGGGTGAGGAAGAGCGTCGGCCTGTCGTCGCCGGTGACACCGCGGCCGTCGGTGGCCGCACGGCTGTCGGTGACTCCGCGGCTGTCCGGGCGGAGCGTGAACCTCCCGACCGTGCCCGCGTCGACGACCACTTCGCCCTCGGGGACGTCGGTCGGCGCGGCGTCCCCGGTCGTCAGCGGCAGCCGGGCCGGCAGGCCGGGCGCGGCCGCGGTGGCGTCCACCAGCAGTACGTCGTCGCCGGACTCGGCAAGGGCGGCGGCGAGGTTCACGGCGACGGCCTCGGCTCCGCGTTCCGTCGTGCCGGAGGCGCGCCTCGACGCCGCCGGCGCCACGACCATGAGCCTGCCCACGGGCGTACGGTCGTCGCCGCCGCGCAGCCGGAAGGCGAGGGCGCGGTACGCCTCCGCGCGGCTGCCCGCGGATCGGCCGACCTCCAGCAGGTCGCCGTCGGTGTCTGGGGCCGGGAGGATGCCCAGGACCGGGGCGTGCAGCGCCCCTTGGACCTCGCCGACCGAGCGTGCCCGCGGCTCCAGCGCGGAGCGCAGCCAGGCCAGGACGACACCCAGGAGCAGACCGGCGATCAGGCCGAACGCGACGAGCCATGCGGGGGCGGGCCCCGAGGGTCGGGTCGGCGGCTCGGCGCGGCGGACGACGTCGCCGCCGGAGGTGTCGTAGGTCCTGATGTCCGAGACCCGCTTCTGCAGGATGCCGATCTGTTGCTGCATGCCCGCGGTGCCGGCGGAGGACCCGCCGGACTTCATCGCCATGACCCGCTTGGTGAGCGCGGTGATCTGCGCTTCCAGGCCGGTGGTCATGCGCGTGACCATGGCCTTGGAGCGGTCCTGGCGGTCGGCTAGGTAGGCCTGCGCGAACGCGTTGGTCACGCGGGCCGCACGCGTCGGGGTGCCGCCCGTGTACTCGAACCGGAGCACCTGGGTGTCCCGGGGGTTGGTCACCCGCAGGTCCGTCAGCAGCGCGTCGGCGTCTGAGGGCTGCCGCAGGGCCGTCGCCGCGCGGGCCGCGACGGTCGCGCTGAGCGCGATCTGGAGTTCCGTGCCCATGCTCACCTGGTTGTCGGCGGCCACCCCGAAGGTGCTGAAGGGGTCCGTTCTCGACCGGACGAGCACCTCGCTGGTGGAGGTGTAGGCGCCCGCGCGCAGCAGAACCAGGACGAGTCCGCCGAGCAGGCCGAGGACCACGCCCAGCGCGATGGTCGCGCGGTACCTCAGCAGCAGGCGGACCTGGTCGCGCAGCTGGTCGGGGTCGTCGTACCGGTCGTCGAAGCCGGCGGGGCTGGTCACGGATGCCTCCTGTGTCCGGGGATGGGCGCGGGGCCCGTGGTCGCGGGCGTCCGCACCGGTGACGGGAGCCGGGATGGCCGGGCGGCGCGGGTGGTGATGAGGAGCGGAACGGTCAGGAGCAGCAGCATCGGGCCGACGATCGCCATGAGGCTGCCGCGCAGGAAGATCAGCTGGTAGAAGGCGAAGGCGGGGACCAGGAGCGCCGCCAGCGTGCCCTGCCGGTCCCACAGCCGGGCCCTGATGTCGTCCATCCGCCGTCCGGCCGCGCCCAGCAGACAGAACACGGCGACGACACAGGGAGCGCCGCCCCACAGATAGCTCTCGATCCACAGCGGCGCGGAGAGGTTGTGGAAGTCGTAGCCCGCGTACTGGGCGAGTTCGATACCCGTCGTCTGGGGTTTGTCGGGCCATACCGAGCGGGGCACCATGAAGAGGACCGGGCCCAGCACGGCCGACGGTGAGAATCCGTTTTCCCGTACGTAGTCGATGCCCGTCTGCATTTGCTGAAAGGCGTCGTAATCCATGTTGGAGCTGAACTGCTCGGCGAGCGCCACGACGTGCACGACTTCGCGTTCGTCGTAACGGAAGTAGTCGCTGTACGGAAAAGCAAAAAGCACCACCGTCGTGAGTGCCACCGCGGTGACGCGAAAGGCCCGGGGGGTGCTGAACCGGCGCCAGGAGAAGAGCAGCACCAGCAGGACGGTGCCGGCCCAGAAGCGCGGCCTGCTGATCGGGTTGTTGACGAGGACGTTGAGCGCGAGGAGGAGGGGGAGCAGCAGCAGGCGGATCGCGCGCAGCAGCCGGTCCCCGCCGGGCAGGCGGGGCAGGTGGACGAGGCCCACCGCGGCCCAGAAGGCGGGGACGGCGAGGGCCCAGACGCGCAGCGCGTGCGTGAGATCCGGGTCGGCGCCCGACTGCCGCAGCGCCTGCCTGCTGGTGAAGAAGGCCTGCACGCCCCCTTCCTGCCCGGGGATCAGCACGACCGCGAGCGCGAGCGACAGGCCGCACAGCAGGAGCACGGGCAGCGGGGCGAGCGTGCGGGACAGCAGGGGTTCGAGCACGGCCGAGCCGGCGTTCTTGCGTGCGGCGGCCAGTGCCACGCCCGCGCTGTAGGCGAGGAGCCCTAGTTCGGTCAGTACGGCGGCGGCGAAGGCGGTCGACTCTCCGGTGCGGTATTCCAGCGGGTAGGAGTCGGTGGCGAGCATCGCGAGCGGGGCCAGGCCGAGCCACACGTAGACGAAGAGCCAGAATCCGAGGGCGACGAGACGCACCGAGGTATCGGTGAGCACCCTGGTGAGCGCCCCGCCGCTGTGCGCCACGACGACGCACTGCGCCACGAGTGCCGCCCCGAACCGTGCGTCGGCGTCCTGGAGGATGAGTGCGGGCAGAAAGGCGATGAAAAGGAGGGCCCAGCAGCACACCGCTGCCACGCAACGCTTTTTACTGCCTCGCACTCTGCACCCCCGATTGAGCGGGCAAACGGAACAAATCGGCGCCAGTAGATTTATAACCTGTAGGCCGGGCCGATCTCCCGCATTTCAGAGGGTGTTTTCACTTGACGTAAATTGCTATGAATTCACAATAATCACTTGCCGTCGGTGCGGCGGCGTACCGCTCGCAGAATTTCCTCGAATCGCGAGGCACACCCTTCGAGAGCGAACTCCCGCTCGGCCAGCGCCCGGCTCTCCTTGCCCAGCGCCTCCGCGCGTGCCGGGTCGTCCAGGACCTCGCGGACCCATGTGGCCGCGTCCGGCAGCGAGGCCTCCTCCGGGGCGAACACCGCCGAGCCGGCCTGGCGGAGCAGCTCCGCCGCCAGGTTGTCCGCCGGCATCAGACCCAGTACGGGGCGTCCGGCGCACAGGTAGGACAGCGTCTTGGAGGGCACCGAGAACTCACCGGCGTCCGCCGCCAGCAGCACGACCAGCACATCGCCGCTGCCCAGTACCTCGGGCAGCCGGTCGTAGGGCTGGAAGGGCAGCAGGGTCAGACCGACGCCCCGGGCGGCGGCGGCCTCCTTGAGGACCGGCACGGCGGGGCCGTCGTTGACGACGACGAGACGGACCCGTTCGCCCTGCTCGCGCAGCGTCTCGGCCAGCCGCACCAGCAGGGCGGGGTGGTGCTTGAGGCCGAGGGTGCCGGAGTAGAGCACGGTCCTGACACCGGTGAGGCCGTGTTCCCGGGACCAGGCGTTGGCGCGTGGCACGGGCAGGATCTCGTCCAGCGGCGCCCAGTTGGGGATGACGGTGACCTTGTCGGCGGTGCCCCACTCCCGATGGACCCGCACGAAGGAGTCGGCGATCACCACGATCGCCGAGGCCCGGCGCGCCGCCCACTTCTCGCCCCGCTCGAAGACCCTGGCGGCGACGCCCATCAGCCTGGACACCCCGGCGGCGGCGAAGCTCTTGAGGGCGACGGCGGTGATGTCCTGGTGCCACAGCACCCAGGGGATGCGCAGCGCCCTCAGTGCCGCCGCGGCCACGGCCAGGGTCGGGATCGGCAGGTTCCCCAGCATCGCCACGTCCGGCTTCTCGCGCCGTACCTGCCGGGCCAGTTCCACGCCCAGCCGGGTCTCCTGGAAGAGGCGTCGGACGTAGGCGCCCTTGTCGAGGACGACGCGGTCGCCGATGGTGACGAAGCGCAGGCCGGCGACCGGGTCCTCGGCGAGGTTGCCCTTCCCGGAGACATAGGCCGGGCAGGTCGAGTGCACGACGTCATGGCCGCGCCGGGCCAGCTCACGGGAGAGCTGGGCCTGGAAGGGGTGTCCGCTGTAGTCGTGGACGAGGATCCTCATCGGCTGCTCTCCCGGCCGGCGTTCGAGGGGTCAGGAGCGGGCGCGCTTGACCTGGTCGTAGACCCAGGCGTAGGTCTTCTCCAGCCCTTCGGCCAGCGGGATCGAGGGCTCCCAGCCGTGGAGTTCGCGGATCAGGGTGTTGTCGGAGTTGCGGCCGCGCACGCCCTGCGGGGCGTCCAGCTGGTACTTGCGCTCGCAGCGGATGCCCGCGATCTCCTCGACGGTGTCGACCAGTTGGTTGATGGTGACCAGCTCGGACGAGCCGATGTTGACGGGGACACTGCTGCTGCCGCGCATCAGCATCTGTGTGCCGTGCAGGCAGTCGTCGATGTACATGAAGGAGCGGGTCTGCCGGCCGTCGCCCCAGATGTCGATCCGGTGCGACCCGGAGAGGACGGCTTCGGCGATCTTGCGGCACACGGCCGCCGGTGCCTTCTCGCGGCCTCCGGTCCAGGTGCCCGCGGGGCCGTACACGTTGTGGTAGCGCGCGATACGGCAGGTGAAGCCGTAGTCCTCCTCGAAGTGGCGGCACATGCGCTCGGAGAACAGCTTCTCCCAGCCGTAGCCGTCCTCGGGCTGCGCCGGGTAGGCGTCCTCCTCCTTCAGCGCGGTGACGTTCGAGGCGGTCTGCTTGCCGGCGGCGTACACACAGGCGGACGAGGAGTAGAAGTAGCGTTCCACGCCGGCCTCGTGCGCGGCCTTGAGCATGTGGGTGCTGGTCAGCACCGACATCATGCAGGCGGCCTTGTGGTTCTCGATGAATCCCATGCCGCCCATGTCGGCGGCGAGCATGTAGACCTGGCCGGCGTCGCGGACCGCGGCGCGGGCGTCGTCCAGGAGGGACAGGTCGGCGACGACGTTCTCGGCGGCGGCGTGCACCTGCTGCCACTCGTGCCGCGGCTTGATGTCGACGCACCGGACGGTCAGCCCCTGCGCCAGGAGGTCGGCCGCGAGGTGCCCACCGATGAATCCCCCGCCTCCCGCGACAACGACGTCCACCTGCTTGCTCATGGCAGCTCCTTCTGGAAAGCCGGAATCCGCTGGAAGGTTAGCTACCTTTTGCACCTTTTCATGTGAATTGCCGCGCGTTTCCGCATCCCAGACCCCGGATGCCTCCGTCCGGCTCCGCGTCAGGCCAGCTCCCGCAGCCACTTGGCGAGGAACACCGGCAGCAGCACCACATGCGCCGCGAGCAGCACGACGTACACCGCGAGGAACAGCCTCTGGTTCCCGAGGAAGAGGAAGCTCAGGCAGAGCAGGCCGTAGTCCACGGGCAGCAGTGCCACCGCCCGCACCGTGGACGGCCCGGGCACCGGTCCGGTGGCCGGGTCCTGACTTCGCCGTCTCAGCTGTTCGGTGAGAATCCCTCCGAAGAACAGCAGGACCGCGGCGCACTGGAAGACGATCGGCAGCAGCAGCGCGGGACGCGGCAGTTCGAAGAAGCGGTAGAAGGAGATCAGCACCGCCGCATGCACGGCCAGGAGTTTCGCGCAGTCCACCACATGGTCCAGCCACTCCCCGCAGGCGCTGGACGACCGGTGCAGCCGGGCCAGTTGACCGTCCGCGGAATCGAGTGCGAAGCCGAGCAGCAGCGCGAGCGCGACCCACTGGCCCAGCGCGTGGGAGGGCGGGAGCAGCGCCGTCGCGAACACGCCCGTGAAGGTGATCAGGGCGCTGACGGCCGTCACATGGTTGGGCGAGAGCCCGATGCGGTACGCCGCGGCCGCGAGCAGCCGGCCGGCCGGCCGGTTGACGAACCGTGCGTAGAGGGAAACCCCCCGAGCGGGTTTCTGCGCCTTCGAGAGCTGCCGGAGCGTGCTGGAAAAGTCCATTCCCTGACCTCGTGCGTGAACGGGCGGACGGATCACCACGTGCCGAAGGCTCTCGCCGGGGCCCCTCCGCGGATGACGTGGCGGCGGACCACGGACGGCCGTCCGAGAAGGGAACCCATGGCCAGAAGGTAGGCGCCTCGGCGCACTTCACCCGATCCGGCCAGCGGGGCGGTCACGTTGTCCATCCGAACGGCCGCAAGCTCCTTGCGGCGGTCTTCGGTCACAGGCCCCGATAGATCGCCTCCAGCCGGTCCGTCACCGCGTGCACGGAGAACGCCTCCGCGACGGCGCGCCGCCCCGCCTCGGCCAGGGCCGCCCGCCTGGCGTCGTCGGCGAGCAGGCCGCACACCGCGTCGGCCAGCTCCGCGGGACTGCCGTCGGTGACCACCGCCGCCTCCCGCCGGGCCAGCTCGTCGGCGATGCCGCAGGTGTCGGTGCACACCACGGGGGTGCCCGCCGAGAGCGCCTCGATCACCGTCATCCCGAACGGTTCGTCCACGCTGGGCAGCACATAGACCGCCGCCCGCCGGTACGCCCGTACCGCCTGCGCGTGCTCCAGCGCCCCGCCGTAGGAGACGATGCCCTGAAGCCCGTGGGCGGCGATCAGCCGGCGCACCGCGGGCAGCACCCCCTCGTCCGCCCCGTAGAGGGTGAACCGGGCGTCGGGCATCCTGCGGTGCACCAGCGCGGCCATCTCGACGAACGCGTCCGGGCGCTTGCGCGGATGCAGCCGGGCGAGGAACAGCACCTCCCGGTCGCGCCGCCCGCCCTCGCCGGCGCCGTCGGCACGCTCGGGTCGCACCCCGTTGGGCAGCGTCATCAGCGGCGGACCGCCGGCACCGACCACCTCGGCCACGTCCCGGCGTTCCTGCTCGGTGAGCACCAGACAGCCACGCGCCCGGCGCAGCAGCGGCACGTACAGACGGTCGAACAGCCGGACGGCGGCCGCCCGGCGAGGCTGCACCATGCCGTGCGTCTGCGCCACGAACCTCTTGCGGCGCAGCGCGGCCACGGCGAGCGCGGCGACGGAGACCAGGTCGCGCCCCGCGTGGACATGGACCACATCGGCCCTGCCCATCGCGACCCACATGTCCCTGACCAGCAGCGGATGCATGAGCCCGGTGAAGCGCCCCGGCAACACGGAGCGGGCCGGACGGGTGCGCAGCGGCACCGAGCCGAGGCGCGCGGGCGCCGCCGACCTGCCGCGCCACAGGGACACCAGCGACACCTCATGGCCTCGTGCGGCGCATTCCTCCAGCTGCCCGGCGGCCACGCTCGTGGGACCGCCGTACGCCCCGTCGTCGCTGACCAGCGTCACGACATGGACCACCCTCATGCCGCACCCCCACGGGTGAGGACCTCGCCAGGACCGAGGTCGCGGTGGGCGACCGCGCACGCGCCCACCACCGCGCCACGGCCGACGGTCACCCCGCGCAGCACGACCGCCCGCGCCGCCACCCACGCCCCGGGCTCCAAACGGATGGGCCCGTTGTCGAACTCGAAGGTGCGGCTACGGCGTTGATGGCTCCCCGTGCACAGCAGCGCCCCCTGCGAGACGCACACGTCGTGCCCGATCGTGATCTCCCGCAGGTTCAGCAGCCAGGCGCCCTCGCCGATCCACACGTCGTCGCCGACGGACAGCCGCCAGGGCCAGTGCACCCGGACCCCGTGCCGGATCAGCACCCGCCGCCCGATCCGCGCACCGAAGGCCCGCAGCACCGCCGGCCGCCAGCGAGCCGGGAACCACCACTTGACGAACACGAGGTGCAGTACGGCGAACCAGGCCGCCTGGACGAGCAGAGGACGTCCCTTGTCGTAGCCGGCCCCGGTGAAGCCCCTCAGGGAACGTGCCGCGACGGTTCTCGGGGCGCTCGGGCCGGTGCGGGTGCCCGCGTCAGGCGGCACTGCGGTCTCTGGCATGAGGGTAGGCCTTTCCGGACTGGGAGATACGCGAAGGCACGCACATGGCGAGGAGGTCGGGGCGGCACGTCGGCCTCAGTAGGCCCCACGCCCGTCCAGCACGGCCCGGACGGTGCGGGCCATGACCGTCATGTCCCAGGCCCACGACCAGTTGTCGACGTAGCGCAGATCGAGCGAGACGGTCTCGTGCCAGGACAGATCGGATCTGCCGCTGACCTGCCACAGGCCCGTGAGGCCGGGTTTGACGCTCAGTCGGCGCATCTCCACCTGGTCGTAGCGGGCGACTTCCTCGGGCAGCGGGGGGCGGGGCCCCACCAGCGACATGTGGCCGAGCAGGACGTTGGCCAACTGGGGCAGCTCGTCCAGCGAGTAGCGGCGCAGGAAGCGCCCGGCGGAGGTGACCCGCGGGTCCCGGCGCAGCTTGAACATATGGCCGTCGTGTTCGTTCGCCCCCGCCAGTTCGCCCTTCATCCGGTCCGCGTCCACGACCATGGTCCGGAACTTCCACATGGGGAACGGCGTCCCGTCGCGGCCCACACGGGTCTGGCGGTAGATGACCGGCCCCGGCGAACTCAGCCGCACGGCGAGCGCCAGCAGGGCGAACAGCGGGGCCAGCACCACGAGCAGGACGAGCGAGCCCACCCGGTCCGTGGCCGCCTTCAGCAGCGTCGGCAGGCCACGGCGCGTCGGCGGTGAGACGTCCAGCAGCGTGAGCCCGGCCGCCGAGGCGATACGGACCCGTCGCCGGGCCACTTCGACGATGCCGGGCAGCACCATCAGGCGATGGCCCCGGTCGTGCAGGGCCCAGGACAGCCGCCGCAGCCGGTCCCCGCACATGTGCCGGCCCGCGGTGACGAAGACCAGGTCGGCGCCGAGCAGTTCGGCCGCGTCCGCCACCGGCGCGGCGTCCTCGTCCGAAGCGGGCGGCGCGTCGCCGGGCAGCCGGGCGGGCACGGGCACCCCGGACAACACCTCGCCCTCGCCCAGCACACAGGCCCCGACCACCACATACCCGTGGTCCGTACGCTCGGCGAGCTGCCCGACCACGGCGTCCACGGCCCCGGCCTCACCGAGGACCAGGACACGGCGCAGCCCTTCGGCCCGTCGGCGTACGGCCAGGACGCGGCGGTGGATCACCTTGCGGCAGACCACGGTGACCGCCAACGACGGGCACAGCGCGGCTAGCTCCGCCGCGGGCGCGCCCTCGAGTCCGGACACCGTCCGCACCACGGCCAGCACGCCGAGCAGCACCAGCCAGTCCCGTACCACCGGTCCGGCCGGGGCGCCTTCGTCCCAGGCCGAGGGTGCGTAGCGCCTGGCGGCGAGGCCGACGAGCAGCCAGACGAGCGTGATGGCCGCGGTCTGGTGCACGGGGTGGGCCGCGCCGATCACCGAGAGGGTCAACGCGGTCGGCAGCGCCATCCCCGCCGCGTCGGCGCCGACCGCGACCGGTACGTACGACCCGTCCGCCGGGCTTCTGCGCATGGCCGGCCGGTGCGGCGTGAGGGGAACTGCCCGCCCTGACACCGTGCTGGTGGACTGCCGCATGGTTCTCCCTGTGACCCCGGCCCTCGGCGAAGACATGGGGCGCCGCCGCATCGGAGGACCAGCGCACGCCCCATGAGGGTTATATCAACCTTTTTTAAATGTATGTCCTATTTCCATGACGTACCGTCAGGCGTGGCGCGCCCCCTCGACGCTCAGCCTTTCCGGTGCTCTCCACCCCGGACGGCCTAGGCAGATCCGGTCCGGGGAGTGGCGTTCATCGGATTGTGCAAATGATCAGACGCCCGGCGGTGGATGCGACTCAGCCCGGGCGAACCCTGCACACCCAGAGCAAGAAGGAGCACTCTTCGTGCGAGTAACGACACGATCAACCCGAGCGAGATGGGGAGCACGCTGCGTCGGCCTCGGCCTGACGACGGCACTGGCGGTCGCCCTTGGGGCGGGCCCCGCGGCGGCGGACCCGGGCGAGCAGTTCGATGCCGAGGTGGCACCCAGAGAGGTCGGGAACAACCCGAACTGTGACGACATCGTGCCGGAGCTGGACTTCGTCCACGAGGCCGACACAGAGAACGAGCCCACCGATGAGACGCTCGCGTTCACGGTCAACGGGCAGCAGGGTTCGGTCATCATCGACGTCACGTCCACCAACATGGAAGGCGAACCGTTGAGGTTCGACTTCAGCGTCACCGGTCCCTTCGCCGTTGCCGCGGTCATCGTCAAGGGTGGCCCCGCCAACGATCCGACCACTGGTGCCAACCTCTATGACTACAGGACCACCCCGGCCGGCCAGGTAGAGGCCGACGAAACACTCCACGCCCAGCTCAACCCCAACGGCACTGCCTACACAGGCATCAGCCACGTCGCCTTCTGCATGGTCGAGGACGGCGCCCAGACCTGACGGACGACTCCCGAGACGGCAAAGGGGCCCGTACGACCGAAGTCGTACGGGCCCCTTCAGGAGCTCGCTGGAGCTACCAGGTCAGATCGACAAGCGTCACTTGTTGATCTTGGTGACCTGGCCGGCGCCCACGGTCCGGCCACCCTCACGGATGGCGAACTTCAGGCCCTCTTCCATGGCGACGGGCTGGATGAGCTCCACCTTCATCTCGGTGTTGTCACCCGGCATGACCATCTCGGTGCCCTCGGGGAGGGTCACCACGCCGGTCACGTCCGTCGTACGGAAGTAGAACTGCGGACGGTAGTTGTTGAAGAACGGCGTGTGGCGGCCACCCTCGTCCTTGGACAGGATGTAGGCCTGCGCCTCGAACTCGGTGTGCGGGGTGACCGAGCCCGGCTTGATGATGACCTGGCCGCGCTCGACGTCCTCGCGCTTGATGCCACGGAGCAGCAGACCGACGTTCTCACCGGCCTGGCCCTCGTCGAGCAGCTTGCGGAACATCTCGATGCCGGTGACCGTGGTGGTGGTCTTCTCGGTCTTGATACCGATGATGTCGACGGTCTCGTTGACCTTCAGGACACCACGCTCGATACGACCGGTGACGACGGTGCCACGACCGGTGATCGTGAAGACGTCCTCGATCGGCATCAGGAACGGCTTGTCGACGTCACGCTCGGGCTGCGGGATCGCCTCGTCGACGGCGGCCATCAGGTCCAGGACCGACTGGCCCCACTCCTTGTCGCCCTCGAGCGCCTTGAGCGCCGAGACCTTGACGACCGGAACGTCGTCGCCCGGGAACTCGTACTCGGAGAGCAGCTCACGGACCTCGAGCTCGACGAGCTCCAGGATCTCCTCGTCGTCCACCATGTCGGCCTTGTTCAGGGCGACGACGATGTACGGAACGCCGACCTGGCGGGCCAGGAGCACGTGCTCCTTGGTCTGCGGCATCGGGCCGTCGGTGGCGGCGACCACGAGGATGGCGCCGTCCATCTGAGCGGCACCGGTGATCATGTTCTTGATGTAGTCCGCGTGACCGGGGCAGTCGACGTGGGCGTAGTGACGCGTCTCGGTCTGGTACTCGACGTGCGCGATGGAGATGGTGATACCGCGCTGGCGCTCCTCGGGAGCCTTGTCGATCTGGTCGAAGGCCGAGGCCTCGTTCAGGTCCGGGTACGCGTCGTGCAGCACCTTGGTAATGGCGGCCGTGAGGGTCGTCTTACCGTGGTCGATGTGACCGATGGTGCCGATGTTGACGTGGGGCTTAGTCCGCTCGAACTTCGCCTTCGCCACGGGGTCCTCCTGTGGAGTGGTTCTGAACGCCTTGCTTCATCGGCGCCAGGTGATCTTTGCTGGAAAGCCCGGGCCCCGGGGCAAACATCCGTGTTTGCGGGTGTTTGCCCCTCAAGGCTCCGGAGTCAAGCCTAAAGCGTGTGAACGCGGTGCGTTACTCGCCCTTGGCCTTCGCGATGATCTCCTCGGCGACGTTCCGCGGAACCTCGGCGTAGGAGTCGAACTGCATGGAGTAGCTGGCACGGCCGGACGTCTTGCTGCGCAGGTCGCCGACGTAACCGAACATCTCCGAGAGAGGCACGAGGCCCTTCACGACGCGGGCACCCGCCCGCTCCTCCATGGCCTGGATCTGACCACGGCGGGAGTTGATGTCGCCGATGACCTCACCCATGTAGTCCTCGGGCGTGGTGACCTCGACGGCCATCATCGGCTCAAGGAGCACGGGGGACGCCTTGCGCGCGGCCTCCTTGAAGGCCTGCGAACCGGCGATCTTGAACGCGAGCTCGGAGGAGTCGACCTCGTGGTAGCCACCGTCGATGAGCGTGACGCGGACGCCCGTCATCTCGTAGCCCGCCAGGATGCCGAACTGCATGGCCTCCTGCGCACCGGCGTCGACCGAAGGGATGTACTCCTTCGGGATACGGCCACCGGTGACCTTGTTCACGAACTCGTAACTGGCGTCGCCGCCCTCGATCGGCTCGATCGCGATCTGCACCTTGGCGAACTGGCCGGTACCACCAGTCTGCTTCTTGTGCGTGTAGTCGACGCGCTCGACGGCCTTGCGGATCGTCTCGCGGTAGGCGACCTGCGGCTTGCCGACGTTGGCCTCGACCTTGAACTCACGGCGCATACGGTCGACCAGCACCTCGAGGTGCAGCTCGCCCATACCACCGATGATGGTCTGGCCGGTCTCCTCGTCCGAGTGGACCTGGAAGGAGGGGTCCTCCTCCGCGAGACGCTGGATGGCGACACCCAGCTTCTCCTGGTCACCCTTGGACTTGGGCTCGATGGCGACCTGGATGACCGGCGCCGGGAAGTCCATGGACTCCAGGATCACCGGCTGCTTGTCGTCGGACAGCGTCTCACCGGTGGTGGTCTGCTTCAGGCCCATGACGGCGACGATGTCGCCGGCGCCCACCGACTCGATCTCCTCACGCTTGTTCGCGTGCATGCGGTAGATCTTGCCGATGCGCTCCTTCTTGCCCTTGACGGAGTTCAGCACCGCGGTGCCGGACTCCAGGCGACCGGAGTAGATCCGGACGAAGGTGAGCTTGCCGAGGTGCGGGTCGCTCATGATCTTGAACGCCAGCGCGGACAGCGGCTCCTCGTCGGACGGCTTGCGCTTGACGACGACCTCGGGGTCCTTGACGTCGTGGCCCTCGATGGCCTCGACGTCGAGCGGGGTCGGCAGGTAGCGCACGACCGCGTCGAGCAGGGGCTGGACGCCCTTGTTCTTGAACGCGGTGCCACAGAACACCGGGGTGACCGTGGTGTCGCTGGACTTGCCGGACGCGATGGTGATGCGACGGATCGCGGCGTACAGCTGCTCCTCGGTGGGCTCCTGGCCCTCCAGGTACAGCTCCATGATCTCTTCGTCGTTCTCCGCGACGGCCTCGACCAGCTTGCCGCGCCACTCCTCGGCGGCCTCGGTGTGCGTGGCCGGGATGTCGACGACGTCGTACATCTCGCCCTTGGCGGCCTCGGCGGACCACACGAGCGCCTTCATGCGGACCAGGTCCACGACGCCCTTGAAGTCGGCCTCGGCGCCGATCGGGAGCTGCATGACGAGCGGCTGGGCGCCCAGACGGTCCGAGATCATGTCCACGCAGCGGTGGAACTCGGCGCCGGTACGGTCCAGCTTGTTGACGAAGCAGATACGCGGCACGCCGTAACGGTCGGCCTGACGCCACACCGTCTCGGACTGCGGCTCGACACCGGCGACACCGTCGAACACCGTCACGGCACCGTCGAGCACACGCAGGGAACGCTCCACCTCGACGGTGAAGTCGACGTGCCCCGGGGTGTCGATGATGTTGATGGTGTAGTCGTTGTCCTCGAGCGGCCAGTGACAGGTGGTCGCAGCAGACGTGATCGTGATGCCACGTTCCTGCTCCTGCTCCATCCAGTCCATGGTGGCGGCGCCGTCGTGGACCTCACCGATCTTGTACGACACACCGGTGTAGAACAGGATCCGCTCGGTGGTGGTCGTCTTGCCCGCGTCGATGTGGGCCATGATCCCGATGTTGCGGACCTTGGCCAGGTCAAGTGAAGTGGTAGCCATAAGGCTTCAGTCTTCTCTCGGTCTCGATGTGGGTAGCGACTACCAGCGGTAGTGCGCGAAGGCCTTGTTGGACTCGGCCATCTTGTGCGTGTCCTCGCGCTTCTTCACCGCGGCACCGAGGCCGTTGCTGGCGTCGAGGAGCTCGTTGAGGAGACGCTCGGTCATGGTCTTCTCGCGACGGGCGCGGGAGTAACCGACCAGCCAGCGCAGCGCCAGGGTGTTGGCACGGCCGGGCTTGACCTCGACCGGCACCTGGTAGGTCGCGCCACCGACACGGCGGGACTTGACCTCAAGCGTCGGCTTGATGTTCTCGAGAGCGCGCTTCAGCGTGATGACCGGGTCGTTGCCGGTCTTCTCGCGCAGGCCCTCCATGGCGCCGTAGACGATGCGCTCGGCGGTGGAGCGCTTGCCGTTCAGCAGCACCTTGTTGATGAGCGACGTGACCAGAGGAGAACCGTAGACCGGGTCGATGATGACCGGGCGCTTCGGGGCGGGGCCCTTACGAGGCATTCTTACTTCTCCTTCTTGGCGCCGTAGCGGGAACGGGCCTGCTTGCGGTTCTTGACACCCTGGGTGTCGAGGGAGCCACGGATGATCTTGTAGCGAACACCCGGCAGGTCCTTCACACGGCCGCCGCGCACGAGCACGATGGAGTGCTCCTGCAGGTTGTGTCCCTCACCCGGAATGTAAGCGGTGACCTCGATCCCGCTGGTCAGACGCACACGCGCGACCTTACGCAGGGCCGAGTTCGGCTTCTTCGGGGTGGTCGTGAACACACGCGTGCAGACGCCACGACGCTGAGGGGAACCCTCGAGTGCGGGCGTCTTGTTCTTCTCGACCTTGTCCTGCCGGCCCTTGCGGACCAGCTGCTGGATCGTAGGCACTACTTCTCCGGTTTCTGTGTGCCGAATGGTGAAGCTAACCTGGAACGTCGCCGACCCACGCGGTCGGGTGTGTCGAATCCGGCGGACTCCCGCCGCGAGGCGAAAAGAGCACAGATTACGGTGGCCGCTCACAGCTCGCTATGCGGTTGAAGGCACGCACGAGAGCCAGGGCACACCCCAGGCACAAGGTCTGAGCGTACCTACCTCAAACGCTACGGTCAAAACAAATGGGCCTCGCCCGCATCGCCATACGGCCGATGTCAAGACCACACGACGTGTTCGATCTTCGAATCGGCTATTCGCGCACATCGGGCCACCTCCCGGACCACTCCCGCGCCGGCCTAGACGGACAGCGCGGCGGCCACGAGCATCAGCGTCAGCAGCACCGCCCAGCCCGCGGTCGACAGCCACCCGAGCACCAGCCCGGTCAGGGCGAGCGCGTCACCGCCCTCCCCGGTGCGCCGTATCTCGGACCGGGCCGAGTGCCCCAGCACCACCGCCGGAATCCCGGTCAGCCCGAAACTCACCACACACAGCACCCCGCAGACGGCGGACCCGACGGCCTTGGCGTTGGTCCGCGGCCGCGGCAGCGGCAGAAAGGTCCGAGGCACGGGCGTGACGGGCACCGGCTGCGGCAGCGGCCCCTGGGGGAGGTCGGCGACGAGCAGGGCCAGCTCACCCACCGTACGAGCCGCGTAGGCCCGCTCGATCCGCTGGTCGAACTCGCCCTTCTCCAGCCGCCCCTCACCGAACCCCGCCCTGAGCACGTCCACGGCCCGCTCACGGTCGGCATGCGAGGCGAGCATCACCGCCCCACCCCAGCCCGGCCACGCCTGCGGCCCATGACCGCCCTGCCACCGCAACGGCGCCTGACCCCCCTGCCACGGCCGCGGAGCACCGCTCCCCTGCCACGACGGATATGTCATGGGGCACCTCCCCCGTACTGGTCGGAGTCCTTCCATGATGCGCCGCACGGGCGTTCCCGGCATCGGGGTGCTACCCGGAGAAGACCCGGAGGCGATTCCAGGGAGGGTTCCGGGGAGAGGTCCGGGAACGCCGAAGGGCGGCCACCCCGAGGGGTGACCGCCCTTCAGTGGACGTACGCCTTACTGGTTGTACGGACCGTAGTCGTAGTCCTCCAGCGGAACGGCCTGGCCGGAGCCCGTGCCGAACGGCGAGTAGTCGATGTCGTCGTAGCCGACGGCCGAGTACATCGCGGCCTTGGCCTCCTCGGTCGGCTCGACCCGGATGTTGCGGTAGCGGGACAGGCCCGTACCGGCCGGGATGAGCTTACCGATGATGACGTTCTCCTTGAGGCCGATGAGCGAGTCGGACTTGGCGTTGATCGCCGCGTCCGTGAGGACTCGCGTCGTCTCCTGGAAGGACGCCGCCGACAGCCAGGACTCCGTGGCCAGCGAGGCCTTGGTGATACCCATGAGCTGCGGACGACCGGAGGCCGGGTGACCGCCCTCCTGGACCACACGACGGTTCTCGGTCTCGAACTTCGAGCGCTCGACCAGCTCACCGGGCAGCAGCTCGGCGTCGCCGGACTCGATGATCGTCACGCGGCGCAGCATCTGCCGGATGATGATCTCGATGTGCTTGTCGTGGATCGACACACCCTGCGAGTTGTAGACCTTCTGGACCTCGCCGACCAGGTGGACCTGGACGGCACGCTGGCCCAGGATGCGCAGCACGTCGTGCGGGTTGGTGGCACCCACGGTGAGCTTCTGGCCCACCTCGACGTGCTCGCCCTCGCTGACCAGGAGTCGGGCACGCTTCGAGATCGGGTACGCCGTCTCGTCGCTGCCGTCGTCGGGGGTGACGACGATCTTCTTGGTCTTCTCGGTCTCCTCGATCCGCACGCGGCCGGTGGCCTCGGAGATCGGGGCGACACCCTTCGGGGTACGGGCTTCGAAGAGCTCGACGACACGCGGCAGACCCTGGGTGATGTCGTCACCGGCCACACCACCGGTGTGGAAGGTACGCATCGTCAGCTGGGTACCGGGCTCACCGATGGACTGGGCGGCGATGATGCCGACCGCCTCACCGATGTCGACCAGCTTGCCGGTGGCGAGCGAACGGCCGTAGCACATCGCGCAGGTGCCGACGGCGGACTCACAGGTCAGGACCGAGCGGGTCTTGACCTCCTCGACGCCCGCGCCGACGAGGACGTCGATCAGGACGTCACCGAGGTCGACGCCCGCCGGGGCGAGCACCTTGCCGTCCACGACGATGTCCTCGGCGAGGCAGCGCGCGTACACGGACGTCTCGGCGTTGTCCGCCTTGCGCAGGACGCCGTCGGCGCCACGCTCGGCGATGGCCAGCTTGAGGCCACGGTCGGTGCCGCAGTCCTCCTCGCGGATGATGACGTCCTGGGAGACGTCGACCAGACGACGGGTGAGGTAACCCGAGTCGGCGGTACGCAGAGCGGTGTCCGCCAGACCCTTACGGGCACCGTGCGTGGAGATGAAGTACTCCAGCACGGACAGGCCCTCACGGAACGACGCCTTGATCGGACGCGGGATCGTCTCGTTCTTCGCGTTCGACACCAGACCACGCATACCGGCGATCTGACGCATCTGCATCATGTTGCCTCGTGCACCCGAGTTCACCATCATGAAGATCGGGTTGGTCTTCGGGAAGTTGTCGTTCATCGCCTCGGCGACCTCGTTGGTCGCCTTGGTCCAGATCGCGATGAGCTCCTGCGTGCGCTCGTCCTTGGTGATCAGACCGCGCTCGTACTGCTTCTGGACCTTCTCGTCCTGCGCCTCGTAGCCCTTGACGATCTCCTTCTTCGCCTCGGGAACGACGACGTCGGAGATGGCCACGGTGACACCGGAACGGGTCGCCCAGAAGAAGCCGGCCGCCTTCAGGTTGTCGAGCGTCGCCGCCACGATGACCTTGGGGTAGCGCTCGGCGAGGTCGTTGACGATCTCGGAGAGCTGCTTCTTGCCGACCTCGTAGTCGACGAACGGGTAGTCCTCGGGCAGCAGCTCGTTGAAGAGCGCACGGCCGAGCGTGGTCTTCAGACGGAAGCTGTCACCCTGCTGCCACTCCGGCTCGCCCTCCTCCTGCGCCGGCGGGGTCCAGCCACGCGGCGGGATGGTGCCGACCGGGAAGCGGATGTCGATCTTCGACTGGAGCGAGAGCTCGCCCGCGTCGAAGGCCATGATCGCCTCGGCCACGGAGGAGAAGCCGCGGTCCTCACCCTTGACGTCCCGCATCTCGCCGTCGGTGGTGAGGAAGAACAGACCGAGGACCATGTCCTGGGTCGGCATCGTCACCGGACGGCCGTCGGCGGGCTTGAGGATGTTGTTCGAGGACAGCATCAGGATGCGGGCCTCGGCCTGCGCCTCCGCGGACAGCGGCAGGTGCACGGCCATCTGGTCACCGTCGAAGTCCGCGTTGAACGCGGTGCAGACGAGCGGGTGGATCTGGATGGCCTTGCCCTCGACCAGCTGCGGCTCGAAGGCCTGGATGCCGAGGCGGTGCAGGGTGGGAGCACGGTTCAGCAGAACCGGGTGCTCGGCGATGACCTCTTCGAGGACGTCGTACACGACCGTGCGGCCGCGCTCCACCATGCGCTTGGCGCTCTTGATGTTCTGCGCGTGGTTCAGGTCGACCAGGCGCTTCATCACGAACGGCTTGAAGAGCTCCAGCGCCATCGCCTTGGGCAGACCGCACTGGTGCAGCTTCAGCTGCGGACCGACGACGATCACGGAACGCGCGGAGTAGTCCACACGCTTACCGAGCAGGTTCTGACGGAATCGACCCTGCTTACCCTTCAGCATGTCGCTGAGGGACTTCAGCGGACGGTTACCGGGACCGGTGACCGGGCGACCACGACGGCCGTTGTCGAACAGCGCGTCGACGGCCTCCTGGAGCATGCGCTTCTCGTTGTTGACGATGATCTCGGGCGCACCGAGGTCGAGAAGGCGCTTCAGTCGGTTGTTCCGGTTGATCACACGGCGGTACAGGTCGTTCAGGTCGGAGGTCGCGAAGCGGCCACCGTCCAGCTGCACCATCGGGCGAAGGTCCGGCGGGATGACCGGGACGCAGTCGAGGACCATGCCCTTGGGGCTGTTGGAGGTCTGCAGGAAGGCAGACACGACCTTCAGCCGCTTCAGGGCGCGGGTCTTCTTCTGGCCCTTGCCCGTACGGATGATCTCGCGGAGCTTCTCGGCCTCCTCGTCGAGGTCGAAGGACTCCAGGCGCTTCTGCAGCGCCGCGGCACCCATCGAACCGTCGAAGTACGTGCCGAAGCGGTCACGCAGCTCGCGGTAGAGGAGCTCGTCGCCCTCCAGGTCCTGGACCTTGAGGTTCTTGAACCGGGTCCACACCTCGTCGAGACGGTCGATCTCGCGCTGCGCACGGTCACGCAGCTGCTTCATCTCGCGCTCGGCACCCTCGCGCACCTTGCGGCGCACGTCGGCCTTGGCGCCCTCGGCCTCCAGCTCGGCCAGGTCGGTCTCGAGCTTCTTGGCGCGGGCCTCAAGGTCGGCGTCCCGGCGGTTCTCGACCTGCTGACGCTCCACGGAGACATGCGCCTCCAGAGAGGGCAGGTCGCGGGTACGGCGCTCCTCGTCGACGTACGTGATCATGTACGCCGCGAAGTAGATGACCTTCTCAAGGTCCTTGGGAGCCAGGTCGAGCAGGTAGCCCAGCCGGCTCGGGACACCCTTGAAGTACCAGATGTGCGTGACGGGCGCGGCCAGCTCGATGTGGCCCATCCGCTCACGGCGCACCTTGGCGCGAGTCACCTCGACGCCGCAGCGCTCACAGATGATGCCCTTGAAGCGGACACGCTTGTACTTGCCGCAGTAGCACTCCCAGTCCCGGGTCGGACCGAAGATCTTCTCGCAGAAGAGTCCGTCCTTTTCGGGCTTGAGCGTGCGGTAGTTGATGGTCTCGGGCTTCTTGACCTCGCCGTGGCTCCACTGACGGATGTCGTCAGCGGTGGCCAGGCCGATCCGGAGCTCGTCGAAGAAGTTGACGTCGAGCACTATGCGTCAATCCCTCTCAGGGTCGTGAGTCTTTGGTCTGAAACGGGGGCCTGGGGGTCGGCGGGGCCCTGTGGGTGAGGGCCCCGCCGGACTCCCGTCAGACCTCTTCGACGCTGCTCGGCTCGCGCCGGGACAGGTCGATGCCGAGCTCCTCCGCAGCGCGGAAGACGTCCTCGTCGGTGTCACGCATCTCGATGGACATACCGTCGCTGGACAGCACCTCCACGTTCAGGCAGAGCGACTGCATCTCCTTGATGAGCACCTTGAAGGACTCGGGGATGCCGGGCTCGGGGATGTTCTCGCCCTTGACGATGGCCTCGTAGACCTTCACGCGGCCGGTGACGTCGTCGGACTTGATGGTCAGCAGCTCCTGGAGGGCGTACGCGGCGCCGTAAGCCTCCAGCGCCCACACCTCCATCTCGCCGAATCGCTGGCCACCGAACTGGGCCTTACCACCCAGCGGCTGCTGGGTGATCATGCTGTACGGGCCGGTCGAACGGGCGTGCAGCTTGTCGTCGACCAGGTGGTGCAGCTTCAGGATGTACATGTAGCCGACCGAGATCGGGTCCGGGAACGGCTCACCGCTACGGCCGTCGAACAGCCGCGCCTTACCGGTCGGGAGCACCATGCGCTCGCCGTCGCGGTTCGGGATGGTGTGCTGCAGCAGACCGGCGAGCTCGTCCTCACGGGCACCGTCGAAGACCGGGGTCGCGACGTTGGTGCCCGGCTGGACCGAGTCGGCGCCGATCGCCTGGAGTCGCTGCGCCCACTCGTCCGCGAGACCGGAGACGTCCCAGCCGCGGCTGGCGAGCCAGCCGAGGTGGATCTCCAGGACCTGTCCCGGGTTCATTCGGGACGGCACACCCAGCGGGTTGAGGATGATGTCGACCGGGGTGCCGTCCTCCAGGAACGGCATGTCCTCGATCGGCAGGATCTTGGAGATGACACCCTTGTTGCCGTGCCGGCCGGCGAGCTTGTCACCGTCGGTGATCTTGCGCTTCTGCGCCACGTAGACACGAACCAGCTGGTTCACGCCCGGCGGCAGCTCGTCGCCCTCTTCACGGTCGAAGACGCGGACGCCGATGACCTTGCCGGTCTCGCCGTGCGGCACCTTCAGCGAGGTGTCACGGACCTCACGGGCCTTCTCACCGAAGATCGCGCGCAGCAGGCGCTCCTCCGGCGTCAGCTCGGTCTCACCCTTCGGGGTCACCTTGCCGACGAGGATGTCACCGGCGATGACCTCGGCACCGATACGGATGATGCCGCGCTCGTCGAGGTCGGCGAGGACCTCCTCGGAGACGTTCGGGATGTCCCGGGTGATCTCCTCGGGGCCGAGCTTGGTGTCACGGGCGTCGACCTCGTGCTCCTCGATGTGGATCGAGGAGAGGACGTCGTCCTGCACGAGGCGCTGCGACAGGATGATCGCGTCCTCGTAGTTGTGACCCTCCCACGGCATGAACGCCACGAGCAGGTTCTTGCCGAGGGCCATCTCGCCGTTCTGGGTGGCCGGACCGTCGGCGAGGACCTGGCCCTCGATGATCCGGTCGCCCTCGTTGACGATGACCTTCTGGTTGACCGAGGTGCCCTGGTTGGAGCGGGCGAACTTGGCCAGGCGGTACGTGATGTACGTGCCGTCGTCGTTGGCGGTGGTGATGTAGTCCGCGGAGACCTCCTGGACCACACCCGCCTTCTCGGCCTTGACCACGTCGCCGGCGTCGACGGCGGAGCGGTACTCCATGCCGGTGCCGACGAGCGGGGACTCGGACTTAATCAGCGGCACGGCCTGACGCATCATGTTCGCGCCCATGAGGGCACGGTTGGCGTCGTCGTGCTCGAGGAAGGGGATCATGGCGGTCGCGACCGACACCATCTGGCGCGGCGAGACGTCCATGTAGTCGACGTCCTCGCCACCGACGTAGTCGACCTCGCCGCCACGGCGGCGGACCAGGACGCGGGCCTCGGCGAACCGCAGGTCGTCGTTGAGCGTGGCGTTGGCCTGCGCGATGACGAAGCGGTCCTCCTCGTCGGCGGTCAGGTAGTCCACCTCGTCGGTGACCTGGCCGTCGACGACCTTCCGGTACGGCGTCTCGACGAAGCCGAACGCGTTGACCCGGCCGTAGGAGGCGAGCGAGCCGATCAGACCGATGTTCGGGCCTTCGGGCGTCTCGATCGGGCACATACGGCCGTAGTGCGAGGGGTGCACGTCTCGGACCTCGAAGCCGGCCCGCTCACGGGAGAGACCACCCGGGCCAAGAGCCGACAGACGGCGCTTGTGGGTGAGCCCCGACAGCGGGTTGTTCTGGTCCATGAACTGCGACAGCTGGCTGGTGCCGAAGAACTCCTTGATGGAGGCGACGACCGGCCGGATGTTGATCAGGGTCTGCGGTGTGATCGCCTCGACGTCCTGGGTCGTCATGCGCTCACGCACGACGCGCTCCATACGAGCCAGACCCGTGCGGACCTGGTTCTGGATGAGCTCGCCGACGCTGCGCAGACGACGGTTGCCGAAGTGGTCGATGTCGTCGGTCTCGACGACGATCGTCTGGCCGTTGTCCGCGGCCGTCTCGGTCTCGCCGGCGTGCAGCTTCACCAGGTACTTGATCGTCGAGATGACGTCCTCGACGGTCAGGATGCCCGCGTCCAGCGGAGCGTCCGCACCCAGCTTCTTGTTGACCTTGTAGCGGCCGACCTTGGCGAGGTCGTAGCGCTTGGGGTTGAAGTACAGGTTCTCCAGCAGCGTCTGCGCGGCCTCACGCGTGGGGGGCTCGCCCGGACGCAGCTTGCGGTAGATGTCGAGCAGCGCGTCGTCCTGGCCCTGGGTGTGGTCCTTCTCCAGGGTGGCGCGCATCGACTCGTACTCGCCGAACTCCTCAAGGATCTGCTCGGTCGTCCAACCGAGAGCCTTGAGCAGTACGGTCACGGACTGCTTGCGCTTGCGGTCGATGCGCACACCGACCATGTCGCGCTTGTCGATCTCCATCTCCAGCCAGGCACCCCGGGACGGGATGATCTTGGCGGAGAAGATGTCCTTGTCGGACGTCTTGTCGATCGAGCTGTCGAAGTAGACACCGGGCGAACGGACCAGCTGCGACACCACGACACGCTCGGTGCCGTTGATGACGAAGGTGCCCTTGTTCGTCATGAGCGGGAAGTCGCCCATGAAGACCGTCTGGGACTTGATCTCGCCGGTCTCGTTGTTGGTGAACTCAGCCGTCACGAAGAGCGGGGCGGCGTACGTGAAGTCGCGCTCCTTGCACTCGTCGATGCTGTTCTTCGGCGGCTCGAAACGGTGGTCGCGGAACGTCAGCGACATCGACCCGGAGAAGTCCTCGATCGGGGAGATCTCCTCGAAGATCTCCTCCAGACCGGACTTGGTGGGGACGTCCTGACCCGACTCCAGAGCCGCCTCGACCCGACTCTGCCAGGCGGTGTTGCCGAGCAGCCAGTCGAAGCTCTCGGTCTGCAGCGCGAGCAGGTTCGGAACCTCGAGGGGCTCCTTGATCTTTGCAAAAGAGATGCGCAGCGGGGCGGTGCTGGCGCCGTTGTTCGTATTCGCGGTCGAGGCAGTGCGCGAGGCGGCCAAGAGGGGGTCCTTCCGAGGGCTCGGACTCACTACGCGCGTACCGGCCCCTCACCGGGGCACAGAGACAGGCGTTTCCTTCTCCGACCAAAGAATGGCCAGGTCAGGGTGGTCCGGTCATCGGTGCTCAAGCGAGGGCATGCCCCTGGTGACGGGCAGGGGACAGCTAACAGGCAGCGCAAAGGGTCAGTGTAGCCACTTGGCACACTGATGTCCAGTGCGGGTTTTTCGCGACCCTCGTTGTTCTCAACGCCCTCGGCATGCTTGCCCTCAATGCACGTTGATACTGCCCTCTTCGCCGCCGATCCATGCCTCGGATTCGGATCCTTGTGACGACGCGTCCTGAGAATTGCGCGCTGCGTGCGGTTCGTCAAGGCCCCCATGCCCGAACCCAGGGGCTCCCGGAGACACGACGAAGATCACCATACCCCTCGCCGAAGCGGGCGCAAGGTAACCGTGGCCGCGCCCCCAGGAACGCCGAAGAGCGACCACCCGAATGGATGATCGCTCTTCGGTGCGACTGCGTTACAGCCTCAGGAGGCTGCTTTCAGCAAGCGCGGAGGTCGTACTCGACCGGAGGGGTCTTACTTGACCTCGACGGACGCGCCGGCGCCCTCGAGGGCCTCCTTGGCCTTGTCCGCGGCCTCCTTGTTGACCTTCTCCAGAACCGGCTTCGGCGCACCGTCGACCAGGTCCTTGGCCTCCTTCAGGCCGAGGGAGGTCAGCTCACGCACGACCTTGATGACCTGGATCTTCTTGTCGCCGGCGCCGGAGAGGATGACGTCGAACTCGTCCTTCTCCTCCGGGGCCTCGGCGGCGGCGGCCGGACCGGCCGGACCGGCGACGGCGACCGCGGCGGCGGCGGTGACGTCGAACTTCTCCTCGAACGCCTTCACGAACTCGGAGAGCTGGATGAGGGTCATGCCCTCGAACTCGGCGAGCAGTTCGTCCTGGGTGAGAGCCACGATGGCTTTCCTTCCACTAATTCGGCTGGTGCCGGATGTACATGTCTGGCGGGCGTACGTGGCCCGCTACGACCCCTGCCTCAGGCCGGGAGCCTCAGGCGGCGGTCAATGCGCGAGCCGAGTTACTCGGCACCGCCCTGCTCGTCCTGCTTGGCACGAAGCGCGTCCACGGTGCGGACGAGCTTCGACGGGAGCGCCTGGAAGACCTGAGCAGCCTGCGTCTGCTTGCCCTTCAGAGCGCCCGCCAGCTTGGCGAGCAGAACCTCGCGGGACTCGAGGTCCGCAAGCTTCTTGATCTCGTCGGCGGACAGCGCCTTGCCGTCAAGGACACCGCCCTTGATGACGAGGTTCGGGTTGTCCTTGGCGAAGTCACGAAGACCCTTGGCCGACTCCACCGGGTCACCGGTGACGAAGGCGACCGCCGTCGGACCGTTGAACAGGTCGTCGAGCGTGTTGATCCCGGCCGCGTTGGCCGCGATCTTGGTCAGCGTGTTCTTCACCACGGCGTACTCGGAGTTCTCACCGAGCGAACGGCGCAGCTGCTTGAGCTGGGCCACGGTGAGACCCCGGTACTCGGTCAGCACGGCGGCGTTCGAGCTGCGGAACTTGTCCGTGAGCTCGGCTACCGCGGCAGCCTTGTCGGGCGTCGGCATAGAGCGTCGGCCTCCTTCCGGGTGATGAGGACCGCTCAGAAGGGGCTGCATAAACGAAACGCCCCGGCGCAGGCGCACGGGGCGTAGCTCGACCGGGACTCGCACGCTGTTGGGCAGCGAACTCCGGGAGCACTTCCACAGTCACCTGCGCGGGTCGTCCGCGAATTTCAGCGGATCCTTCGGCCACCGCGCCCTCGTACGAGCACACGGCAACGACCAGCGGTCTTTGGCTTCTGTAGGAGAGTACGGGACGGAATCGCCGTCAAGCAAATCCGCCCCTACGGCCCTCAGCTCCGGCTCTTCTCCAGCGGCTTGCGCAGGTCCGCCGTGTCGCCGGCGTGCGGCGCGCGGACGGTCACCGGCTTGTCCTGGTCGAGGAAGGTGAAGGTGAGGTCGAGCGCGCCGTGGCGACCCAAGCCCTGGGTGCGGAGCTGCTTGACGTGGTCGTCGCGGTCGACCCACACGTCCAGGGTGAGCTCGTCCACGCCCGCCTTCTCGTACTGGTCGAGGCTGTTCGCCCGCCCTTCCCGGACGGCCTTGTCCTTGATCCCCTTGAGTGAGGCCCGGAGCTCGTCGACCGTGGCCGTGCCCGCGTAGTGCGCCGTGTCGGCGCCCCCGGCCTTCTCGGCGCCGACCCGCCTCACGTCCTCGGCGTCGGCCAGGAAGGCGGCCTCCCGCACCGGGTTGCGGCCGACCTGGTCGCGCAGGCTGCCCACGTCCATGCGCAGGCCGCTGTCCGTGGTGAACTTCTCGTTCGGGCCGTAGCTGATCCAGTGCCGGCCGCCCATCTTCTCGACCATGTCGTCGGGCGCGCTGCCGTACAGCACCCCGCCGACCAGCCGCAGCTCGGTCCTGCCCTTCTCGGCACCGCTCAGGTTGACCGTCGTGAGCCGCGCCTGAAGCGGCTTCCTGCGGACGGCCCCCTCGTCCGCTATCCGCCCCCGCTCCGGGAACCGGCCGGTCACGCGATAGTGCAGGGACGTGAGCCCTTCGGTCCGCTCAGCGGCCCGCGCGACGGCCTCGGCGGCCGACGAGCCCGCGGACTCCTCCGCACCGGCTCCCGTCCCACAGCCCGCGAGCAGCAACACGGCGGCCGGCAGAACCACGGCAGGCAGGACGGCACGTACGGCAAGACTCACTGATTCCCCCCAAGGAACACAGGGCTGGTGCGCGGCTGGTGCGCACACATGGCTGATGCGTGGTCGGCGCACAGCAAGATCGGGAGCGTATCCCAGGCGACGGGAACACTCCTGCGAATTCAGCGGCCCGCCGAGCCCTTCAGCAGCTCCTTGAGGTCCGCCGTGTCCGCCGCGGGAGGCTTCTCGACCCTGGCCTTCACGCCGTAGTCGCTGTAGTACGCGGTCTGGGTCAGCCGCCCGGTGGCCGTGCGGCCCTGCTCGACCTTCTTGACCAGCAGGTTCCGGCCGTCCACCCATATGTCGACGGTCTGTTCGCTGGTGCCGCCCTCCGCCCGCACCGTCCCGGAGTAGTGCGTGGTGCGCACGCCTCCGACCGTCTCCTCGCCGACCTTCCTTACGTCCGTGGAGGACAGCAGCCGCTGCACCGAGGTGTGCGGGGCCTGGCCGCGCATCTGGGCGGCCAGGTCCGCTCCGGAGCTGCCGGCGAGGTCGTCCAGGTCGTCGTAGGCGTACTTGATCCAGTGCTTACCGTCGGTCTTGGCGGAGAACGCCTCGCCTATGCGCGCGTAATAGGCGTCGGGGAGGTAGCGGGCCTCCATCGAGGTGGTCCCGAGGCGGCGCATCGCCTCTGCCGTCGTGCCGCCGGTGTAGGTGATCGTCAGGGTGCCGGTGAGGTCGTCGGCCCAGGCGAGGGTGCCGTCGGCCTTCATGGACAGCGTCGAGCCGATGGTGGTGGTGGATCTGACGCGAGCGGACTCCGCCCGGTCGGTGGACCGTTCGACGGTGCGCAGGGCGGCTGTCACGGCGCGGGCCGGCCCGGTGCGCTCCGCCTCGTCGGGGCGGTCGGTGGAGGTGCAGGCGGCCAGGGCCGTCAGCGCGGTCAGCAGCGCGACCCAGAACGCCGACCGGCGCACCCTCGTGCTCGTCATTCGTCCCCCCTGTGCGAATCCCGTGAATGCACGTTAACCCAGGGCACTGACAAACGTGGTGGGACAAGGGGACGGGCCCCACACCCGGGAAGGGTGTGGGGCCCGCTTTCGAGCCTGGTGAGCCGGTGGCTCAGACCGCGGCCGGGTCCTCCTCGACGAGGAGGTTGCGGGTGCGGTTCGGGTCGACGGGAACGCCGGGGCCGATCGTGGTGCTGATCGCGGCCTTCTTGATGTAGCGACCCTTGGCGGCGGACGGCTTCAGACGGAGGATCTCCTCCAGCGCGGCGCCGTAGTTCTCCACCAGCTTGGTGTCGTCGAAGGACACCTTGCCGATGATGAAGTGCAGGTTCGAGTGCTTGTCGACGCGGAACTCGATCTTGCCGCCCTTGATGTCGTTGACAGCCTTGGCGACGTCCGGGGTCACGGTGCCGGTCTTGGGGTTCGGCATGAGACCACGGGGGCCGAGGACGCGGCCGAGACGGCCGACCTTGCCCATGAGGTCCGGGGTGGCGACGACGGCGTCGAAGTCCAGGCGGCCCTTCGAGACCTCGTCGATCAGCTCGTCGGCACCGACGATGTCGGCGCCCGCGGCACGCGCGGCCTCGGCACGGTCACCGGTCGCGAAGACCAGGACCCGGGCGGTCTTACCGGTGCCGTGCGGAAGGTTCACGGTGCCACGGACCATCTGGTCGGCCTTGCGCGGGTCGACACCCAGACGGAAGGCGACCTCGACAGTGCCGTCGAACTTGGTCGTGGACGTCTCCTTGGCGAGACGGACGGCCTCGAGCGGGGCGTACAGCTTCTCCCGGTCGATCTTGGCGTCCGCAGCGCGGAGAGACTTGCTGCGCTTGCTCACAACTGCTCCTGTGATTTCTTAGGAGTTGTGGTCCGGGCCGAGCAGGCCCTGCCACTCACTTCTGCTTGGGGGGTTGGGGTCAGCCCTCGACCGTGATGCCCATGGAACGGGCGGTGCCGGCGATGATCTTCGCGGCGGCGTCCAGGTCGTTGGCGTTGAGGTCGGGCATCTTGGTGGTGGCGATCTCGCGGACCTGCGCCTCGGTGATCTTGGCGACCTTGGTCTTGTGCGGCTCGCCGGAGCCCTTCTCCACGCCCGCGGCCTTGAGGATCATCTTGGCGGCCGGCGGCGTCTTGGTGATGAAGGTGAAGGAACGGTCCTCGTAGACCGTGATCTCCACCGGGATGACCCAACCGCGCTGCGACTCGGTCGCGGCGTTGTAGGCCTTGCAGAACTCCATGATGTTCACGCCGTGCTGACCCAGCGCGGGGCCGACCGGCGGAGCCGGGTTGGCGGCACCGGCCTGGATCTGGAGCTTGATGAGCCCCGTGACCTTCTTCTTCTTGGGAGGCATTACTCTCCGGGTCCTTTCGATTCGGGTCCTGCCTGCACCTGGGGACCAACCCGGACGCAGGCATACCGCACAACGATAGCGGGTATAGATGCGCGGCTAAAAACCGAGCAGGTCAGACCGGCTACGAAAGCCCGTCTGACCTGCGCGGAAGCAGTGACTCCAGAAGGAACTGGCGGGACCTAGTTCTTCTGGATCTGGTCGAACGAGAGCTCGACCGGCGTCTCACGGCCGAAGATCTCGACGAGACCCTTGACCTTCTTCGAGTCGGCGTTGATCTCGTTGATCGTGGCCTGCAGCGTGGCGAACGGGCCGTCGGTGACGGTGACCGAGTCGCCGACCTCGAAGTCCAGCACCTGGACCTCGACCTTGCGGGCCGGAGCCGGCTTGCCCTCGGCCTCGGCGGCCTCGCGGGCAGCCTTCTCCTCGGCCTCGGGGGCGAGCATCTTGACGATCTCGTCCAGGGTCAGCGGGTACGGGTCGTAGGCGTTGCCCACGAAGCCGGTGACGCCGGGGGTGTTGCGGACGACGCCCCAGGACTCGTTCGTCAGGTCCATGCGGACCAGGACGTAACCCGGCAGCTTGTTCTGCTTGATCGTCTTGCGGTCGCCGTTCTTGATCTGGACGACCTCTTCCTGCGGCACCTCGGCCTGGAAGATGTAGTCCTCGACGTTCAGCGAGACGGCGCGCTGCTCCAGGTTGGTCTTCACCCGGTTCTCGTAACCGGCGTAGGTGTGGATGACGTACCACTCGCCGGGCAGCGTGCGGAGCTCGTCGCGGAGGGCGGCGACGGGGTCGACCGGCTCGGCCGGCTCCTCCTCGGCGACCTCTTCCTCGTCCTCCACGTGGAGCGCGGCCTCCTCGGCGGGCTCGCCCGCCTCGGCCTCGGCAGCCTCGACCTCGTCCAGGTCCTCGTCCGCGCCTTCGACGATGTCGAGCTCGTCTTCCACGGACTCGACGCCCTGCCCGTGTGGCTCGATGGCGTCGTTCACGTTCTGGTCAGACACGGTGGCTGCTTCTTCCTGGATACATAGGGGTGGAACATGCGAAAGGGGCGCCGGTAACCACGGCGCCCTTCGCTCTTGGCTCAGCCGAAGACGTACTTGGCGGCGTTGTCGAGCCCATAGTCAATCACGGTCACCAGGCCGATCATGATGACGACGAAGATGATCACCACGGTGGTGTACGTCGTCAGCTGGTTGCGCGTCGGCCAGACGACCTTGCGGAGTTCCGCGACGATCTGGCGGTAGAAGAGCGCGAGTCGCTTCAGCGGGCCCTTCTTGGCGCGCTTGCCACCCTTACGGGTCTTCTTGGACTCCGGCGCCTCGTCCTGGGCATCAGGCATGTCGATGGAGCCCACGGCGTCCGTCACTCGTCCTCACCTGATTCCGGGTCGTGGCCGTGCCGCGCCCGGTCTGAGCCGCACGGCGGTGCATTGCTGTACGTACATGCGCACACATCCTGGCGAAGGTGTGTGTAGCAGGGCCGGAGGGACTTGAACCCCCAACCGCTGGTTTTGGAGACCAGTGCTCTACCAATTGAGCTACGACCCTTTGTGTGTCCCCCAACGTACCGCATCCGGGCGGGTGCACGGTGTGCACCCTGTGACTGCGGGCCGCTGATGGCCAACGAGGTGAGAGTGTACGTGGTCCGGGGCGCGCCGTCGAACAGAAAGTGCCCGTGGGAGGGTTGTCGGACGAAAGATCGGCCGAAGATCAGCGGTCGCCGGGCGCAAGATCCGCTGGCCGTGGCCCGGATCCGCACGGTTGTTCAGCTGATGTTCAGTCTGTGAAACCCCCGTGCCGGGCGCGTTTCCTGTCTGAAACGATGGGCCCCATGAGCGCTGCAACCCCTCCCACCGAGCGCCGGGTCTCCGCCCGAGTCGGCGCGATCTCCGAGTCCGCCACCCTCGCCGTGGACGCCAAGGCCAAGGCCCTCAAGGCCGCCGGGCGTCCGGTGATCGGCTTCGGCGCCGGTGAGCCCGACTTCCCGACCCCGGACTACATCGTCGAGGCCGCCATCGAGGCCTGCAAGAACCCGAAGTTCCACCGCTACACCCCGGCCGGCGGTCTGCCCGAGCTGAAGGCCGCCATCGCCGCGAAGACGCTGCGCGACTCCGGCTACGAGCCCGACGTCTCGCAGATCCTCGTCACCAACGGCGGCAAGCAGGCCATCTACGAGGCCTTCGCCGCGATCCTCGACCCGGGCGACGAGGTCATCGTCCCCGCCCCGTACTGGACGACGTACCCGGAGTCGATCCGTCTCGCGGGCGGTGTCCCGGTCGAGGTCGTCGCCGACGAGACGACCGGCTACCGCGTCTCCGTGGAGCAGCTGGAGGCGGCCCGTACGGAGAAGACGAAGGTCGTCCTCTTCGTGTCGCCGTCCAACCCGACCGGCGCCGTCTACAGCGAGGCCGACACCGAGGCGATCGGCCGCTGGGCCGTCGAGCACGGCCTGTGGGTGATGACCGACGAGATCTACGAGCACCTGGTCTACGGCGACGCGGTCTCCGTGTCCCTGCCGGCCGTCCTGCCCGAGCTCCGCGACAAGTGCATCGTGGTCAACGGTGTCGCCAAGACGTACGCCATGACGGGCTGGCGCGTGGGCTGGATCATCGGCCCGAAGGACGTCGTGAAGGCCGCGACCAACCTCCAGTCGCACGCCACGTCGAACGTCTCGAACGTGGCGCAGGTCGCCGCGCTCGCCGCCGTCTCCGGTGACCTGGACGCCGTCGCGAAGATGCGCGAGGCCTTCGACCGCCGCCGCAAGACGATCGTGCGGATGCTCAACGAGATCGACGGCGTGGTCTGCCCCGAGCCCGAGGGCGCCTTCTACGCCTACCCGTCGGTGAAGGCCCTCCTCGGCAAGGAGATCCGCGGCAAGCGCCCGCAGGACTCGGTCGAGCTGGCCGCGCTCATCCTGGAGGAGGCCGAGGTCGCGGTCGTCCCGGGTGAGGCCTTCGGTACGCCGGGCTATCTGCGGCTGTCGTACGCGCTCGGTGACGAGGACCTGGTCGAGGGCGTCAGCCGGATCCAGAAGCTGCTGGCCGAGGCGCGGGACTGACGTTCCGCATCGGCGCGGGGCACATACCAGCTCTGGTATGTGCCCCGTTTGTCTGTGCGAGCAAGACCACTAAAGGGGAAACGGCTACCGGGACTGCGGACACGTACGGCAGGATCCTGGAATGGAGCGTGTACGTGATGTCTCTGAACTGCCGAAAGCCCATCTGCACCTGCACTTCACCGGCTCGATGCGGCCGACCACCCTGCTGGAGCTGGCCGACAAGTACGGTGTGCGCCTGCCCGAGGCGCTGACGGACGCGCTGACCAGCGGGGAGCCGCCGAGACTACGGGCGACGGACGAGCGGGGCTGGTTCCGCTTCCAGCGTCTGTACGACTCGGCGCGCTCGTGCCTACGGCAGCCAGAGGACATCCAGCGCCTGGTCAGGGAGGCCGCCGAGGAGGATCTGAAGGACGGCTCCGGCTGGCTGGAGATCCAGGTGGACCCCACGTCGTACGCCCCCCGGCTGGGCGGTCTGATCCCGGCTCTGGAGATCATCCTGGACGCGGTGGAGACGGCGTCGCGGGACACGGGGCTCGGGATGCGCGTCCTGGTCGCCGCGAACCGTATGAAGCACCCCCTGGACGCCCGCACGCTGGCGCGTCTGGCGGTGCGGTACGCCGACCGGGGTGTGGTCGGCTTCGGGTTGTCGAACGACGAACGCCGGGGCATGGCACGGGACTTCGACCGCGCCTTCCACATCGCCGGCGAGGGCGGCCTGCTGTCGGCCCCGCACGGTGGCGAGCTGACCGGCCCGTCCTCGGTCCGTGACTGCCTGGACGACCTGCACGCGAACCGGATCGGGCACGGGGTGCGGGCGGCCGAGGACCCGCGGCTGCTGAAGCGCCTCGCCGACAAGGGCGTGACCTGCGAGGTGTGTCCCGCGTCGAACGTCGCCCTCGGCGTGTACGAGAAGCCGGAGGACGTGCCGCTGCGCACGCTGTACGAGGCGGGCGTGCCGATGGCCCTGGGCGCCGACGACCCGCTGCTCTTCGGCTCGCGGCTCGCCGCCCAGTACGAGATCGCGCGCCGGCACCACGCCTTCACGGACGAGGAGCTGGCGGAACTGGCGCGGCAGTCGGTGCGGGGGTCGGCGGCGCCGGAGGAGATGAAGGCGAAGCTGCTGTCGAGGGTGGACGACTGGCTGGCCGGCTGAACGGCGTCAGAGACTGGTGAGCAGCACGGTCAGCTGCTGCCCGTCGAACAGCCCCTCGTACAGCGGGAGCCGCTGGTCGTTCACCTCGATGGTGGGGGTGCCCGGTGCCCCGGACTCGTCGAACGCCTTCTGGGACTCGGCGACGAAGTCGCGGTGCTTCATGCCTTTGACCGCGGCGTCGAACTCCGGCCCGCGCAGGCCGTCCACCTTCGAGGCCATCTCCAGCAGGAACGCGTCGGTGTAGCCGTCGACGACCTCTTCGGGCTGGTGGGCGTAGAGCACCTCGTGGTACTCGACGAACCGCCCCTGGTCCAGCGCGGCCCGCAGCGCGTTGGCGGCCTTCTCGGAGCCGTGGCCGCCGACCCTGTCGTCGAGGAACGAGGCGAGCGTGTACTCCACTCTGATCCGGCCGGCCATCACCAGGTCGAGCAGGGCCTGACCGCTTCCCTGGGTCTCGAACTCCTCGCACACCGGGCAGCGCATGTCCTCGTAGAGGTGCACGGTGGTTCTCGCGCGCGTGGAGCCGACGCGGATGGTGGTGCCGTCCACGGCGATCGACTCGGCGATCTGCGAGACCGTCGCGTACTCCTCGGCGTCGGCGTGCCCGCCCCCCGTGTCCGCAGCGCGCCGACCGCACCCGGTGGCGACTACGGCCGCCATGACCACGACCGCCGCGATCACGGCTCTACGACGCCGTCCTGCGCCCCGCATAGGTGTCCCCTCCCCCGACAGCGCGCCCTCCCCTGGGCGCGACAGAGGCCGACTCTATGCGGCTCCTGTGGGCCGCCGCACGCGGGTATTCCCCGACGGCCTGCGGCTACAGGCTGACGCCGACCGTGACCGGCTCGTTGACCAGGGTGATGCCGAAGGCCTCGCGGACGCCGGCCACGACCTCGCGGGCGAGGGCGAGCAGATCCTCGGTGGTCGCTTCGCCGCGGTTGGTGAGGGCGAGGGTGTGCTTGGTGGAGATACGGGCGGGGCCGGTGCCGTAGCCCTTGGTGAAGCCCGCCTTGTCGATGAGCCAGGCCGCCGAGGTCTTGGTGTGCCCCTCCCCCGCCGGGTACGCGGGCGGCTCCACGCCGTCGCCGAGACGCCCGGTCACGCGCGCGCGGAACGCCGCGAACTGCTCCTCGGTCAGGATCGGGTTGGTGAAGAACGAGCCGGCCGACCAGGTGTCGTGGTCCTCGGCGTCGAGCACCATGCCCTTGCCGGCGCGCAGTCGGAGCACCGTCTCGCGGGCGTCGGCCAGCGGTACGCGGTCACCGACGGCCACGCCGAGGGTGCGTGCCGTCTCGGCGTACTTCACCGGGGCCGAGAGCCCGCCCGCGTCCTCCAGCCGGAAGCGGACGCGCAGGACGACATAGCGCTCGGGGTCGGCCTTGAAGCGGCTGTGGCGGTAGGAGAAGGCACAGTCGGCGTTCGGAATGACGACGGTCTCGCCGGCCCGGCGGTCGTAGGCGATCACCTCGGTGATCGTGGCGGAGACCTCCTGGCCGTACGCGCCGACGTTCTGGATGGGCGTGGCGCCCGCGGAGCCGGGGATTCCGGCGAGGCACTCGATCCCGGCGAGCCCTGCTTCCACGGTGCGGGCGACGGCGTCGGTCCACACCTCGCCGGCGGCCAGCTCCAGCGTGGTGCCGTCGAGCTCGAAGCCCTTCGTGGCGATGACGAGTGCGGTGCCCTCGAAGCCCTTGTCGCCGATGACGAGGTTCGATCCACCGCCGATGAGCAGCAGCGGGGTCCCCTCGGCGTCCGCCTCGCGCACGACGTCGATCACCTCGGCGTCGGTGGTGGCGGTGACCAGGCGGGTGGCCGGTCCGCCCAGCCGGAAGGTGGTGAGGGGGGCGAGGGGAGCGTCGTGGAGTTCCTGCACGCGCCCAAGACTACGAGACGGCACTGACAGCCCCGGCACCCATGTGAGTGCCGGGGCCGACGCGTGCGGCACGCGCGCGTGCCGTTCAGGTGAGCCGACGGTGCGCCTCCGCCCAGTCCAGCGGGAGGTCCTCGCCCGTCACCTGCCAGGTGGCGAACTTCGCGTCCCGCATCTGCGCGGACAGGCCCTGTGAGGTCGGGGCATGGGTGCCCGAGCGGGCGAAGTCCTTCAGCGCGGCGGGCGACTCCCAGGCGGAGAGCGTCCAGAAGGTCCGCTTGAACGGCTCGGCCTTCAGGGTCGCCCCGTACGCTCCGGGCGCCCGGCTCACCTGCCGCCACACGCCCGGCGTACGGGCGAGGAAGCGGAGCGCTCCCCAGAGGGTGCGGGTCTCGAAGCGTGAGGCGAAGACATGCACCTCGGCATCGCGCGGGGCGGGGTTCGGCACGGTCCAGGGAAGGGTGGGCATGACCGCTCCTTTCTCGTCGCAGGTGTCTGTTCTCGTCGGACGTGTCAGTGGGAGGCCGTCTGAAGTTCGCGCTCGGGCAGCTGCTGGGCGGCCGCGGCAGCGCCGGCGTGGCGCCGGCCCGGGATGAGCAGGGCCGCGACCCCGGCGAGGGCCACCACCGCGGCACCGGTGACCAGGGCGGGCCGCAGGCCGTCGACGAAGGTCTGGCCGGTCTCGTAGCCGCCCTGCGCGGAGAAGATCGACGCCATCACGGCGATACCGAGCGCGCCGCCGACCTCGCGCAGCGCGTTGTTGGCGCCGGAGGCGATGCCCTGCTCGGAGGCTCGGACGCTGGACATGACCAGGTTGGCCGCCGGCGCGAAGAACAGGGCCATGCCGACGCCGCTGATGATCAGTCCGGGCAGCTGCGCGGCGTACGAGGCGTCGACGGTGACCACGGAGGCCATGTAGGCGAGCCCTGCGGCCTGGAAGAACAGGCCGGTGGCGACGACCGGGCGCCCGCCGACGCGGTCGGAGAGGATGCCGGCGATCGGCGCGACGAGCATGGGCATGCCGGTCCACGGCAGCATCCGCAGCCCCGCCTCGGTCGGCGAGTAGCCGAGCACACCCTGCATGTACTGGCTGAGCAGGAAGATCGACCCGAACATACCGAGGAACATCAGCATGCTCGCGGTGTTGATCCCGGCGAACGCCCGGGAGCGGAACAGCCGCATCGGCAGCATCGGGTTCTTGGCCCGGGTGCTGTAGAGCACGAACCCGACGAGCAGCGCGCCTCCGGCGAACAGGCCGGTCAGGACCAGGCGTCCGGTCCAGCCGTCGGCGGGGCCGCGCACCAGGCCGTACACGATCCCGAACAGGCCACCGCTGGCCAGCAGGGTGCCGGGGATGTCGAGCGGGGAGCCGGTGCCGTACGACTCGGCCAGGCGCAGGCGGGCCAGCGGCAGCAGGGCGAGCCCCAGCGGAACGTTCAGCCAGAAGATCCACTGCCAGGAGATGTGTTCGGTGAGGCTGCCGCCGATGAGCGGCCCGGACGCGACCGCGAGCCCGTTGACGGCACCCCATATGCCGTACGCCATCCCGCGCTTGGCGGCGGGCACGGCGGCCGTCAGCAGGGTCAGGGTCAGCGGCATCATGATGGCCGCGCCGACGCCCTGTACCGCGCGGGCGGCGATGAGCGAGTCGAGCCCGGGCGCGAGGGCCGCGACGGCGGACGCGCCGGTGAAGATCGTGATGCCGACGAGGAAGAGCCGACGCCGGCCGAACCGGTCGCCCAGGGCCGCGCCGAACATCAGCAGGACGGCGAACGTGAGCGTGTACGCGCTCACCGTCCACTCCAGGTCGGGCAGCGATCCGCCCAGGTCCTCGCGGATCGAGGGCAGCGCGGTGGTGACGACGAGGTTGTCGAGTGCCGCCATGAACCCGGCGACGCTGGTGATGACGAGGGCCCACACGGCCCCTCGGAGGCCGGCCGGCCGTGCGTTCTGTTCGATCTGGTGTGACATCGCTCCCCCAGGGGTGATGCGTTCCGATTTCTGTGACGGACTCTTCAGTCTGGATAGTTATTGATCACTAACTTTCACGCTCATGAAAAGGCCGGGCGATCCACGCCGCCCCCACCCTTACGGCTGCCCCTCGCC
>NZ_JAKEIP010000017.1 GCF_021474425.1 Streptomyces muensis | reverse complement strand
CCCCCATCCAGTCCCCCGGCAACGCCCCCACGGGCCCGGCGGCCGACGTCGACGGCGACGGGTACGACGACCTGGTGGTCCGTACGGCTGAAGGCACCGGCAAGTCGGCAGTCGTCCTCGGCGGCCCGACCGGCCCCACCCGCACGGGAGTCACCCTCCCGGCCGGCATCGACGTGGCTCTCGGCACCTTCGGCAAGGGCAAGTCGGCGCTCGACGCGGCGATCGGCACCATGGGCGGAACGTCCCTGCGCTACGACCTCCCGGCCGCCACCGCACGCGGCACCCTCAGCACCCCCGGCTCGGTGCTCGACGCCGCCGACTTCGACGGCGACGGCCTGAGCGAACTCGTCACCAGCGGCACCCAGTTGCGCGTCCTCCACGGCCGTACGGCCGGACTGGCCACCACGGGCATGGTGACCGTCCGGCCACCCGCACAGGGCACCACGCGCGTCGTCACGGTCGGCGACTTCGACGGGGACGGACGGGCGGACCTGGTGGTGCGGACGTACGTCGGCGAGACGAAGGACACCGTGGCCGTGTACCCGGGCACGAAGAAGGGCCTGGTGGCGGCGGAGCCTTCGGTACGGTTCTCCAGCTCGGAGTTCCTGGCGCGTTAGCCCCCGTGAAGCGGCCGGTCAGTCGGCCACCCGGGCGCCGATCGCCTTGGCACGACGGCGGGCTTCGGGGCTGAGGCCTTTGCGGCGGGGATCGGTGCGGTGGTCGTACGCGGTGGGCTGGGCGAGGCAGTCCAGTCCGCGCAGGCCGGGCTTGGCCACCACACAGGCGAAGCGGGGGTCGCCCGCGTACCAGAGTTCCTCGTCGTAGTCCTTCAACGCCTCGCGGCTCCAGGTCCGAAGCAGCCCGGCGGGCGCCTTGAGAGACACCGACTTGTCGGGGCTGTCGGGATCGGGCAGCACGAAGAGCGCTTCCTTGCCGGCGGTGATCCGGACCGCACCGGACTGCTGACGCCAGGGGTAGACGGCGAGGACGCGCCGCATCCGCATGCCCCTGCCGAGCCGGCCGAGAGCCTGCCCGGATCGGTTCAGGGGAACATTCCGGCGGGCCCTCACGTTGGCCTCAGGTCAACTCCCCCGCGAGCCAAGGAGAGTCGTGCCGGAAACGTCGTCCAACGCCGCCCTCACCGCCCTGCCCCCGCTCCCGCCCCTCCCCGCCCAGGCCGAGCACCTGATCTCACTCGGCGTGCACGACCTCGCGGGAATTCCGGCCGACGAACTGCGCGCGTTCGCGCAGGCCACCACGCACGGGACCGGCGCCCTGCTCGCCGTCCACCCGGACCGCCTCCCCGCCTCCGCCCTCACACCCCTGCTCCGCCGCGACGACAAGCCCGGCTTCGTCGTCGTCGACATGCCCGACGTCGACGACTTCGCGCCGGACGCCGTCGAACTGCCTGACGCGCCCCTCTACGTCGTCACCGGCATCGACCGCGGCGACCACATGGCCAACTGGAGCCCGGAAGAGGCCCTCCCCGCCCTGACCGAGCAGGACCGCACGCCCCTGCTGCTCACCGAGGGCATCCACTGGGTCCTCCAGCAGCCGCAGGCCCTGGAGCGCAACCGCTGCTTCATGACGATCGGCTCCCGGCTGCGCAAGGCCAACGGCACGCTGGACGCCCGTACTCCGGCGATCTGGATCAGCAACGGCACGGGCCGCGACGGCCGTGAACGCCGCAACGCCCCGAAGGTGGGCTGGTGCTGGTGGGGCAACCGGCACACGTGGCTGGGCTTCGCGTCCACCACGGGCCGCCGCCACCAGGCCCAGGGCCGGCCCTAGTCCGCAGGGTCCCTCCCGGTCCGCGAGGTCTCCCGTCCGACGTACAACCATCCGCACACCCCAGCGGTCTCCTGCACCGCAACCACCCCGTTGAACCCGGATGAACACCCGGCCAACAGGAGTGGTCACCCCTATTCGGCAGGCCCGTATTCGCAGGAGAACCGTATGCGCAGAAACCTCCGTACAGCCTTGGCGACCGCCGCCGCCGGCGCGCTCACGGGCGGTCTGCTCGTCGCCGCCGCCGGTTCCGCGGCGGCCGCCTCCGGCCTGGAGGGCGACTTCAACGGGGACGGGTACCAGGACGTGGCCGTCTCCGCCCCGCGGGCCTCCGTGAGCGGACACGCGGGGGCCGGTTCCGTGACCGTCCTGTACGGCTCCGCGGCCGGCGCGGGCGCCAGCAGGATCCAGACGCTCTCCCAGAACAGCACGGGCGTCCCGGGCGGCGCCGAGGCGGGCGACGGCTTCGGCTCGCACACCACGGCCGGCGACTTCAACGGCGACGGCTACGCCGACCTGGCCGTGGGCGTGCCCGGCGAGGACGTCGGCTCGGACACCAACGGCGGCACCGCGGTCATCCTGTGGGGCGGCTCGGCCGGCCTGTCCGGCGGCACCACGGTCTCCGACCCGGCCCCCAGCAGCCACGACTCCTTCGGCGCCCCGCTCGCCGCCGGCGACTACAACGGCGACGGCCGTGCCGACCTCGCCATCGGCTCGGACCAGAACACGGTCGACATCTACCGCGGCGGCTTCACCAAGTCCGGCGCCACCGGCGGCCGTTACAAGGTCACCACGCCGGTGCTGAAGGTGAAGGGCAACGACATCTTCAACCTCACGCCCGGCGACGTGAACAACGACGGCCGCACCGACCTGCTCGTCGACGGCTACGAGGGCGAGACGAGCGGCGACTACTACTTCAACGCCAACTACTACCTGCCCGGCTCCACCGGCGGTGTGACCACCTCCGGCTCCCGGAAGCTGCCGGCCGGGATCATCTCCGACATCGGCGACGTCGACAAGGACGGCTACGGCGACATCGTCATCGGCAACCACTGGGACACCTCCTCGACCAGCGCCGGGGCCGCCAAGGGCGGTGCCGTGAAGGTCGTCCGGGGCACCTTGGCCGGTCCGACCGGCGGCACGGCGACCCTGGAGCAGAACACCGCGGGCGTCCCCGGCACCAGCGAGAGCGGTGACGCCTTCGGCTGGGAGCTCTCCCTCGGGGACATCAACGGCGACGGCTACGACGACCTCGCCATCGGCTCGCCCGGCGAGGACCTGAACGGCGTCGCCGACGCCGGCATGGTCTCCGTCCTCTACGGCTCGGCGTCCGGCTTCCAGGGCACCGGCACCCAGTCCCTGGCCCAGGACACGCCCGGCGTGCCCGGCGGCAACGAGGACGGCGACGGCTTCGGCGGCGAGCTGCTGCTCACCGACGCCACCGGCGACGGCAGGGCCGACCTGACGGTCGGGCTGCCGTGGGAGAACAGCAGCGACGGCTACGTCGTGGCCTTCGCCTCCGACGGTTCGAAGATCAACACGTCCGGCCGGGGCATCGGCCTGACCGCCGCCAAGGTGTCGACGTCCGGCACGCCGCTGTTCGGCAGCCAGATGGCGGGCTGATCCAGACCGGGTCGTCGAGGTCCTTGCCCGTACGGCATTCCCCTGAGCGGCTCCCTGAGCCGGGCTGTGGCTTCCCTTAGGGGATGTCACAGCTCGGCCGCAAAGCCGGGCCCGAACCGCAGGGCCCGGCACGCGGATCTTCGGGAACAGGTACGTTCGAAGACGTGGCTGGATTCAGGATCGGACGGGGCAGCCGGAACAACGGCACCCCGCAAACGCGCCCCCAACAACCTCCGTACGGGCAGCAGGCGCCCCAGGGGCCGTCGTACGGCTATCCCCCGCCGCCGCAGCAGCCGTACGGCGGCGGCCCGGGCGGCGGCGGTGGTGGCGGCTGGCCGCAGGCGAACGGCGGTGGCCATGGCGGCCACCGTGCCCAGGGCGGTCACGGCGGCCACGGCGGCCACGGCGGTCACGGCGGTCACGGCGAGCCGGAGTACTTCGGTGACGGCGGCTACCCGCACGGCCCCGGCGGCGGCGCCCCGGACCCGTACGCGGCGAACAACCCCGGTCACACCACGGCGTTCTCCGTCGGCGAGGACCCCTACACCCAGGGCGAGACCTACCAGGCCGGCGCGGCCCCGGCCGCCCCGGTCGGCCCCCGGCTGCACTGGAAGGCCCTGCTGCGGGGCATCGTCCTCTCCCCCGGCCAGACGTTCCTCCAGATGCGGGACTACACGATGTGGGGCCCCGCCCTCGTCGTGACCTTCCTCTACGGCCTGCTCGCGGTCTTCGGCTTCGACGGCGCGCGCAACGACGCGATCAACGCGACCCTGTCGAACGCCGTCCCGATCGTCCTGACGACGGCCGTGGCGATGGTCCTGTCGTCCTTCGTCCTGGGCGTGGTCACCCACACCCTGGCCCGCCAGCTGGGCGGCGACGGCGCCTGGCAGCCCACGGTCGGCCTCTCCATGCTGATCATGTCCCTCACGGACGCCCCCCGCCTGGTCTTCGCGATGTTCGCCGGCGGCGACGCGACGTTCGTGCAGGCGCTCGGCTGGGCGACCTGGGTGGCCGCGGGCGCGCTGCTCACCCTGATGGTGTCCAAGTCCCACGACCTGCCGTGGCCGAAGGCGCTGGGCGCGAGCGCGATCCAGCTGATCGCGCTGCTGTCGATCGTGAAGCTCGGCACGTTCTAGACGGAGCGGGAAGCAGGAGGCAGAGAGCGGCTTCGGGGCCCTCGGCGTACGCGCCGGGGGCCCTTTTGTTCGCTTTGCACTTCCACTGTTGAAACTTTGTGTGCAGATACGTTGACCTGTGTTCGGATCCTCTTCTAGTTTGCGGGAACCATCGAGCCCGCCGAAGGGGATGCCGTGCCACGAGAGAACCATCGCCGGACAGCTTGCCTCGCCACGTTGCTGGCCTGCGCCACGGCATTCGGGGGCGCACTCGCCTCCCCCGCCTCCGCGTCCCCCGCACCCGCCTACGGCAGGCCGGCCGTCCCGCCCGTCAGCGACTTCCGTGGCGTCAACTGGGCCGACCCGCGCGACAACTACGCCGATGACGCGGTCGTACCCTCCGGCCTGTCCACCACGGACGGCTACGCCACCACCTACGCCAAGTCCAGGGCGATCATCAGCGGCTTCGGCAAGCTGGGCGCCAACACCGTACGGCTGCCGGTCAACCCGACCTCCGTCAACGGCCCCTTCTGGAAGTCGTACAAGGGAGCGATCGACGCCGCCACCGACAAGGGGTTCAAGGTCATCCTGGGCTACTGGGAGGCCGACAACGCCAAGGACGGCAAGATCGACAACCAGGCCGCTTGGGACCAGATGTGGGCGCGGATCACGTCTGCCTACGCCCGCAACTCCAAGGTGTACTTCGAGCCGATGAACGAGCCGTTCGGCTACACCTCACAGGAGTGGCGCGACATCGCCGCGAAGTGGGTGACCACTCACCGCGACGTGCCCCGCGACCGGATGCTGATCGGCGGGTACAAGTACAGCGAGGACGTCAAGCCCGTATGCGCCGACCCGCGCCTCAAGGGCACCCGGCTCGCCCTGCACAACTACGGGTTCTGGCACACCGACTGGACCAGCGTCGACCAGTGGAAGGCGGACTTCAAGGAGCGCATCGGCGACTGTGCCTCGCGCACGATCCTCGACGAGTTCGGCGCCTCCATGACCACCGGCCTCGACTACAACGGCCCGGTCAACGGCTCCAACGAGGTCGCCTACATCCAGGCGGCCACCGACACCATCCGTGAACTGGGCCTCGGCTCCGTCTACTGGCCCGGCCTGCGCAACGGCGACACCTACTCCCTCACCACCCTCCAGGGCACGGGCACCGACCTCAGCCTGAGCCTGAACAACCAGAGCGGCCTGGACCGCCTGCACTGGGCCTGGCGGCAGTAACCGGAGACTGACCGGGGCTGACCGGGGCACATCACCTCTCCCACCGGACCGTCCGCGCAGGCCGGCGGCCCGGTGGGACCCCTACGTCCTCGAAGCCGGCGGCCCGCCTCGGATCAAACGGCTTCCTTGTTGGGCTTGGCGGCGTCCCCGGACCTGTGGACCGGCGGCAGGACACTCCACGGGAAGTTGATCCACTCGTCGGTGCGCTTCCACACGTACTCGCACTTCACGAGCGAGTGGGACTTCTCATAGACGACGGCGGACCGCACCTCGGCGACATGCTCCACGCAGAAGTCGTGGACGAGCTTCAGGGTCTTGCCGGTGTCGGCGACGTCGTCGGCGATCAGCACCTTCTTGTCGGTGAAGTCGATCGCGTTCGGGACGGGCGCGAGCATGACGGGCATGTCGAGGGTGGTCCCCACGCCCGTGTAGAACTCCACGTCAAACACGGAAGGGCCTCCCACCTGCGATGATGCAGAAGGGAGGCCCTGAAACTCAGCAAAAACTCAGCATTGAGGCTCAGCGAACCTCATCATGCTGCGTCTTCACCCACCACTGTAAGACGCGCCCGGAAGGCATCCGCTAGCGAAGCCTCGAACGCTCCCGTGATTCGCTCATCGGCCCCGTCTACGAGGTGTGCATAGACCTGCTCGGTGACCTTCGTGGAGCTGTGTCCCATCCACCGTGCCACCTCGTACAAGGGCACCCCCGCAGCAATGGCCATGCTCGCGAAGTAGTGGCGGAGAGCCTTCGGTGTGTAGCCCGAGTCCCCGAGCCCAGCCTTCTTGATTGCGTCGTTCCAGCGGTCCGTGTACGTCGTCCGCGAGGGGTGGCGGTGCTGGTAGGTCTCCGACTCGTGGTACCAGCCCTCTTCGCCCCACGGCTCCCAGAAGGCCCGGTGCTTGTCCAGTTCGTCAGCCACCGAGGGAGGCACAGGCACCCAACGGCCCTTGCGGCTCCACTTCGGCTCGTTCTTGACGTTGGTCCCTCGGTTCGCTCCACCGTTCTTGCCGAAATTCGTGAGCTGATTCTGCACGAAGTACCAGCCCTCTCGGCGGGTGAGGTGCGACTGAGAGAAGGCAAGGGCCTCACCCACCCGCAGACCGCAACCTGCCTGAGTCCAGATCGATGACTTGTAGACCGGCCGAATGGCCTCATAGATGGCCATGACTTCAGCGGTGGTGGGGATCTCGCTGTCCTCGACCGGGCGATAGGTAGATTCGTTCCTACCGTTCACGGCGATCGTCTTTCCGGCGTACTTCGGAACGATCTCCGCCTCATAGCAGTACTTGAGGAACGACTTCAGCACGACCTTGCGGCCCTCGATGCCGTACGGCTTGTACCCGCGCTCTTTCTGTGCTTCCTCCCACTTGGTGATGTCAGAGGGAGTGATGGAGCCGATTCGGCGACTACCGAACATTTCTGCAAAGTGGTTCTTGTAGATGCTCTTGTACTGAACGAGCGTGGACTCTTCCCGCTGTCCGAAGCCCAACCACTCCTTCCAGCAATCCTCGAACGTCCGCTTGGAGTGCTTCCGGTCGACGTAGACGCCAAGCTGCTTGTCGTTCTCGACCTTGTTCGCGAGGGCCTTTGCTTCCGTCTTCTTGTTATGAGCGAAGGATTCCTCTGTCTGCTTGCCGCTGGGATCCCGGAACCGGACGACCCACGAGTGCTTGCAGCGCGGCCAAGCACCCACCTTGCAGTCACAGCGCTTGATGATCGAAGCCACGAGGCTTCAACTCCCTTACCTACGTGGGGCGAAGCCCTATCTCCGCCCTCAGCACAATGTTCTACACGCCAACTCGCCCTAGCTACAAGCCTGTTGGGAAACCCAGTGATCGATGTCACGTTCGCGAAATCTAAGGTGCTTACCAACCTTGTATGCAGGTATGCCCCAAGCTCTCCACTTCGCGTAGAGCGTTCGCTTCGAGACCGCCAGCCGCTCGGCTGTGTCATCCGGTGTCAGGAGCCGATTGGACCCGCCGGCAGCCATGCGCCCCTCCTCTGTGCGGTAGCCTCAACTCGACCCCTCGCGGGTCGGAGCCTCCCTGAAGCCCTATCTTCGGGGAGGCTTTTTCAATAAAGGCCCATCCCGTTCTTTCGCCCGCCCTTTCCGATTTCCATCTATTCGGAAATGCTTTACGCGGCATACTTCCACCCCTCGGCGATCATGTCTCTTCTGATTTCGCGTAGGGACGCGAGGTCTTCGGCAATGCCAAGTGCCACGTCCGCTTCTGCCAGCGAGTGCCCGGAGCCGACGTAGCGCCAGGCGGAATCGGTGATGATGTCTCTGTCCTCCAGGACGAGGACGCCGCCGCTCTGGTAGTCCGCGCGGACGGCCCGGAGTGCTCCGTAAGTGGTCGAGTACTGGCGGGATTTGGTGAGGATGTGGCCCCGGTAACCGAGCGTGTGAGCCCAGGCCCGGAGCCTGAGTTCCTCTAGCTCCACCAGGCCGCCCAGGCGCCAGCAGGCAGCCATGAGCGTCCGTAGGTGGGCGTTCACCGGGGCGAGGCGGATGCTGTCGAAGTCTTGTATGCGGTAGTCGATTCCGCCCGCGTCGCCGACGCTCTTGGAGACGTACTTCGCGACGTAGGCCGCAACGGCGTTGTCGGTGACGGCCGATGATTCGGTGAAGGCGTCGCTGCGGATCGGGTGGACGTCGAGCTGTCTCCCCCACTTGATGACCCGCTCGCCGGTTGCCGGAGAGTACGGCGTGTGCACCTCTACTTGGTCAGCAGCCGATCGCACGGCGCCTTCGAGGAGTTCGGTTGTGGCCCACCGTGGCGGGGGCGAGGAAGGGCCGTCGGGGCCGTCGAGCCGGATCACCGCGTGGAAGTGCACGGCCCCCCGCTTTTGGTACTCGGCGACCTTGGCGAAGGACACCGTCAGGTGTTCGCGGAGGCGGGTTTGCGTGATCCCTGCGGCAGTCGCCAGATGCCGCTTGAGCGTGTGGCAGTAGCGGTTCCACAAGGCGCCGGCGGATGCGTGCCACAGGACGTGTCCGGCGTAGTCGTAGCAGTCCGGGCAGAGCGGCTGACCCACCGCGGAATCGGTGTCGGCGTGCTGCTGGCCGCAGCCCAGAGGCCTCCCGTGTTGGCACGCGCCGCCGTCTCGTCGAGGGCGGCAGTAGGCCCTGTCAGGCCCGCTCGCACGGTGTACGGCGCCGAACGAGGGGGCGGTGAGGGTGACGAAAAGCCGGGGGTGACGCTGTACGCCGTCTGTGACGCCCTTGCCGCCGAGGAGGCCGGAGCGGACCAGGTGGAAGGTGTCGCCCGCGTGGAGGTAGGAGCAGGGTTCGCAGCGGGTTTCTCGCCGGTTGCGGCAGCGCACCGGCATGCGCCCTCCAGGGTCGTCGCTGGTGTCGTAGTGCCGCACCACCTCTCCCGTGACCGCGTCGCGGGTGGTCGTGTGTCCGGCGAGGTAGATGGGGTGCGCGCAACCACCTATGGATTTGATCTGTTCGAGCCAGCGCGAGAATCCGGGTTCATGAACGAGCCGGATAAGGTCACGTTCGGTGGGTGAGAGAAGGCGCAGGCGCTCAGCCTCATCGAGTACTGAGCGCCGCGCCTCATCCGATATCGGGTACACGGGTGGTCCCCTTTCGCGAGGTATGGGCGCGGCAGTCATTTGGTCAACTCCTGTTTTGGCTTGTCTCAGCTATGAATTGCTTGGATTTGTTCAGCCAGAAAGAGAGCATTCCGGAGGTGAGCCGTCAGACCGCCTGCTTCATATAGGCCCCATAGACCCAGCCGTTCTTACCCTTATTGGGGCCATTTCCGACCTTTCCGTAAAGCCAACTGGCCCCCTTTGTCATGCAAGACGGAGTGAACCGGGTCCCCTTGGACAATATTCCGAGAGACTTGTACTTCGTTCCCGGGCCGGAGCGGAGGTTCACGGCTTCCGTCGCCTTATTCGGGACGCCGTAAGCCGGAATGCAACTTTTGGGCAGAGAGGCAGCGGAGGCGGTCGGGGCCGTGGCAATACCGGCCCCCATGACGCTCATGCCGAGCGCGGATGCAGCGAGAGACCGGACGAGGGCCTGACGGAGCTTCATTTGTTTTCTCCTCTGAGATAGTTTCGAGGCGGCATTTCACCACCTCGCGCTTCCTTTTCTGGCTACGGCCAAAGAAGGAGGTCAATGAGGTAGGGGCTGTATTTTCTAGTTCCAGCCAACGTAATCCGACTTGACCCAGCCCCATTTGCCGTTGTTCGGCCCACTCGTGACCTTGCCGTAACTCCAGTCGTGATCCTTGTCGCAGTACTCGGTGAATCGAGCACCCTTGAACAGGATTCCGAGAGAGGCGTATTTCGTGCCGGGTCCGCTGCGCAGGTTTACATCGCTGGTAGCTTCCATCCTTTGCGGCCAGGCCCATTCCCAGGTGCACGACTTGGGTAGCGATGCAGCCGAAGCCGTCGGGGCGGCGAGTATGGCGCCGCCGAGGATCGCGGCCGTGGTCGCGGCAGCAGCGGAAACACGGACCAGGTTCCGACGCGTCTTCATTTCACTTTCTCCTCTGGGAGAGTTCGAGGCGACCATTTTCCGCCTCCTGTTTTCCTTTTCTGGCGTCAGCCGAAAAAGAGGCTCCCGATAGCCTTGACGATGGCCCACACGGGGTAGGCGAAAGGAGTTCCCGCGAGGAGGAATCCGAAGAGCGCGATCAGAGTTGCCTGGTAGGCCCGGATTTCGCGTGACCGTGAGGTCAGGACGACGTACAGGAACAGGAATGAGTCGATGACCCAGATATGTGTCTGTGTCATGCCGCGATTCCTCCTTTCTGGAAGGTGACGGGGTCGGGTTGGGTAAGGAACGGGTCCTCGGGCGGATCGCTCCGGCCGATGTCGACCGCAGCGGCAGTGGTGACCAAGCGGGAACGGGCGCGCATCCACCGGCCGCCCATGGCGACGACTGCCACGCCCTGTTCGTCCTCGGTGATGTTCTGCGCGGTGATCACGGCGTCAGGGTTGATGTCGCCCAAGGTCATCTCGGCCGAGGCCGCATCATGCGCGCGGTGCGCGACGCGTCCGCCGAGCTGGGCGCGCAGCGCGGTGACGCGAGGGCCGAGATCAGAGCCGACGCGCTGTCCGGCGATGACCAGGTGGACGCCGAGCGCCGCGCCGAGCTGGGCGATGCGCAGCAGCAGGGTTCCGCACTGCTCTGCCTGGTCCCGTGATTCGCGGGAGCCGTCGGTCAGGTACAGCTCTGCCAGTTCGTCGACGATCACGACCAGGGGCACGGGCTGTTGTTCCTCGGGCAGTTCCCAGACCGATCGCTTGTCCCAGGAGCGGCACCACCGCGTCCGTGCCTGGATCTCGTCGACCAGGCCGGCCAGTACGCCGAGCGCCTGTGGCCGGTCGACCGCCAAGGCGGAGAGCCGTCCGCCGAACAGGCCGAGCTCCATGCCTCCTTTGCAGTCGATGCCGACCAGGGCAACCCGTTGAGGCGCCAGGGCGAGCACCAGGGCCGCCAGGAGGGAGGACTTGCCCGACTGCGTGGCCCCCGTGACGAGCCAGTGGGGAGTGCGCCGCAGGTCGATCAGCCACGGACCGCCATCCTCGAAAACGCCCACGTCAGCGGCGAGGAGCCCAGGGGCCGGCAAACGGACGGACGGGGCATCCTCGGTGAGCGGATCCCGGGCCGTTACCTCGATAACCACCTGACCGCGATGAGGCGAGGTGACCCGCACGCTGTGCACGCGCCAGGTGTGTTCCATGGCACGGGCCGCCGCGTAGAACGGCGCCGGAGTCTGCCCCGGATGCAGCAGCACCCGCAGCGTCAGCCCGGTAGCCGTGGGCATCGGCCAGGTCAACCGGGGAGGTTTCGGCTTGAGGGCCTGGCCCTGCACCACGAGGTCACGGCCGATCACCCGACGGTCCGGCGACATGCTCACGGAGAGGCCGTTGAGGTAGGCCAGCCGCCGCCAGGTCGTCACGATCCGCAGCGCGGTTGCCGGGTAGCCGGCCAGCCACCAGCGCCACGGCCACCGCCGCACCGGCACACCCCGCGCCTCCAGACGCGGCTCCCACCACTTCTGGGTGAGCACGCCCACGAGGATCAGCGCGGTCAGGATCCACACCACCAGCGATGCGGGCATCAGTCGTCCCCGCCCTTGCCGTCTTCCACCTTGGTGCGCGCCAGGACGAGCCGGGCGCGCATCATGGCGGTCTCTGCATGACGGGCCGTCAGGGAGAGAAGGAAGCGGATGTGCGCGTTGTCGTCGGCGGTCGTCAGGAGCGCTTCGGTACCGGCGAGCGTCCGCAAGTCCCGCAGCAGCGAGCCGAAGTGACCGTCTACGCCGTACACCGGGTCGTCCGCTTCGGGCACGTCCACGTCGTCCAGGCCGGCCGCCGCCCGCATCTCGCGAGCCATCCGTTCGGCATCCTCGGCGAGCGAGACAGCACACGGGTCCTTGCAGGCGAACACCTGTGACTCGTCGACGGGATTACGGCCCACCGGAACGGACGTGACGCGCGCGTCGATGAAGTTCGCACCGCACATCACGCAGGCCAGGCCGTCGCCCTTCGGGCCGCTGATGTTCCAGAAGTAGCGATCCATCAGGAATCACCACCCGACGACTTCCCGCGCGGACCGGCCGCCGCAGCCGACCCAGCGGAGACGCCACCAGAGCCCGGAACGGGCGTGATGGCATCGGCCCGGTAGGTCGTACCGGTCCGACCCTCCAGCGACCAGTCACGACCCCACAGGTTCGTGACCCTGACCTCAGCGCCCTCCGTGAGGCCCTGCGGCTGCCCCACGGTCGTCACGTCGATCGTGTCGACCCGGCGTCCCTCCGGCTGCCGCACGGCCAGGCCCGTCACCCACAACGGGTTGCCCTCACGGTCCCTGCGCTGGTCACCTTCCAGCGTCGTACGCGGCTCCGGCGCGATCTCGCACCGGATCGTGCCCAGCCGGGACACATCGATCGGCTTGTTCTCCAACGAGGTTCACCTCATCTCAAACGACACCCACCCAGACACTCATCCGGATGAGTTGGGTACCCATCATGACCACAGCGCCGGAATCAGGTCAACCACTTATCCGGATGAGTGGTTCTGATCTATGCCCCAGGCAGCCAACCACTTATCCTCATGAGTGCACGCCGCCCGCCTATACCACGCACCACTGACAAGCAACGCGGCACGACGACCCAGAAGGACAGCAGCAGCCATGGCAGACCGAGAGCACATCGAACGCGCCCCCTCCATGTACATGCAGGTTGCGCAGCGCATGGCCGACGACATCCGCAAGGGCCGCTACCAGCCCGGGGACCTTCTGCCGTCCGAGACTCAGATGGTCGAGATGTACGGGGTCGGCAAGCACACCGCGCGCTCCGCCGTCGCCGAGCTGCGCCGTATGGGACTGGTCGAGTCTCAGCAGGGCAAGGGCAGCATCGTTCTTGCTGTAGGCGGAGTCCTTCCCGCCACCCGCGTTGAACGGTCCATTCACCGTACGACGAAGGGCAGTTGGCGCCTGCCGGAGACGAAGACGACCGAGGCACCCGCTGTCAGCAGGTGCGCGCTCGATGGACCGCCGGCAGATCTGCTGGACCAGCGGGACCAGGACGCCATCAGCGTCGACCGCACACTGTACGACCCCGCAACCGGCGCCCGCATGGCCCACCGCGTTCTGATCCCCCTTGCCACCGCAGCCGAGGTTCCCACCCTCGCCGAACAGCCCGACGCCGAGGTAGCCGACCTGTACCGGCAGCTTGCCGAGGCGGGGCTCAGCCTGTCGTTCACCGAGCACGTCACCGCCCGCACCCCCTACCCGGACGAGCGCACGACCCTCGGACTCAACGACGCCAGCCCCCTCCTGATCACCTACCGCGTGACCACCGACGCCGACCAGGACCGCCCTCTGCTGTGCGAGGAACTCAAGGCCCCCGCCGCCACCTGCCAGCTCACCTACCCCGTGACGCCGACGAAGGCCCCCGTCAAGCGCGCCGCCCGCCGCCCATCCCGATCGGCGTAACTTCTCTTTACTTGCTCAAGGGCGCGCCTTCGGCGCGCCGGGCGGCTCTGGCCGCGCCGGCCGGGCATGCGGCCTCCGGCCGGTCCCGTCCGGACGACCAGCCGCCCGACCGCCAACACCGCCCCGCCAAGCAGAGAAGCCCCCGCGGAATCGTTCCGGGGGGCTTTGTCATCTGCCCTGTCAGTCACTGGGAAAGCGAGACCACCTGGCCGACGAGACCCGCGCTCTCCCGTACCAGCTCCAACACCGTGTGCTCACACACCGGCTTCGCACGACGGGGCCAACGCCGCTCACCGAGACACTCAGCCCTGTAACGAACTCGGTTCGGGCCGGTGGTACCAGGGACGCTATAGCGCGCCCCTGGACCCCGCCCAGCGTGGCAACCTCACGCGCGAATGCGGGTTTCGTCGTGGTCCATGTCCGTGCGCGCGTGAGGTCACCACGCACGTGATCAGCAGCTTTCCCCCGTCGAGGGGTACCGGCTCTACCCACCGCCGTGGGCCGGCGAAGCTCGCTCAGGGTTCCGCTGCCCCTACTTCCGGCAGGTGTCAGCGTGCTTCTGAGCCGCGAACCTTGCCGGACCGAACCCCGTGATCAGGATCGGACGAGGACACCCTTCGCACCGGATGAACTCCCCACGCCGGTCCGTCTCGATCCACACACGCGACCCCGCCGCCGTGCGCCAATCGTCACGCCGCCCCACGTCGTAAGTCCCCTTCCGTCTCGTCCGCCGTCCGCTCAAACCTCACTACCCGAGCCCCCGATATGGCCGCAGCGCCACGCAACCGCCAGGCGACCAGCCGCGCGCCCTCCAGACGGAGCCACACCACCGGTTCACCACGCGGCCCCACATGCGCCACGGCCCGCACCGAACGCACGTCTACGCCTAGCGCCTCCATGGCCGCGTTCAACTCCTCGGCTACCTCGTTCGCTTCCCGCCACGGCGACACGTAGTCAACGCCTGCAACGAACAAGGCATTCTCGATGTCGCCGTGCCCCCCGCTGTCCGGCGACGCGTCCTTTTCCATCGCGCAACTCTCTCCAGCCACGGCCGCATAGTCACGACGGCCGACAATCCTTGCCAACTCGAACGTCTATCCCGAGAAGAGCGGGCCGCGAATCATGACCGCCCCGTTTTCCTCCGACTACTCTCCGTACGGAAGGCAGAGCACCCAACCAACCCGAAGCGACCAAGCAGTCTGCGTTATGGCGTCCCTTTAGGGAGGGCGAAGCCCAAGATGCGAGCGCCGCACCACCGAACGTTCACACCGTCACCACAACTACATTCGCAGGTCAGCGCGAGGTGATTGTGCACCAACGTCTAGCGAGGCATGCCGCCCCACAGAGGAGGAGCACCTCGCCCGCACGGTTCTCCCTTCCGCCGATAAGAGACCGAGCAGTCGGTTTAGACGCGCCCAGTCTGGGCCTCTATCGTCAATGCCGTCAAGCCACCATTGCCTGAAGCTCTGTCAGATATCCCGGCACTACTCAGCGGGTCGCGGAGTCAACCAAGGAGAGGCGAAGCAATTCCCGTACGGCTGAAGGAAGTTGAAACAGCCGGCATTCAAGCCGAACCCTCATCACAGACTCCGATGCCCATGTCCGCACCTCAGGGTCAGAACCAGGCCCAACCTTCAGCCGCGACACCTGCGCACATCTCGGCCCTTCCTATGCTTAGCCAGCACCCGCCCACTCTGGCAGGTTCGACCTCTGGCGCATTGCTGAAATATCCAACCCGATTGCGAGATTGCATCTGAATTCTTTCGACGACTGTTACTGAGTCAGGGTCAATCACGCGCCGACCCGAAAATATGGACCCTGAAGGTGAGATCGAATGACTGAGCCTCAAAAACCGCGCCGACGACAGTCCAAGCGCGCTAAAATGACCAGGCAAGTAATCATGTCCGCCGCAGGCCTGGTATTCGAAGAGAAGGGATACGAAGGGGCAGCGATCAACGAGATCATCGAAGTCGCAGGCACGACGAAAGGAGGCTTCTATTTCCACTTCCCGGAAGGGAGACGCGAATTGGCCGCAGCCATCTTGGATTCGACACTCACTATGGATGGGCTACAGCCGCAGGCACTGAAGCTTCAAGAAGTAGTCGATACCGGCGCCATCCTGGCGTACAGGATCACCCAGGAGGCGAGTCTGCGGGCTGCCCTGCGCCTGTCACTCCACAAGAACGCTCGGGACACCTACGGGACACCATGGCCCAAATGGGTCGCAATCAACACCACTCAGCTGACCGAGGCCCAACAGAGAGGCGAAGTCCGAGCGGGAGTGTCACCCTCGGACCAGGCTTACCAAATTGCGGGAGCATGGTCCGGGCTCGTACTCGTCAGTGAGGCAGTCGACGGCCATTTCCGGAACGTCGAAGAACGAGTAGCCCAGATGTATAGGAACCTGCTGGGCTCAATTGCCCACCCGGCAACCCTGCCCGAAATCGACTTCTCTGCAGACCGCGGCTGCCGACTCTACACAGCCTTCCTCGATCGAGAGAAGCCGTCGCCGCCCAGCAATATCGCTTAAGGACGCCCGGCAAACGCCAATAGGAACGGCACAGCAAACGGCTCCCTATCAGTCAAAACCAAGAGGGAGCCGCTTACCTAAATCATCCTGCTCAGACAGTCAGTCAGTACAGGTACTCCTCCGTGACCCAGCCGACATAGCCAGCGGGCAAGCCGCCGGCCGAATCGGTCTGCAGCATCACCAGATCCCACCATTGCCCGCCACTGTCCCGAGCAGACGTGATGACCTGCACGGGTTCACCCGCGTATATCTGACCGAGGATCCCCGAGCCCGTACCAGGCCCCAGGCGAACCCGGAGCCCATCCACGGTTGCCGTACGCACGGTCGCGTAGTTCACGGACGAGCCGACATCGGCCCGAGTCGACACCGACGCTTCCGACGGGGTTACCGCCGAAGCGACCGACACACCCACCAGGCCGACGCCCGCAACCAGCGCGCCCGACACGACCAGCGTTCGCAGAGCCTTGCGCCCCATGATCAACTTCCCTTCGCTCGAAACAGCGTGAGCGGTCTGGTTTCGCACTCACGAAGCCCGCCACTCATCCGGATGAGTTGCCAGCATCGGACGAGAGGCCCGGCAAGGTCAACCACTTATCCGGATGAGTTGTCCTGCGTGGCAGTCGATGCGTCAAGCTTTGCGCCGCCCCGAAGACCGGTTCCGGCCGAAACGCGGAGGGGTTTCCGCTCCACGCTCGTGCACGACACCCGGTACGAGTCATGGGTACCGTTCTGAGGAGAGCCCAACGGATGGAGCCCCGCGCATGCTGGAAGAAGCCGAGGAGATCGGCCGCCGTATTCGCCGCGCGCGCCTGCGCCTTGGCAAGCCGCAGGCAGACCTCGCCGTCGCCCTGGGGAAGTCTCAAGGGTGGGTGTCGAAGATGGAACGCGGCCAAATCGAGATAGACCGCGTCGGTCTGCTCAATGCCATTGCGGCCGAGCTGCACGTACACCCCAACGACCTGATCGGACGCCCGTACACGAGCAGCCCCGCCGACAATCAATGGCAGGTCGCTGCAGGGTCCATCCTGCGGGAACTGCGCCGCTACGACCTCACACCCACCTTTGACGGCACTCCCCGGCCATCCGGCGAGCTATGGCGCGACATGTCGAGGCTGCACCGCCTACGGGACGCGGCGGCGAACGTGGCGATCCTGCGCGTGCTGCCCGATCTACTGCGTGAGGCCCGCGCCCTTGCCGAAGTTGCCAACGGACACGAACGCGAAGAGGCGTACGCCGTATACGCCGTCGCCTGCAAGTTCGCCCACACAGCCGCGCATGCCCTCGGACACGCTGAACTGATCACCATGGCAGCTGAGCGCGCAGCATGGTCCGCCCGTCTGTCCGGCGATCCCATCATGCCCGCGCTTGCCGACTGGATGCGCGTCTGGGACATGTGGACGACCGCGGATTGGGACGACTCCCTGTACCTGTCCGACAAGGCTCTCGGCGCCATTCAGGACGCCTACGACCACGGCGATCCACTCGCCGTGTGCATGTGGGGATCACTCCAACTGCGCGCCGCCGTCTCAGCCGCACGAGCAGGCCGGCCGTCGGAAGCCGAGGATCGCATCACTCACGCTCGTGCCGCTGCCAACCGTATGAACGGGCACCAAGGGCCGCCCATCTATGACCGGCACTCCGTGACGTTCTCACCAGGCAACGTCCAGATTCACGCAATCAGCGTGGCACTGGAAACCGGCGACCAAACGCGCGCCCTCTCCATCAACCGTCGCACCAGCCCCGAGCTGGTCGCCGCGCTGCCCAACTCCCGCCAGGGACACCATCACATGGACCTCGCCCGCGCGTGGCTGTGGGACGGAAACCGCGACAAAGCGCTGTCCGAGCTTGAGACGGCCGAACGGATTGCCCCGCAGCTGGTTCGCAACCACCCGATCGCCCGTTCGACGCTGCGCAGCATCGTCTACAACGAGCGCGCGACCACTCGCGAGAAGCTGCGCCGCATGTCGAACCGCTTCCACCTCGACGGATGAGGGTCGTATTCCTCTGATTCATATTGGCCCCCTGACCGGCTTTTAGCTTCGGGGCATGAGTCGACGAGGAACCCCCCACCAGCCTTCGCAAGGTGGCGCGTTAGGCACCGCCGCGCCCTTCTACCCCCGACTCGGTGACCTCGCTCGGGACACGTCGAGGGACGGGGAGATCGGCGTCGTCATCGCGCTGCCAGGCGAGGGGAGGAACACGTACCACCTGTGCCCGCCTGGAGGCGGCAACGAGTGGTCGGCGCCCAACGACGGCACCACCTTGGGACCTGTGCAGCCCCAAGTCACGCACGTGACGCCCCTGAAACGTGACGTGACCTACGACCCCCGCGCCCAACACGGCGGCCTGCCGATCACCGTGCACTACGACGACGGCGGCACCGCCGAGTCCCTGCTCATCCTCGATCCGTCCCAACTTGAGCTGTACCACTACCAGGTTGGGCGCATCCTCTCGCTGCGTGACAAGGACCTCGGGGGCCTGCTGTGAGCGGACGCCACGCCGCTGGCCGGAAACCCCGGCCGTTACGCGCAGTCGCGTACTCCCCGACCGTGCCCCGCCCTGTCGGCTACCGGTGCGAGGCTCTCGCAACGCCTCTTGACGGCAAACGCGCGGTTGTCCTCGCCACGCACAATGCCCGCTCACCACGCCTCGCCGCGCGATGGCTCCAAGCGCAGGCCGAACGACTTGCCCGGCGTCTGGACCCCGATCCGTTCGCCCCGTGGCTGCACTCCGCCCCGCTTGTCCTTACGGGTGACACACATGCCGCCGACGTCTTGCGTAGATGGGTCCGAGACCCAGCCAAGTACGCGGACGCCATACAGAAGCTCGCCGCCCGCGTCTCGTACCACCTCACCATCACAGACAGCGATGCGCGGTACTCCCTGATCGCGGCCCCCGTACCCGTACGCCGCCCCCAACAGTTCCCGCCCCTCACCGGGCGATTCCCCACCCATGCAGGGGGCGGCTGCCAGCCTGCGGCTGCATACGTCGCGTCGTAGATCACCGCATTGCGCGGAACAGACTCCCCGCCCGCCCGAACATCGCTTCTCTCCCTTCGGACGGGTGGGGACTCCACCGCGGCCGAGGCCGCCAACAGGAGGCCCGCCACGGTGTGCACCACCACGCCCGAAGCACCACCCAACACAAGGAGGCACGGAACGTGACCACAGCACAGAAGCGCACTCCGACAGACGCGCGAACGCTGATCAGCACGGAACTGCGCGAAACCCTGGTCGACAACATGCGCGCCAAGTTCCCGCAATTGGCCCAGGAGAAGGCCGACCGAGGTGTCGGGCAGATGCTCGCTTTCCTCGCCGCGTGCGACTACAGCGAGAAGCCGCTCAGCCCGTCACCTCTCGTAGACGACTTCTGGCACGCCTTTCTTCTCCACACCAAGGCGTACCGGGAATTCTGTGAGCAGCACTTCGGTCGATTCCTGGACCACCAGCCCGGCTACCTCGACCCGGAGGAGCACGGCGGCGGGAAGGCCCTCCACGCCCTGACCGTCGACTCGATCACACTCGCCGGGTACGAGATCGACTTGGAGTTCTGGCCCGAGCTTGAACTCGCCGAGTGCTCGCAGTGCCACGCGAACTGCTCGAACAGCCCGTTCCGTCCCTGACGGCCCCCTGCCGGCCCCCGGTCTGTGCCACGCTGTGGCCAGGCCGGGGGCCGGCCCCATTGCTCGACCAACGCAGGAGACCGCGGGTGGATCGCATCGGATGGCAGGACCTACCAGCAGAGACCCGGGCCGCCGTCGAGCGCCACACCGGCCCAGTCCATGACGCCGAGACCGCGCCGCACGGTGTCATGTCCCGACTCGCCTGCACCATCGACACCCGGACCGGCCGAGTGTTCGTCAAAGGCACCCGCAAGGACGACGTACAGGCGTGGGTGTACCGCCACGAGGCCGAGGTCACGCGGTACGCGGTACGCGCACCCCGCGTGCTGTGGGATGTCACTGCTGGCGGGTGGCAGCTATACGGATACGAATACGTCGAGGGCCGGTACCCCGACCTGAGCCCAGGGTCTGACGATCTCACCGCCTTCGTACTCACGCTCACCGCTGTTTCGCAAAGGCCATGGCCCGAGATTCTGCCTAAGAAGCCGCTTCACACACGGTGGGCCGAGTTTCTGCCGAAGGACGTACCAAGCAGCTTGCAAGGCCGTGCGCTCGCCCACACAGACATGTCCCCGCACAACATGCTGGTAGAGGACACTGGCAGATTGCTTCTACTGGACTGGGCGCTTGCCTGCCCTGCCCCCGCATGGGCAGACGCCGCGCTGGCAATCCCTCGGCTTATCGCCGCCGGGCACACGCCGGAACAGGCCGAGACGTTCGCCCGGGAGATCCCCGCATACCGGGCCGCCGAACCTGACACCCTCACCTTGTTCGCGCGCACGGTCTACACAGCGTGGGAAGACTGGGAACGAACACGTCCCATGCCTCACAGAGCAGCGCTCACGGCCGCCGCTCAGTTGTGGGTCACGCACCGGGGGGAAGGTCAGCCAACGGGCGCACACGCCGTCTAGTAGGCCCACCGCCAACGACAGACACCCGGCTGCCGAACCAATGTGAGGAGTCTCACTGCACGAACGAGCCCTCGCCAGGCTCAGCAAAAACTCAGCAGAGCAACTAGTTAGACCTACATCCAAGGGGTACCAACGGGCACAACAGAAAAGCCCTGACCAGGGCGTTTGCCCAGGTCAAGGCCACGTGTTATCAGCACGCCAAACCAAACTCCACGTTCACAAGATGCAGGTTCTTGCAGTCGAGCGCGTAGGCCAGCCCGCCGGCGACGAAGACGCCGCCGCCGCGGGCGATGCTGAGCACGATGTCCGGCTCGTACCCGTCGTCGGCGATGGTCTGCGCGAGCTCACGGACGGCGGTGCCGAACCGCTCGTAGGTCAGGTTCTCCCGCACGCCGCTCACACCTGGGTCCGATGGAAGTTCTTGAAGGACCGCGAGGCGGTGGGTCCGCGCTGCCCCTGGTACCGGGATCCGTACCGCTCGCTGCCGTAGGGGAACTCGGCGGGCGAGCTGAGCCGGAACATGCACAGCTGGCCGATCTTCATGCCGGGCCAGAGCTTGATCGGGAGCGTGGCGAGGTTGGACAGCTCGAGGGTCACGTGCCCGCTGAACCCGGGGTCGATGAACCCGGCGGTGGAGTGGGTGACGAGCCCGAGCCGCCCGAGGGAGGACTTGCCCTCGAGCCGCGAGGCGAGATCGTCGGGAAGCGTGATCACCTCGTACGTGGAGGCCAGCACGAACTCCCCGGGGTGCAGGATGAACGGCTCATCACCCTCGGGCTCGACGAGCCGCGTGAGATCCGCCTGCTCGATGGAGGGGTCGATGTGCGGGTACCGGTGGTTCTCGAACACCCGGAAGTAACGGTCCAGCCGCACATCGATGCTCGACGGCTGCACCATGGATTCGTCGTAGGGATCGATCCGTACCCGCCCGGCGTCGATCTCGGCCCGGATGTCCTTGTCTGAGAGAAGCACGCCCCGAGGATACGCAAGGCGCGCGGAACGACCACAATCACGGCCTCCACGCGCCTGGCGCTGCGCTTGCTGTTACTGCTGTTGCTGCTGTCGATTGCGGGTACTGGCGCTGCTGCCAGGTACGACAGGTGCGCGCCGATACCACCGGTACCAATGCCGCTACCTGCTGCCTCTACCTGCCGTCGCTACTTGCTGTCGCTCCCCGCTACCGCTTCCCCGACGCCACCGCCACGGGCACCGGCACCACACTGCGGAGCCGGGCACACCGGGGACATCGGAGGAGTCGCCCGGGGCCGAGGCGCTCGGCCTGCTGCATCGGGAACGAAGCGATGCTGAACACGTGCCCATCGGCACATCGGACGACGGTGCGCTCCATCAAGTCCTTCAAGTCCCTTCCCCAAGAGCCGCGTCCGGCTGCCGCCTGCCTGACGACGAGAGGCACATTACGGGATCAAAGGGACGGCCCTCCAGGCGGCACTCCGACCCCGCCCTACCCCTCTCCGACCCCTCCACCGTACGCCCCAACTCCGGTACCCCGCAGTCACATCCACCCCCTGAAACGCCCTCAGCCCCCAGGGCTTCAGCGCCGGGGGCCGGTGATGAGGTACAGTGACCAGGCAATCGGACACCGGCTCCAGATGATCTCGGAACGGGCGTCTTACGCGGGTGTAGTTTAATGGTAGAACATCAGCTTCCCAAGCTGAGAGCGCGAGTTCGATTCTCGTCACCCGCTCCATGCGAAACCCCCAGGTCAGGGACCCGGGGGTTCTTTGTTGTCCAGCCCGGTGGGTGAGGTGCGCACCACAACCGCACCAAGCTTTCGGCGGCCTCCTCGTTGGGGTGCGCGGGGTCGTCCTTGTGGTGCTTCCCACGCTCGGCGCGGACCAGGTCGTCGAGGCCAGCGGCCGCCTCGCGCTGCCGCTCTTCGTCGGAGTGCTGATAGATCAGCGCGGCTTTCTCGGAGGACTGGCCGGCGCGGACCATCGTGTCCGTGAGGGTGGCGCCTGAGCGGGTCGAGAGGGTGTGTCCGGAGTGACGAAGGCCGTAGAAGCGGAAGCCGTCGCGGGAAGGCCGACGGTGGCTCGGGCACACCGCCACTTCCGGCCGAAGGGTGTGCGGCGGAAGGGAGCTCCCTTCTCCCTGACGAAGACCAGACCATCGGGCCCCTTCTCGGCGAACCAGGCGAGGTGTTGCTTCACCTCCTTGTAGGGGAAGGCCGGGAGGACGACGGCGCGGACACCCGCATCGGACTTGGTCTCGCCGGGAACACGCTGCCGTTGGTCCACTCAGGCTCGACAACGCGGACGCGGATCACGAGGCTGTCGAGGTCGATGCCTCGGCGACGGAGGCCGGCCAGCTCCTCGGCGCGCATCGGGCCGTACGCGCCCAGGTAGACCATGAGACGCCAGCGAATGCCGATCGCTTCTGCGAGAGCGTCGACCTGGGCAACGGTGGCGATACGACGTTCGGCAGCTGATTCATTGCCCGCGCCCTTGTCTGCCAGAACAGGCAGGGGTGAGCATCACGACGGCCAGGCATCGGCCATCACGAAAGACACGACCGTACCGCCGAAGGGGCTCGGGCCGGAGTGCCATGAGTCGGCGATGGAGTCGACCAGGAGGAGACCGCGCCCGTGCGCGTCGTTGGCGTCGGGCCGGCGCACGCGCACGTTCGCCGGGAATCCGGGGTTGTGCACCTCGACACGGAGCGAGTCCCCTTCGCGGAACCACTCCACCCGCACGACCCATGGATCATCCGACCGTCCGTAGACAATGGCGTTGGTGACCAACTCGGAGATCATCAGCGCGCAGTCGTCGACCGAGCAGACCGGGTTGTACGGGGCGATGAACTTCTGGAACCAGCGCCGGGCCCGGGGTACGGACTCCGGGATGGGATGCAAGACCATCGCTCCGAGTCGTGGTGCGTCCGGGCCCGGGTGCCGGTCGATTGTGTAGGCCATCCGTGCTCACTTCCTGCCGGTGCCGTCGCAGTCGAGGCACCGTCGCTTCGATGTGGCACGGGCACGGTCGTTGACGGTGGAGAGCGTCAGCGCCGTACGCGAGCTGACGCGTTTCCAACCGCGCCCCCGGCAACCCCGGCAAGCTAAGCGCGCGTCCTGTTCCGGCCGCTGACCCGTCACGCGTGCCCCCTTCCAGTAAGTGGCCTTAGCCACTTACTGGATAGTGGCATTAGCCACTCGCGGCGTGCAAGCGGTTCAACGGAACTCACGAACCGTCAGGAGAGCGGGTAGCCCTGCTCGAACGCCCAGCGATGGGGCGGATAGGTGGCTTCGGCGAACTCCAACGGCCTGTCCTGGAGGTCGAAGACGACGTGATGGACGATCAACACCGCTGATCCAGAAGCCAGTTTCAGGTCTGCCGCTTCCTCGTCCGTGGCAGCCCGAGCACACATGCGGTCTTCGGCGTAGCTGCCCTGGCGTCCAGTCATGTTCTCGACGTACATCAGGGTGCCTTCCTGGATCCGCTCGGGACCCAGGAGCTTGGGCGCCTTCTGGCCGACGTCCGGAGCGAACCATGACGTGGACAGCGTGATGGGCCCGTCCTGGTTGTTGGTGATGCGCCGGCGGTGCACGGCTCGCCGGTCCTTGACCAGGCTCAACGCCTCGACGACGTAGTCCGGCGCCTCCAGCCAGCCCGCAGACGTGATGACCGCGTACTCACCCGAGGTGTAGATCTTCCCCGTCTGCCGCGCGCGCCCGTACAACTCACGTGCGCGCCGGTTGACTTCGAGGCTCCGCACGTACGTGCCCGACCCCTGCCGCTTCTCGACCAGGCCCTGATGGCTCAGCGCCTCCAGCGAACGAGCCGCCGTCGGCCTCGACACCTTCCAGTCCGCAGCGAGTTGCCGTTCCGAGGGAACCTCGTCGCCCGGCCGCAGATCCCCCCGCAGGATCTGATCACGGATGAAGTGCGCGATCTGGAGATACTTCGGCTGAGTCTCCTCAATCTGAGGCATGCTCCCTCCCTGGTCCAAGTGGCTATGGCCTCTAGCCACTATAGGGTGAGTCGCAAATGTTCGACCCCGTACCCTGTCCGCATGACGCGGTTGATCGTCGCAGCAGGAGGAGGGGGCGACGCAGTCGCCGCCGCAATGCTTGACGCCACCCTGTACGGCGATGAGGACCAGGCGGTGATCCTCACCTACGCGTGGGATCGTCTCCTGATCGACCCGGTTCCGGGGCCCCGAGGAGCGCACGACTTCACCGGCCTCGAACAGATCACTCCGGCCGTCTGGGCAGTGCCGGCCGAAGCCCGCCCGATCGCTCCGGCTGGATCCACCCTCCCGCGACTCGCGGCAGAGCTCCCGCACACGTTCGCGCTGATCGACCCGCACTACGGAGCTGAGGGCATCACTCGCCAACTGGAAGAGCTGATCAGCCACTTGGAGCCGACATCGGTCGACCTCCTGGACGTCGGCGGCGACATCCTGGCCCGAGGCGATGAGCCGACGCTCAAGAGCCCGCTTGCCGACGCCCTCACACTGGCCGCGTGCTGCCAAGTGAACGCACGCATCCGCCTGTTGGTCGCAGGCCCCGGCCTGGACGGCGAACTACCACCCGATGACCTGCGCGGCATGCTCGGGCCTCTCGTCCACACCTTCACGGCGAAGGATTCAGAGCGGATCAGCTCGGTCCTGGAGTGGCACCCATCCGAGGCGACGGGGATGCTCGCGGCGACGGCACGAGGAGTGCGAGGTACCTGCGAAGTACGGGACGCAGGCCTCCCCGTGCCCCTCACGGACGAAGGTCCCACGGTCCACGAGGCCGACATGGACGAGGCGTTGAGCCGTAACCAGTTGGCCCGCGCGATCACGGTGACGGTCAACCTGGACGACGTGGAGGCGCACAGCCGTGAAATCTGCGGCTACTCGGAGATCGACTACGAGCGCAACAAGGCCGCATGGCTCAGCGAGCAGCGGCCTGTGAAGCTGGCCCCGGAGGCGGTCTTGGCCCAGCTGGATCAGTTCGAGGCCGAAGCCCAAAGCCGCGGAGTCACCCACACGACGTTCCGACACATCACCGAGGCCCTGAACCTCAACGGCGGCCAGCGCCACGACCTACGCGAGCTGCTGATCAACAGCCGCACGGAGCAGTACGACGCCCCTCTGTGGCGCATCACGACCTCACCTGAGTAACAACCTTCTTCACGGGTTCAAGTGCCCGCGCGAAGCGCGGGCTGGCCCCTTGGGGCGGCAGCGAACTACGGCCCATGAGTAGATCACCGCGTAGCGTGGCAACGCTCAAAGAGAGCCTCCGGCGGGGGCGCTCAGGCTCCGAGATGGACGGGGCGCCGTTCGCGAGTGCCGGCCGAGTAGTGGCGTGCGCGGGGAGCTCCCATCCCGTCTGCCATCGACCCAGGCGAAGCCGAGCAGACGCGGCCCATGGCGTCCAGGTCGTTCGTACAGTGGCGCGCTCCACCTGGACGCCATGAACCACGCCCGCTCCACGGTGTGTGGGTCGACGGCAGACGGGATGGGAGCTGGGGTGAGTGGTGGGTGTGCGTAGGTAGCTCAGGTGCAGCTATCTTGCCTGCCTGAGCTGGTCGACCAGACGAGTTAGCTCGTCCTCAGACAGCTGGAACCGCTCAGGATCCCAAGCGACCTTGTAGTGAGGTGAACCGCTCCGGGTCTGATGGAGGCTCGATTCCCTGAGAGGATCGAGTCATGGCACGTCCGTCCCCCTACCCGCCTGAGCTTCGTGAGCGCGCGGTGCGCATGGTCGCGGAGATCCGCCCCAACTACCCAACCGAGTGGGCCGCTATGAAGGCCGTCGCGGCCAAGCTGGGCATCGGGGCTGCGGAGACGGTGCGGACCTGGGTCCGCAAGGCCGAAGTCGATGACGGCCAGCGGCCCGGCGTCACGTCCGGGGAGGCCGCGGAGATCAAGCGGCTGCGGGCCGAGAACGCCGAGCTGCGGCGGGCCAACGAGATCCTGAAGGCGGCGTCGGCTTTCTTCGCGGCCGAGCTCGACCGGCCGTCGAAACGCTCGTAGCGTTCATCGACGCACACCGCCAGGTGTTCGGAGTCGAGCCGATCTGCCGGGTCCTGACCAGCCATGGCCTGAAGATCGCAACGAGCACCTACTACGCCGCCAAGAACCGGACCCCCAGCCCACGGTCGGTTCGCGATGCGGAGCTGAAGACGCAGATCAGCCGCGTTCACGCGGACAACTTCGGCGTCTACGGGGTGCGGAAGGTCTGGCGGCAGCTGCACCGCGAAGGCATACCGGCAGCCCGCTGCACGGTGGCCCGGCTGATGCGCGACCTTGGCCTCCAGGGCGCCCGACGTGGGAAGAAGATCCGCACCACCATCCGCGACGACGGCAACGAGCGGGCCTCTGACCTGCTCAGGCGCGACTTCACCGCGTCCCGTCCGAACCAGCGGTGGGTGGCCGACTTCACCTACGTGGCCACCTGGTCCGGGATCGTCTACGTCGCATTCGTCGTGGACGTGTTCTCCCGGGCAATCGTCGGCTGGTCCGCGGCCACCAGCAAACGGGCCAAGCTCGTACTCGATGCCCTGGATATGGCGTTGTGGCGTCGGGACCGTGCCGGAACTCCCGCTGGGCCAGGGCTGGTTCATCACTCGGATGCGGGCAGCCAGTACACGTCTTTCGCGTTCACCGCTCACCTTCTCGAGGCCGGCATCGATGCCTCGATCGGCACGGTCGGCGACGCCCTGGACAACGCCCTCATGGAGTCCCAGATCGGCCTCTATAAGACGGAGTTGATCAAGCCTCGCAAGCCCTGGCACGGCCTTGCCGATGTCGAACTCGTCACCGCGGAATGGGTCGACTGGTTCAACAACCAGCGTCTCCACACGGCGATCGGAGATATCCCGCCCCACGAGCACGAGACCAGCTACTACGCTCAACACCAGCCCCAACCGGCGGCTGGAGTCAACGCATAGAGCCTCCACCGATCCCGGAGCGGTTCAAGGTTCCAGCCCGGCGATCGCCTGACGCATCCCGTAGGTCGCCTCGAAGAACCGTTCCATACGTCGGGTCAGAAGCTGATCTATGAATTCCTGCGCATAAGTGCTGTCGCCGATCTGACTGCGAGCAACGTTCGTTGGGGCTGTGTAGGCGTACAAGACAGCCTTGACTGAAGCAATGGCTCGATCGAACGCTTGATGCCGTTCGTGTCGCCGATCGAACCGGGCCTTGGCCCAAGGCGCCAGCAAACCGCCGCTCATCCCGCCGATGAGAGCGGCCACCAACGTCGCAACCAGCTCGCCATCTCAACTCCACCGCTCGGTCCATCCAAGATTTCGGCGAGAGTATCGGGAGCCACTGACACTGTCGGCTGAGAGTGTGCCCCATCCGTGCCCGATCGAGCGGGGAACCGCGGGGACCAAGGGTCGCTCCCAGGCAGACATCAGAGTGACGACCCCTGACCGATTCACCAGGTCAGGGGCCATCCATCTGCGGTGGGTGTGGGATTTGAACCCACGGTGACATCGCTGCCACAACGGTTTTCAAGACCGGTCGGTTTTGAGAGGCGCCTCGCTGTCCGACCTGCTGTTCTGTTCCCAGCCAACAGCGTGAAGCCGCGACGCTGGCCGCAGGTTGGCCAAACGGCGAGCGCCCAGCCGTGCCGGTACCGCCCGGCGACGGGACCCAGGACGGAGCATCGGCCTGCGTGAAGCCGCTACGGGCGCGCGCAGGTATGTGCCCCGGTGGAGCATGGGATTGGCCAGATGAAGAACTACAAGCTCCTCCGCGACTGCCGACAGCGCGGCGACGGCCTCCACCAAGCCGCCCACATGCACAACCTCGCCCTCGCATCAAGATTGTGGAACCGGGAAACGCCGAGCATGGCCTGGTGAACACCATTACTCTTCTAGCCTGATGACGCGGATGGCTTGGCGGCGTTGCCGCATGCCTCATGAAGGGCTACTGCGGTGAAGCTATTTATGGACGAGTCGGGAAACGGAAACCCTTCCCAGCCATTGATCGTAGGTGCGGTTGAACTGGGTGAGGACGCAGAAGACATCGAGGAAAGAATTAAAGATCTACACAAACGCCTGGTCGCGAGGCGCAGCTTGACCGGATTTGGCAGCTTCGAAAATTTCCGCAAAGACGGTTTTCACAGCTCGAACGATCCGACAGAGATCTCCGTTCCATTTCGAGAGCTCATGCGGAACACCTTTTTCAGAGCGTATATGGTGGTCACCGATCGAACGAGTTTCCCCTCTAATACGGAATCCGAGCTAATCGAGTTCATGTACGTAAAGCTGTTGAGTGATTTGCTGATTCGACATCGCCATGAACCCAATTTTCTTTGCTACATAGAGCAGAGCGAAGAGATGACGTCGATCATTCGCCGACTCCCCGATGCCGTCGTTAGAGGGGCCCAGAAAAAGGCTGGCAGAGACACATCGTTGCCGCAGCCCGATATCTCAATGGTCACCAAGCGTGACTACATGTCTACGGCCATCATCGACTATGTCATGGCTGACGTAAGTAGATGGCTCCAGAAGGACCGCACAGATAACCCGAAAGACTATGCTTATAGAGCATTCCGCGAGGTTGAGCCGTCAATTTCCATGCTCTATTCGTTCGAGCTTGGTCGCATTTCTAGCCGAAAGGACCCTCTTCATTAATGTGTGATATACTCCAGCCGGAGGTAGGGTCGCGGTCAACGTTGTGCGCGATTTCGCGTGCGTTGCGTGATAGTCCTTGCACGGGAGTGTGGCCCTACCTCCTGACACGCCACCGCAGGGGGTACGGTGTCTTTCTCGGTTGATCAGCTAGCTGAGCAAGTTGGTACATCGGTTGAAAATCTAGAATTTCTATCCGAGCATCTCCCTGCCGGTGAAGGCCTTCTCTATGTTCAGCGCAGGCACCGCAAGAAACACGGCGGAATACGAGAAGTGTTCGAGCCCAAGCCGCCATTCAACGCCGTCAGTAAAAATCTGCATCGGAGCTTCACGAGCCAGTTCTCATATGAAGCTCCCGACCATGTTCACGGTTTTGTTCGCGGCCGCTCCACGATCAGCAATGCCAGTCAGCACCTCGCGAAGAAGTGCGTATTGCGCATGGATCTTGAGGATTTCTTTCCGTCCATCGGTGCCGCAACAATAAGGGCTTCATTGCGAGAGCAAGGCTTCGATGAGAAGGCTGCGGAACTCGCTGTCAGTCTCGTTACTATCGGCGGCAAGCTGCCAATCGGACTTAGCACGTCGCCCCTCTTGTCTAATTTGGCCTTTCTGGACACAGACCGCTCCCTTGCCGCGTACGCACGGTCGGAAGGTTTGTCGTTTACGCGCTATGTAGACGATCTCACATTCTCCGGCGACGTCACTGACCGCCACTCGACGGATATTGCTCGCATTCTTGACGACGCTGGCTGGTCGGTGAACACGCGCAAAACCGCTTTCATGCGCCGCGGTGGTCCGCAATACGTTACCGGTTTGTACGTCGGAGAATCGGACGGACCACATATCCCCCGTGCTCTGAAGCGTAAGATGCGATGGATCTTGCACGTGATATCGAAATTCGGCTATGAGGCCTATATGACCGATTTCGGTGGCGAGAATGAGGGGATGTATCGATGTCGGCTGCTGGGCTGGGCATGCTATATCGCCGCAGTCGAGCGAGACGTTGGCTTCTCACTGCTGCGAGAATTCGATCGACTAGTTCCGGAGGGGAGCGACGAGGAGCTACACGGGTATGACGAGGATCTATACGACCTGCTCTAGGGGTAGGCATGCTCGGCATTGCTCGGCTCCCCGGCTCTGCTGAGGTACACAAATCAGGCTGCAAATGACCCTGATTGAACAAGGGTTGGCCGAGCACGAGGAAACCGCCGAGTCCCCCAGGCCCTAATCGCGTGTATAGCAAAGGGCCCGCGTCTCTGTAGAAGAATCCGACACAAATCCGGGGCTGCGTCGGCTTGGGCGGCTGCCATCGGCGCAGCCGGCGCAGCCGACGCAATTCCGGATGGAACAACTGACGCAGTCGGCACTATGCTCGCTGGAAAACGTCAGGTCACAGACATGCCGCGCTGGCCAGGAAATAGGACTTGATCCCTCTACGTCTTCACAGCCAAGTACGAGGAGTTTCAGAACCGTAGGCAGGCGTCAGCAAACTGAGTCCTGACATCCACAGCTGACATCAACGACGCCGGACAGAGGCGTACGTCAGCGTCTCTGTCCGGCTGCCACGCCAGTCGACGGCAGCAGCCGGAGCAGACTCGGATCGAATTCCTAAAGCGGTGCTCATCCGGCAGTGGACTATTCGTGGACCCGCCCCGCCTGATCTGTCGCATGCAGTGACCGTGACCTGCTGCGTTACCGAGGTACCAAGGGGCCTCCGGAGTCCCTTGGTACCTGATCACTCCCTCGCGTACCGGCTCACACACTCTAGAAACGCCGTGACGCTCGCCTCATAGTCCTCAATGAGACTCGCCGTGGCGCGATCACCGGTCGCGATGGCGCTCTGGACGGCAAGTGCGCGTGCATGGACCTCTGCAACTGTTGGGTAAACCTCTCTGTGGTCGTGAAGACGCGAGTAGGCTGCCAGTCGGCCTAGTTCCCGCACTTGAGGGCTCGCTGTACCAGCTTCATCAGGGAACAGCCGGGTCAACTCCAGGGCCACAGCGAGAAATTCAGCGGGCCGATCACGTCGGACCTGTCGCTTTCGAGTGCCCTCTTCCCGCAGCCAATGGCGCCGTTGAGCCAGTGCTGTGAGGGCGCTGCCAGTCCACACGCCCGTCACCGTCGCACCGGCTGTAATCAGAACCGCCCATGTGTTGTCCGCCATCGTTGCATCATCTGACGCACCTACAGTTCGACGAAGAGGTCCGTGCCAAACCCGTGCCAGATCGTGCGGGGAACCACGGGGTACACCGGGGAACCAGTCAACCGCCCGCCAAACCCGGACACCCCTCCGCCGCAGGTCAGCCCCCGAGCAAGCCCTGGATGCCCTTAGCTTCCCAAGCTGAGGTTGCGAGTTCGGCTCTCCTCACCCACGCCAGGAAGGGGGCTTACGCCGGAGAAGCCGGCCCGAAGTGTGGGCGGTGTGCAAGCAGGGGGGATCCTCGCTTGACGGACTGATCGAGCCTCCCGCTATTCTGGTCGTCGGCCGTGCAGCGGCCGGTGGCTGAGCTGACAGATCCCGTGACCGTCGGCGATGAAGGCCCGAAGGTGCCCCGCATCCCTGTGACTGTCGCCGCCCTGTTGTAGGCGTGCCGAGTCACGGGACGCCACGTCGGATCAGGACAATCGTGGTCAGTGACCGCCGCCTCAAACTCGACGCCAAGCGACACCAAGCCACATTCGGCGGGAGTTACCAAGCTGCCGTAGAGGCTGTCAGGAGGACCCCCCGAAAGGGTACGCCCAAAGCCCGACCGGCTATGGCGCCTGTGTCTGACGGTTCCTCCCCAGACTTCCGGGACTGGCTGACCGCAGCCCGCAAGGCCGCACAGAGTGGCGACATCGCAAAGACCCAGTACATCGTCAATGCTCAGCTCGGTCTGAACTTCCGAGCGGGCCCGGACGTGGCAGGGACCCTCCTCTTGCACAGCGAGGAGTTCGACCGTACGAGCGACTCCCGGCTCCCCGGGCTGGTCCGGAGGCTGCTGCACTCGGAAACTGGATCAGATCGTCCGGTGTGGAAGCATCGTGTCCACGGTACGAGGGTCTTCCTATTCAGCGAGCTCTCCGACGAGGTGCTCGGCCTGGTCTCTACCTACGAGCCGGCCACAGAGCCCGAACCCGATGGGGTGCCGGAGGACCCCCGAGCGCGCCTTATTCTGAACAGACTCAACGCCATGGAACGTAGGACGCTCCTCGCCTGGCAGATGTCCGGGGTCCGGACTTGGCATGAGGCCGCTGCCGAGGCTGCCGGTGGTCCTCAAGATCCCCGCTTCGCTGAGCAGGTACGTCGCAAGGTGCGGCATCTGGCCAAGACGTGGAAGGCAGCAGCATGAGCCTCCTAGTCGACTCTCTGCCGGAGTTTCTCGGAGCGCTCGGCGCCACCGGAGTGGCTGGCGGTGTCGTCTGGTTCTTCCGGTGGCGTCGGAAGAACAGGGCCCGCTCATACACCGTGCTCAACACCGTGGGCACGAACGGGAACCCGGTACAGCATCTCACGACACGGCCTCCCGGCACGGTGATCACACTGGAGGTCAACGGTCGCCGCGAGCGGTTCGAGCTAACCGACGTACGCCTGCCCGACGGCACGTTCGCCGCAGAACCGGTCGACCGCTACGTGTAGACCATAGAGCTCCCGTTCCGGAGGCTCCGTCCGTCTCATTTCCCGTCTCATTCACCTCCGTTCAGGGCCGTTCAGCTAAGGACTCAAGCTGTCACCACTCAACGGCGAGTCCGCCCACGAACGCAGGTGAACGTCCCTGAACGGAGCCCACCACCCCACCACCACAGTTGGAAAGCGTGTTGGTCTTCACGGCAACGTCGGCCCACGACACCGCCAGTCGCGGCAGCTAGGTTGAGGTCGTGGACGAGGAAGCGATCACCATCAAGCTCACGCGCGATCAAGCATTCGTGCTGTCGGACTGGCTCTACCAAGTCATGTTCCAGTCCGACGACCTTGAAGGGATCGTGCACGACCGAGCCGTCTGGTCGCCGATTCACGCGATCTCCGGAACGCTGGACAAGACGCTGCGCGAGATCTTCATGCCCGACTACGGTCCACGCCTCGAAGCGGCCAAGGAGCGTCTCCGCGCCGATCTGTACGGCGGAGCCGACGAGTCGACCGCACCGGGCCAGGACACGACCGACGCACCACAAGCGCACCAGATAGAGCGGGGAACTGCGGGGAACGACGGTGAAATCGACCCAGGGCAATGAGGTCTGGTGTCAGGCAAACGACCAGCTCAGCGGCCCTGCCCACACCAAGTACCCGCAGCTTCCCAAGCTGAGAGCGCGAGTTCGATTCTCGTCACCCGCTCCGGAGAAGGGCTGAGCCCCCGAGTGTGCGCCAAGCCGAGGTCGGCTCGGCCCCTGGAGCGCTTCGGTGCCCAACCTGCAGGCGGGACGGTCAGTTCAGTACGTCCAGGGTGGCGAGGATGTCGTCCGGTTCGGCGCGGGTGGTGTAGTCGGTGTTGACGAAGGCCCAGCGGATCACGCCGTCGCGGTCGATGACGTAGGTGGCGGGTAGCGGGAGCGTGCGCGGGTGGCCGGCGTTGACGCGCTGGAGGTCGAAGCCGAGCTTGTCGTAGACGGCGGCGAGGTCGTCGGGGAGGTCGAAGGCGAGGCCGTACTGCTTGGCGGTGTCGGAGCCGATGTCACTGAGGACGTCGAAGGCCAGGTCGTGCTTCTCGGTCAGGGTGAGGGACTCGTCGGGGATCTGCGGGGAGACGGCGACCAGGCGGGCGCCGCGTGCGGTGATGGCGTCGTGGTGCTGTTGGAGGGAGCGCAGGGCGATGTTGCAGTACGGGCACCAGGCGCCGCGGTAGAAGGTCAGGACCACCGGGCCCTCGGCGAGCAGGGCGTCCAGGGACAGGGTCTGGCCGGTCGCGGAGGGGAGGCTGAAGTGCGGGGCCTTGTCGCCCACGGTCAGGGCGCGGTCGGCCTGGCCGGACTCGGCGAGTTCCTGGCCGGCGCGGCGCATGACCTCCCGGATCTCGGCGGGGATCTGCTGCTGACGTGCTTCGTAGAAGGTGCGAAGTTCGGTGGTGAGGGTGGTCATGGTGCTCGTTCCTCCTGGTTGGACGACTGGCGCGGGGGAACCGGCCGCGACGAAGCGTCCCAGCGGTGGCCGCGAGCAGATCTTGAAACAGGCGTTCCAAGATAAGGGCATGCGCGGTCCCGCGCCAGCCGTGCGGAGGTGTCGATGCGTCAGAGGCTGGTGAACGGGCGGTGGTCAGTCAGGGCGGGAGCCCCGATGAAGGCGCCGAGATGGACCACACGGCGGGCGACGAAGCGGCGGACGCGGGGGGCCGTACGCGGCCGCCCAGAGGGCTGGTATGCGATTCATGGGGCATGGTCGCGGCGCGCGGGCGCCCACCGGGCGGATCTTGGACGAAGCTGGACGCCTTCGCGCTGGTGGGCGACCTGTCCCGCTCTGTATCTGTCAGCACCTTTTGCGGCGTGCTGACGGGGGTATCTTGGAATCCCTATTTCAAGATGGCGGGGTGCAGCATGCCGGACATCAAGCACTTCGATCCGGATGCCACCTTGGAGACCGTGGTGCGACTGTTCTGGCGGCAGGGCGTGGCGTCGACCGGGATCCAGGACGTGGTGACCGCGACCGGGCTCAACCGTTCCAGCCTGTACGCCACGTTCGGCGGTAAGCAGGACCTCTACCTCGCCGCGCTGCGCCGTTACATGGAGCAGCGGTCCGAGCCGATGTTCCGGCGCCTGGCCGAGGACGAGCGGGGCCTGCCCGCGATCTCCGAGTTCTTCGGCGGCCTGATCGAGGCGCGTTGCTCGGGTGAGTACGCCCGCTGGGGCTGCATGGTCTCCAACGCGCACGCCGGCGCTGAGAACAGTGATCCTGCCGTACGCGCCGTCCTGGACCAGCACCACCGAGGGCTGCGCGAAGCGATGTACGCCGCCCTCGTCACCGCCGACCGCGAGGGTCAGCTCGCCCCCGGCGTCGATCCCGGAGCTTCCGCGGATCTGCTTGCGCTGCTCGCCTATGGCGTCAACCTGCGCTCCCGAGCCGGTGCGGATGCCGCGACGCTGGGCAGGACGGTGACCGCCGCCCTGGACTCGATCGGCGTCCGGGCGGCGGCATAGAGGTGCGCGGATCCGGCTCAACTGGGGTTGGTCGCGGGTGAAGTGCCGGGACGGAGCGTGGGGACCGCCTCACCGTTCGTGAGCGTGACGTCCTGCTGTGCTCGCCCGGGCGTACAGCAATGCCGAGATCGCCGCACGCCTCGGCATCGGCGACGAGACGGTCAAGACCCACGTCTCCCCCATCCTGACCAAACTCGACCTGCGCGACCGGGTGCACGCGGTTGCCTACGCCCACCTCCATGGCCTCGTCACATAGGTGTCAGCCGAGGCGCCACTGCTGGTTGCTGCCACCGTTGCAGTCCCACAATTCGACCAGTGCGCCGCTGGTGGTGGAGGCACCGGTCACGTCCAGGCACAGGCCCGACTGGACGCTGGTGATGGTGCCGTTGGAGTTGAGGTTCCATTGCTGGTTGGTGCCGCCGTTGCAGTCCCATGTCGCGACTTTGGCGCCGGCCGCGGTGCCGGTCGCGTCGAGGCACTTCGCGCCGCCGTAGACGGTGAGCTGCTTGGTCGACGTTGTCGTCCAGGTCTGGTTCGTCTGGCCGCGGGCGGTTTGCCTGCCGCTTCGGATGCGGGCACGGGGGCTCCCGGCAGGCCGGTGGGAGTGCCGGCAGGGCATGGCACACGGGCACCTCGCGGACGCCCGCGACGTGTCAGTTCTCTGTCAGTTCCCTGACTTTGTGGGTGCGGCCAGGCGCCTCGGATGGTGTTCTCGACCGAACGGCGCGAACTCACGCCACCGCGCCACCGCGCCGCCGCGCCGGCTCCCGGCGCGTGAAAGTGCACCCGCCACCCCGTTGATACGGATCGCGAATTTCGTCCGTGTCCTGGTCAGTCCTGGGAAGGACTTCCGGGCGCGCGCTCTGGGTGAGGGCCGTCGGCGGGTTCTGCTGCGGCGGGCTGGGCGGCCGCCAGGCTGGTGAGGAGCTTGAGGCGGTCTTCGGAGGGGGTGCCCGGTTCGGCGGTGTAGATGCTCAGGTCGTGTACCGCCCGGTCGGACAGGGGCAGCGGCAGGGAGTGGTAGACCAGTTCCAAGGGGCCGACCTCGGGGTGCCGCAACTTCTTGACGCCGTTGTGCTGGATACGGACGTCGTGGGCGGCCCACCGGGCGCGGAAGTCGGGACTGAGAGTCGACAGGTCGCCGATGAGGTCGCGCAGGGCCTTGTCGTGGGGCTCGCGTCCGGCTTCCGCTCGCAGTAGTGCGGTGGTGGTACCTGCGGCCCTGTCCCAGTCGACGAAGAAGTGCTGTGAGCCCGGGTCGAGGAAGATGTAGCGGGCGAAGTTGGGCCGGCCGCGCTTGTCGGTGGTGCCACTGTCGAACAGCGGCGCGAACAGGGCTCGGGCCAGCGGGTTGTTGGCTACGACGTCCTGACGGCCGTTCTGTACGGATGCCGAGGCCATCGTCATGGAGTCGAGCATCCACTGGATCCGGGGCGGGACCGGGACGTCCCTGCGGCGGGTGGGTGTGCGGTGCGCGGGTTTGGCGGCCCGGGCCAGGTCGAACAGGTAGGTGCGTTCGTCCTCGTCCAGCTGCAGGGCCTGGGCGACCGCTTCGACGACGTCTTCGGACACCCCGCTGATGTGGCCCTTCTCCAGGCGGGTGTACCACTCGGTGCTCACGCCCGCGAGGACGGCGACCTCTTCGCGCCGCAGCCCCGGGACGCGGCGCCGGCCACTGGTGGGCAGCCCGACCTCCTCCGGGGTGATCTTGGCGCGGCGGCTGGCGAGGAAGTCCCGGATCTCGGTGCGGTTGTCGGGTCGTGGGTCCATTTCGTCCACGGTAGCCATCGGCTGCCGTTTAGGGAGGTCGAGGTTGTACCCCCCATAAACGCGACCTTCCTCTGAACGCGACCTTCCTCGAACGCGGTGCGCCGGTTTCGTGGCTGATATGCGCATCGAAGAGCGCGAGCGACCGCCCGCCCTGAAGGTGTGTGCCGCCTGGGTCGGCCTGCTGATCATGCTTTTCGCGGTCGGGTTGATCGTTGGGCCTGACCCAGCGGACGCGGGGGTACGGCTCACTCCTCCGTCGGCTCAAGCCTGGTCGGCACGAGCGGCGGCTGCACCCCGGCCGACCGGGCCGGGTGAACCGGCGCGGTGGTCCCGTCGCAGGGCGAGGGCAAGGGTGGGGATCAGGGTCAGCGCGGCGATGGCGGTCCCGACCACGGCGGGGCCGATGGCTCCCAGGCCGGTGTCGAGGGTGCGGCCGGCGAGCCAGGAGCCGATCGCGGTGCCGAGGTTGAACGCCGAGACGGTCAGGGCCGAGGCCAGGGTGGGTGCTTGGCCGGCGTAGCGGACGGCGAGGGCCATCAGGACCGGGTTGGCGCCCAGGCCGAAGAAGCCCAACAGGGCGATCAGGACGATGGTCGCGGGGGCGGAGTCGGCCAACAGGACGACTGCCAGCAGGAGAAGGGTGGCGCCCGTGGCGGCGGTGAGGGTCACCATGTGCGGGCGGCGGTCACCCAGCCGGCCTCCCACGATCGAGCCGACAAGTGCGCCGAGTCCGAAGCCGACGAGGACCAGCGGCACCAGTCCGGCCGCGAGGCCCGCCCGGTCGGTCAGCAGGGGTGCGATGTAGGAGTACGCGGCCAGGACGCCGCCGGTCGTGGTCGCGCAGGCGGCCAGCACGAGCCACAGACGGCCGGAGCGCAGCGCGGTCAGTTCGGAGCGGATCGTTCCCGCCCGCTGGGTCGGACCGCCCTGCGGAACGGTGCGGGCGATCAGCGGGACGGCCGCCGCGGAGAGGGCCGCGAGGGCCCAGAACGGTCCGCGCCAGCCCATGAGCTGTCCGGCGAACGCGCCCAGCGGCACGCCGACGACGTTGGCCAGCATGGCACCGGCCCCTACGAGACCGAGGGCGCGGGCGCTCGCCGCCGGTCCCGCCGCGCGGGTGGCGGCCACGTTGGCGACGGCCCAGAACGCCCCGGTGGCGATGGCGGTCAGGAACCTGGCCGCGAGCAGCAGGACGAAGTTCGAGCCGACGGCGACGACCACGTGCCCGACGGCGAAGACGCCCAGGGCGAGCATCAGGGTGAGTCGTGTGGGCAGCCGTAGCGTGAGCATCGCCATGAGCGGCGCGCCGACGATCATCCCGATGGCGAAGACGGTGATCAGGAGTCCGGTCCGGGCGACGCCGACCTGCAGATCTCCTGCGATCTCGGGCAGCAGGCCGGCCACGACGAACTCGGTGGTGCCCATCAGGAACGTGCCCAACGCGAGCACGTACACGACGAGCGGAAGCCGGGCAGGAGCCGGCCACGACTGGTCGGCCTGAACGCCGTCGAGGGCGTGGAGGGTGCCTCCTCGCGTACTCAAGGTTCATCTCCGTGGGGTCGTGATCGGGTCACGTGTCCCAGGAGACCGGCATCCGCGCGGGCGGAGAAGGTCGCGTTTATAGGGGGTACAAGCTCAACCTCCCTCAGCGGCCGCCGCTGGCTACCGTGGAATGCATGGACGACCGAAGTGACCACAGAGCGGAGATCCGGGACTTTCTCGCCAGCCGCCGCGCCAAGATCACCCCGGAGCAGGCCGGGATGCCCACCAGCGGCCGGCGCCGGGTGCCCGGGCTGCGGCGCGAGGAGGTCGCCGTGCTGGCCGGGGTGAGCACCGAGTGGTACACCCGCCTGGAGAAAGGCCACATCAGCGGCGTCTCCGAGGACGTGCTCGCCGCGGTCGCCCAGGCCCTGCAGCTGGACGAGGACGAACGCACCTACCTGTTCGACCTGGCCCGGGCAGCCCGCCCCGCCGCACGCACGCCGTCCCGCCGCAGGGACGTCGCCATCCCGCCCCGCGTCCAGTGGCTGCTCGACTCCATGACGATGTCCTCCGCCTTCGTGCGCAACGGCCGACAGGACGTCGTCGCCAGCAACCCGCTGGCCCGGGCCCTGCACGCGCCGCTCTTCGAAAGCGAGACCACCGACCGGCGCGGCCGGCCCAACATCGCCCGCTACATCTTCCTCGATCCGGGCGCCCGGCGGTTCTTCGTCGACTGGGAGTCCGCCGCCGCCGTCACCGCCGCACTGCTGCGCGCGGAAGCCGGACGCGAGCCCCACGACCGGGCCCTGCGCGAACTCATCGGCGAACTGTCCACCCTCAGCCCCGACTTCCGCAGTCAATGGGCCGCGCACGACGTCCGCATCCGCCACGACGGCATCAAACGGCTGTGGCACCCCGAGGTCGGTGACCTGGAGCTGACCTACCAGTCCCTGGACCTGCCCTTGTCCCACCGGGCCATGCACGACCTGACCCTCTACACCGCCGAACCGGGCACCACCTCCGAAGACCGCCTCAAGCTCCTGGCCAGCCTTGCCGCACCCCAGCCCCAGGCAGCGCCCACTGACCAGCCGCACCAAGCCGCGCCGTCAACGCTCACCCCCCGCCCCGGCACCAGCGAGAACCGCCCACCCACGTCGTGAACCTCTTGTACAGAACAGGGACGGCCCGCGGTCGTCCGGAGAACTGCTTACGAGAGTCTGACGCGCCCCCCGTTCCCCACTCGCCTCACCGCCGCCACCGGCCACGCTTCTCCCGTCCACGACGACCACGTGGACACGAACGCCACGAGGACGAAGGAGCGGGACATGAGTATGTACGGCGATGGAAGTGAGCCCCGTCCGAGCCGCCGAGGAGCCGGAGGACGTCGCGGGCACCGGGCGAGGTCCAGGACGCGGCGGATCGTGATCGGCGGCAGTGCTCTCGCCACCGCCGCGGCGGCCACCGTGGCCGTGTCCCTGGCCTCGGCGAGCCAGTACGGGACGTCCGGAGCGGACACCGGTCGTGCCGTCTTCGTGCAGGGCAACGAGCTGAACGGGAACACCATCCGCGTCTTCGCCCGGGACGGCCAGGGCAGGCTGAGTCCCGCCGGCACCTATGCCACCGGCGGCCGGGGCGGCGACCAGGTCGACGCCCCCACGGACTCCCTCGCCTCCCAGGGCTCCCTCGTCCACGACGACGCCTCCGGGATGCTGCTGGCGGTCAACGCGGGCAGCGGCACGCTGACCTCCTTCCGCGTCGAGGGAACGAAACTGACGCAGCGGCGAGTCCTCGACACCGGCGGCGAGTTCCCCTCCAGCATCGCGGTGCGCGGCAAGGTGGCGTACGTCATGAACGCGGGCGGCGAGGGCAGCGTCCAGGGCTTCCGGATCACCAGGCAGGGGCTCGTGCCGATGCGGGGGTCCTTCCGCTCTCTCGGGCTGGACAACGAGGACGTACCACGGTTCGACACCTCGCCCGGCGAGGTCGAGATCACCCCGGACGGCCGTGCCCTGGTGGTCACCACCAAGGGGAACAACACCGTCGAGGTGTTCCCGTTGAAGAGGAACGGCCTGCCGGCCGTCGCCGAGCCGGTCGTCAACAAGTCCGCCGGCAACGTGCCGTTCGCGATCAGCTTCGACGGCTCCGGCAGCCGGATGCTGGTCGCCGAGGCCGAGAAGTCCACGGTGAGCGTCTACAAGGTCCGGCACGACGGCAGGCTGAAGGTCCTCCAGCAGCCGCTCGCCAGCGGCCAGGAGGTCCTGTGCTGGCTGGAGCGCGCGGGCGACTACTTCTACGGCGGCAACACCGGCAACTCCACCGTCACCGGCTACCGCATGGACAAGCACGGACGGCTGTCCCTGACGAACGAGGTCGGTCTCGCCACCCCGCCGTCCTCGAAGTCGCAGGGCGTGATCGACATCGCCGTGACCAAGGACGCGAAGTTCGTCTACGTCCAGAACGCCACCTCCGGAACGGTCGACGGCTTCCGTGTCGAGAAGAACGGATCCCTCACCAAGGTCACCACCGTCGAGGGCCTTCCCCCGTTCGACGAGTCGGGCATGGAGGGCATCGCCGCGACGTGACACGCCGGGCACGCGTCTCCGCTGCGGATGATCGCCCGGTTCAGTGCCACGCTTCCGACAGGCGCCGTGTGACGACCGAGCTGAAAATGCGCACGCCGCGCGTCGAGCCGGGGTCGACGCCGGTGAGCTCCCGCACCCGGCGGAGGCGATAGTCCAGGGTGCGGGGGTGGACGTTGAGGGCTGCCGCCGTGGTGCCGCGGTGCATGTCGTGGCGGTAGTACGCGTCCAGCGTGACAAGGAGGTCCGGACCGGGCCGCAGGCTCCGGCTCACGGCGTGGAGCCATTCGTCGACGAACGGCGCGTCCGCGACGGCGAGTTCGACGAACACGTCCGACACGGTGAGCGGCCGCAGCCCGGCGGACGCCCGCCGCAGCGGCGCCGCCCTGCTGATCCGCCGGGCCAGGTCGAGGGCGTCGGCAACCTCGGACAGCGGTGAGATGGCGGTGCCGACGGCGCAGGGGTGACCGAGAGCCTGGGCGAAGTCCCGTACGAGAGCGGATACGAGGTCGGGCAAGAGGTCGGGAGCAGGGTCGGGTACGGAGTGCGGCTGTGCGGGAATCAGGGCGATCAGCTCACCGCTCCTGCTTCCCCTGCCCGGGCACCACATGATCGGCGCTTGGTGGGTTTTCACCAGCGCCTCGATCTCGCTTTCCAGATCGTGCTCGCCGACGGGACGGTCCGGCACCCGGATCACCGTCACCGCGCAGTGCTCGGGAAGTTCCATTCCCAGTGCCGAGGCGAGTTCCGCCGATATGGGATCTCCGTTCAGCAACGACCTGGCCAGCAGGGCTGCCTGCTCGACGTACGGCAGCCGGTGTCGCAGCGCCGTCACGAATCCATGGCTGTAGGCACGGATACCGCGTTCTCCCTGCGGGGCGAACCAGCTCATCATCCGCATGAGTTCATCCACGCCACCGCGCTGGGCCTCGGTCGCTTCGTTGATCTCGCGCAGCATGAGTGAGGTGTGCAGTCGCAGGACCCGCTGCCGTGCGTCCAGCGACATCCCCGCTGCGGCCCGCGACTCGCCGATCGCGGCGATGTAGCCGAGGTCGTCGTCGCTCAGTTGGCTGTTGTCCGGGGACAGTTCGATCGTGCGGCGGCGCAACCACAAGGCGTACTCCAGCGTTTCGGCCCGCGCCCGGGAGTTCGTGCCGAGGAACCCGAACTCCGGAATCTCGCGCGCGTACGCCTCGACCTCCCGGCGCGCGTTGGCATACGCCTGCCGGGCCAATTCGGCGAAGAAGCTCCCCATGGGCGCGAGCATCCCATTCCGGCCGAAGAAGTCGGCAGGGTAAATCCGGACGGCATTCATCACTGTGCGCACATCGGAGACGACCGCGTCTGGGGCACTTTGTCACAGTGCGCAAAATCCCTGGATCGGGGCATTCCCATCGCCTGTTCCACTTGTGGAGACACTGTGAACTGGCCTTAATAGGAAACGCGTACCGGCCCGTGGGGGAACACCACGGCAATCATTCCGGCCACCGCTCCGGATCAGCGCGGGAATCGGTACGGGAATCTCTCATCTGCGCGCCTCAATGGCGCTTGTTCAAACGGGAGGGACACACCGATGAAAGCAGGAACAAGAAAGAGAGTCGCGGCGGCGGTCGCGGTCATGGCCACGTCGACAGCGCTCATGCTGAGCGCGCCGGGCAGTGGCTCGGCCGCTCCCGCCGCCGCTCCCGGCCTGCGCGCGTTCGGCATCACGGGTGACGGCACCCAGATGGCCACGTTCACCACCGACCGCCCGAACGTGCTCGACTGGGTCAGGGACGTCGTCGGGCTCAGTGGCGACACGGCTCTGATCGGCATCGACTTCCGGGTGCAGAACGGCCTGATGTACGGCGTCGGCAACCAGGGCGGCATCTACACGATCAAGACCCCGCCGGCCACCACGGACGTCGTGATCACCAAGGTGTCCCAGCTCCAGTACACGCTGCACGGCACGAACTTCGGCGTCGACTTCAACCCGGCCGCCGACCGGCTGCGTGTGATCAGCGACAACGGCCAGAATCTGCGGCACAACCTCAACGACCACACGACCATCCAGGACCTGAACCTCACCACCCCGCCGATCGAGGGCACGACCAAGGGCGTCTCCGCCGCCGCCTACACGAACAACGACCTCAACGGGGCCACCGGGACCACGCTGTTCGACATCAACACGACCGGCGATCAGGTCGTCATCCAGTCCCCGGCCAACAACGGCACGCTGGCGCCGACCGGCAGCCTCGGCTTCGACGCGCAGATCAACGCGGGCATGGACATCTTCAGCACCCTGTCGGGCGGCAAGACGGTCGGCAACGCGGCCTTCGCCGCTGTCACCGCCTCCGGCGCCAACAGGCCGTCCCTCTACAGCGTCAACCTCTTCACCGGCGAGGCCACGCTCGTGTCCGACGCCGTCACGTCCAAGTTCCCCCTGAACATCACGGACCTGGCCATCTCCCTCACCGGCAGCTGAGCCCTTCCCGCAGGTCACTGGCTCGCCGCGGCCCGGTTGCTCCCGAGCCGCGGCGAGCCTCGTGGTCCTTCGAGCACACCCTGTGGTGGTCGTTACGCCGGGTCGATGCGGGAGACGCTGCCACCCAGGTCGAGCACGTACAGCTCGCCCTTGCCGCCCTGCACGAACGAGACGACGCTGCCGCCGTCGACTCCGAGGTCGCTCACGCCGGTCACCTCGCCGTTCTCCATCCGCAGCGCACGGACGGTGCCGTCGCAGTAGTCGCTGAACACGTACTGACCCTTGAGGTCCGGGATCGCCTCGCCCCGGTAGACGTATCCGCCGGTCACCGAGCAGCCCGGCCCGCTGCGGTCGTACTCGTGGATCGGCGGTACGTGGTTCGCGGGCTCCGTGCCGCCCCGGAAGGGATGGTTGCCCTCCATCTGGTTCCAGCCGTAGTTCTCGCCGCCCTTGCTGGATGCCGGGGCCCAGTCGATCTCCTCCCAGGCGTTCTGGCCGACGTCCCCGATCAGCAGGTCGCCCGTGCCCGCGTCGAAGGAGAACCGCCAGGGGTTGCGCAACCCGTACGCCCAGATCTCGTCCCTCGCGTTCGGGTCGTCCACGAACGGGTTGTCCGGCGGGATCGCGTACGGCTTGGCGCCGCTCGGGTCGATCCTCAGCAGCTTGCCGAGCAGCGTGTCGAGGTTCTGCCCGTTGCCGTGCGGGTCACCGCCCGAGCCGCCGTCGCCGAACGCGATGTACAGGTAGCCGTCGGGGCCGAACGCGATGTCGCCGCCGTTGTGGTTCGCGTAGGGCTGTGTCTGGGTGAGGACGGTGCGCCGGGTGTCCGGCTGGATCCTGCCGTCCCGCATCGCGAACTCGTCCACGGTGCTGGTGCCTTGGAGGTTCGTGAACGAGATGTAGAAGTGCGCGAACTCCTTGTCGAACGCGATGCCCAGCAGGCCGCGTTCGCCGGTGTTGGTGGTCTCGCTGGATATGTCGAGGACGGGCTCGCCGAGCCCCTGATCGTCCAGGACCCGTACCTTGCCCGCGCGTTCGGCTATCCAGACCGTGCCACCGGGACCGGCGGCGCCGGCGGTTGGATTCTGGGCCGTGGCCATTTCCTTGAGCACGACCTTCGCTGCCTGACGTGGGGAGCTGAGCTCGTCGGCGGACGCCGTGGTCAAAGCGAGGGAAGCGACGAGGCAGAGGGTGCCGATGATCGCCGAGCTTCTGGTGCGAACTTTCACCGTGATCCTCCTAGAGGCGGCGAACGGGGGAGATCACCCGGCTGCCAGAGGCAGAGACAGAGACAGGCGGGTGACGTCCACACCGGAACGCAAGCCTGGGGGGTGGGGGGATGGTGGTGCGCTACTGGCCACTGGTGAGGCTACCGGGACAGGGGTTGTTGAAATAGACCACAACTCCGCCACCGCCGCCGCTCCTCCAAGACCCGCGACTCCGGCTCTCCGGCCGCCCTGACCCCTCCTCCCGCCTGAATCACCGCTGTCACACACCTTGTTGGGGTGGCTTCACGTCCCTAGCATTCTCCGGCAAAGGGAAGTTTGAATCGTTTCACCACACGGTGCTGTTGTCCAAAAGGTTCTGTTGTCCAAGACGACACGATGAGCGAGGAACGCGCATGGACCAGTTCTGGAACCGGAGACTTTTCGTCAACTACCCGGCGCTAAAGCGCCGGGCTTGCGCAACGGGCACCACTGGCGGTGATGCTGCGTTCGCGTCCAGCCCCGTCCCGCTGGCGCGGTGGTGGGGCAGGGGCCGTTGACGGGGCCCCGCGTCGCCACAACTCCCACGCACGGGCGCGGATGTTGCGGGAGCCATTCCGGTCTGCGTGATCAACGAATCCGCAGGACCGGCACGCGAACCAGGCCTGCGAGACCCGGTTCGCCCTGTCGATGTGCCCGCACTCGGCGCAAGTACGCGAGGTGTACGCCGGGTCGACGTACACCACCGGCACTCCCGCCCGGCGGGCCTTGTACGCGATGAACTGCCCCAGCTGGGCAAAGGACCAGCTGGAGTGGGTGGCCCGTTGGGGCTTGCGGAGCCGTACCCGTTCGCGGATGCCCGTCAACTCTTCCAGGGCGATCCCGCGACCGGTGCGTTCTGCCTCGGCCACCACGTGTTTCGCGATCTTGTGGTTGATGTCCTTCGCCCGTCGCGCCTCCTTGCGCCTGCGTTTCTTCAACCGGCGCCTGGCGGAGGGGGTGTTCATCTTCTGGAGTCTGGCGCGCAGGATCCGTTCCCGGGTGCGGGCGCGATTGATCTCGCGTCCGGCCATGATCTCGCCGTCGGAGGTGGTGGCGATGTTGACGATGCCCAGGTCGACGCCGAGGAAGTCGTGCGGATCGGTGTCCTGCTCGGGCTCGGGGACCTCGCAGGTCGCCAGGAGGAACCACTTGCCGCCCCGGTACACCAGATCGGACTCGCCCTTGCGGTACAGGGCCAGCGTGGCCAGCTGCTCCGCAGAGGCGGTGAAGGCCACGTCCTTGATGCGCCCGGCCACGGTCCAGACCGAGACCCGCCGCCCGGCGATCAGCCAGGACAGCATCCGGTCGTCATACGGCTGCGCCCCTTCCGACCGGAAGACGATCGGCTTCTCGGTGGCCTTCCGGTACCGCTTCGAGCCGGGCCTGCCCAGATTCCCCGCCGTCAGGTTCGCCTTCAGCGTTGCGTACGCGTCACACGTCTTCTTGATCACGTGTTGGGCGGCCTGCGCCCCCAGCCCCCACCTCGCCCTGACCTCGCCGTAGGTGTGCTCACGCAGTGCGAAGTGCCGCTTCACGTCCTTCTCGAACGCCACACCGCTGGCCCAGGTGGCTGCCTCGTTGCAGGCGCGCAGAGTCGCCTCAAGCGCCGCCGCCTGCTGGGGTGTCGGCAGCACTCTCACCTGCACGGTCAGCTTCACGATCACCCAACGTACACACACGTACGACCACCCACCGCACGTTCCCGCTTGATCACCCGACCGGGTGAACCCGTCCCCCCCGGCTCCGCGGAGACGACACCCGGCCGCCCTGCGGCCGAGTACGGGCAGCAATACCGCGGCGCCACGCGCCGCGAGCACGAGGATGCGATTCCTCCCAGGGCCAAAGCCCCGCAGTTCCTCGCAAGAACAGGCTGAAACGCACGACCGCGGGCGCGAGAGCCGGGTTCACCGCATTGTCCAGCAGCCCGGCGGAGGCCGCGGGCACGCCGGCGCGGGGCCCGCGGGACGACGCGTCGGAGCACTCCGCGTCGAGCGGACCGCTGTCGAGTACGTCGAGCAGGTCCTCGGCACCGACATCGAACGCCCCCGGCTCAGCTGGGAGTTGTCGGCTCCCGGGCATGGTGCCAGGCAGAGCGCCGATCAGGTCCAGGTGGCCCTCGCCTCCCTAGAAGGCCGGTCTAGGACTCGGGGAAGGTGGCATCCGACCGCAGTGTGAGCGTCCCCTACGAGGGGCCCGAGCTGCGTTCCCGTACTCGCTACCACCGGCGGGTCCGGGTCTGGGACGGCGCCGGTCGGGCGTCCCGCTGGGGCGAGGTCCGCTGGTGGGAGACAACGTTGTTGCAGGCCGGCTGGCGATGACGTACGCCTTCGGGGTACGCCGTTTCCTGTCCAAGTGGCTGGGCGATCTCGCCGACAGCCGGACGGGCGAGGACGCGCTCACCATCCCGTTGACCTACTTCGTCAACTACCTCGACAGGCGGCTGCGCGAAGGCCCGCGCCCCGGGATCCTGCCGGCTCCGGCCGAGCCCGACCTGCCCAAGACCCCGCTCCAGCCCGCCGGAACCGAACGAGGAGAAGGCCGACGCCCCCCTCACTCCCGCCGCCGTACAGGTTCGGCCTCAGCAAGAGCTACGGCGCCGTCCCCGTCCTGCACGACATCGACCTCGAAGTGCGGCGCGCCGAGACCCTCTGCCTGATCGGTCCCTCGGGCTCCGGCAAGTCCACCCTCCTGAAGTGCCTCAGTCTGCTGGAGACGCCCAACGCCGGTGAGATCTGGCTCGGCGAGACCTGCCTGACCGCGCCGCACGCCGACGTCGACGCCGCCCGCGCCCGTATCGTCATGGTCTTCCAGCGCTTCAACCTCTTCCCGCACATGAGCGTCGAGCGCAACGTCACCCTCGCTCTGACCTCCGTCAAGGGCATGGGCCGCGAACAGGCCCGCGGGCTCGCCCGACACCACCTCGACGAAATCGACCTCGCCGCCTTCCGGCCAGCGGCCCGGGCGGCTGTCCGGCGGGCAGCAGCAGCGCGTGGCCATCGCCCGCGCGCTCGCCATGGAGCCGGAGCTGACGCTGTTCGACGAGGCCACCTCCGCGCTCGACCCCGAACTGGTCAAGGACGTGCTCGCCGTGATGCGGGATCTCGCGTCGGGCGGCATGACCATGGCCGTCGTCACCCACGAAATGGGCTTCGCCCGGGAGACCGCCGCCTGCGTCGCCTTCATGTGCGACGGCCGCATCGCCGAGACCGACACCCCCGACCACCGCGGTGGGGGCGTCGTCCCCGGGGCCCGCGCCCCCACCACGTACTACTCGATGGTCCAGCCGACGCTGCCGACACCCGTGCTGAACCAGGCGCAGGTGGCGGAGGACTGGTCGTACTGGCCCGGCTTCAGGGTCACCCAGTTGCCGGAGACGTCGGGGGCCCGGCCGCAGACGACCTCGGCGCGGAAACGGATGGTGCGGTCGCTGTTGTTCGTGCAGCTGGCGATGCCCCGGTCCGTGTCGACGCCGTGGACCGCGCCACGACAGTCGACCGAGCCCGCGGCCGACGCCGGGGCGGCCATGGCGCCGACGGACAGGGCCACCGCCGAGACGGTGGTGGCCAGACCTGCGGCGAACATCTTCTTACTGCGGTTCATTCGCGTGCCCCCGAGAGGTTGCGGTTTGCGTGTGCCGACCTCAGTGAAGGGCACGAGGGCGGCCCCGGGTACCTGACGTCTGTCAGGGTGCACAGGCCCTGGCCGGCCTAGCGGCCACGCCGTACGACGGCCTCGGTCTTCTCGACCCAGTCGAGGTACCAGTCGGCGAAGCCGACCTGCCCGAGGGGACCGATCCGTCCGTCCCCCGCACGCTCGTCGACCCACACCTGCCCGCGCTGTGGGCCGGACACGACCAGCCAGTCGAAGTAGCCGCACCCTTCGTGGCTGAGGCACACAGCGCCGGACAAGAGCCAGTCGGACAGCTTCTCGTCCTCCTCCAGCCAGGCGCGGTAGGCCGCGTCGAAGGCTGCCTCGCCCTCGAAGTCGGACGCGACGGGCTCTCTGCGCTCGTGCTCGGCCTGAGCACGCATGCTGTCTTCCACATCCGGGCAAGGGAAGCGCAGTCGCTCGTGGCGGGTGCCGCCGCCGGGGTCGCTCCACAGCCACCCGGCATCTGTGCGAGACAGGGTCGTGAGTCCATAGAAGGGTCCAGCACCGCCGGCGCCGACTTCGAGAAGGAAGGCCCTGTAGTCCGCAGGCAGCGAGACACCCCACTGAGCCTCTGCCTCGGCGACCTCCGCCTCTGACAGCGGATCGGCGAGCCGGAAGTGGTGTCCCGTACCCCCGTACATGTCCCACGCCCCGAAGACCTTCCGCGCCTTGTCGGCACGGGCCAGGGCCTCCACCCGCTCTCGGACACCGTTCCAGATCATCGCCCCCATGAACCGAAGCGTAGGCCAACGGATCAATGCCGGGCGCGCACAGCCAATCCGTGACGGGCGGTCTCCGGCATCAGGAGGCCCGGCGGGCCTGACCTGTCGCTTCGCCCGCGGCGCGCGTCCGTGGTGCGATGGAACCGGGGGCGGAAAGGAGAGCGATCATGCCCGCAGCGAAGCACACCAGTGTCGCCGCCCCCGTGTCGGTCCGCCCGCTGGTCGAGTCGGACCTGGACCGGGCCGACGAGATCTTCAGGGTCGCCTTCGGGACCTTCCTCGGGATCCCCGAGCCCAAGACGTTCTTCGGGACCGCCGACTACATCCGCACCCGCTGGGCGGCGGATCCGCACGCGGCCTTCGCGGCGACCGTCGAGGGCGAGGTCGTCGGATCGAACTTCGCCGCCGACTGGGGCAGCGTCGGGTACTTCGGCCCGCTGACCGTACGACCGGACCTGTGGGACCAGGGCATCGGCAGGCGCCTCATGGAACCGGTCATGACCTGCTTCGACACCTGGGAGAACCGCCACCTCGGCCTGTTCACCTTCTCGCACAGTCCCAAGCACCTCGAGCTCTACCGCCGGTACGGTTTCTGGCCCCGGTTCCTCACGGCCATCATGAAGAAGCAGGTCACCGTCAGCGCCGCGGTCCCCGGCCGGGTGCTGTACGGCGAGCTGACCGCCGCCGAGCGGCCCGACGCCCTGAGCCTCGGTCGCGCACTGACGGGGGCCGTGTACGAGGGCCTGAGCCTGGAGCGCGAGATCGTGGCCGCACAGGCGCAGGGCCTCGGTGACACCGTCCTCCTCCAGGGCCCCGGCTCCGACCTCGACGGCCTGGCCGTCTGCCACTGCGGAGCGGGGTCGGAGGCCGGTGAGGACGTGTGCTTCGTCAAGTTCGGCGCCGTACGCCCTGGCCCGGGCGCCGCGGCGCGGTTCGAACGACTGCTGAGCGCGTGCGAGCAGCTGGCCACCGAGAAGGGGCTGGGGCAGCTGGACGCCGGAATGAACCTGGCCCGCCAGGACGCCTACCGGCGCATGGTCGACCGCGGTTTCCGTACCTGGCTGCAGGGCGTGACCATGCACAAACCCAACGAACCCGGCTACAGCCACCCGGACGCCTACGTGATCGACGACTGGCGCTGAGTCCCCGTTCGAGGGTGGCGTGCCCCGACGGGCGGCACGCCACCGGGTTGGTTCGAAGCGTCCTGTTCAGACCCGTCGCGTCCGCAGCAGCCGTTCCATCCTGGCGTCCAGCTCAGCGCGCTCGTCGGCCGTGCGTTCCGCCTGGGCGACCCGGTACCGGTGTTCCAGGGCCTGCATGCGGTCACCGGTGTCCAGCTCGACGTGGTGGCGCTGCACCCCCTGCTCCATCCGCGCGCACTCGTGCCGTACCTGGAGTTCCTCGGCGTGCAGCCGGCGGCTGGCCTCGAAGCGGGCGCCGAGGAGGGTGTCGTACATGGTGCTGCCGCTCATGAACTTGGCGAGGACGGGCAGGGCGTCGAAGCCCAGGAGCAGCAGGTGCAGGACGACCGTCAGGAACAGTGCGAAGCCGTCCGATCCGGCGACCTCCTTCAGGCCGTGGGCCCGGGTGAGGATGCCGTCGGTGTCCAGGTCGGCCGCACGTTCGCGCGTCTTGGTGTCGATGGTCCGCTGGAGCAGCGGCTGGTAGGTGTCGGCGGCGCGGTTCTTCTTCTCCGCCAGGGTCTGCCCCTCGGCCCGCAGCACCGCCAGCTGCTTCTCGTACGTGTCGATCTTGCTGGTCTCGCGGTAGGACGAGGAGTCCTCGCGGGCCCGTTCGCAGGTGATGGTGACGTCCCTGACCCCACCCCGCCAGATCCAGTTGTCCCGGCCGCACAGCCGCTGCTCGGTGGCCATCTTGTCCTTGAGCGTGCCGTTGAGCGACGCGACCTGCGCCTCCAGCTCCTTCGTACGGGAGGCGTTGCTCGCGGTCTGCTCGGACAGCTCCGCCGGGGAGCCGGGGATCTTGAGCTGTTGACTTGCTCTCCGGGCTGAAGCCCGGAGATTCTGGCCTTCTCGATCAGTTGCTGTGCCGCTACGCGGCACGGGGTTCGCTCGGGAGTCCGTGGCTTCCTGTTTCTTCGCGCTGTGCCGGGATTGCTCCTGGTCTTACCGGCGCTCCGCAGGCCGATACCGCCAGTCCGGCGGCCGTCTTCACGTTGATCGCGGCGTTGGTGTCCCGGTCGTGGACGGTACCGCAGGCGGTGCAGGTCCATTCCCTGACGCTGAGGGGTTTGGGTCCGTCCTTGACACCGCAGGTGGAACAGGTCTGGGAGGTTGGCTCGTACCGGCCGATCCTGACCAGGGTGCGGCCGTACCGCTGGGCTTTGTACTCCAGCATGCTGAGGAACGAGGCCCATCCGGCGTCGTGCACGGACTTGGCCAGCTTCGTGCGCGCGAGTCCTTTCACCGCCAGGTCCTCCACGGCGATCCCTTGGTTCTCGGAGATCAGCTTCGTGGAGAGCTGATGGTGGAACTCGCGACGTGCGTCGGTGACCTTGGCATGGGAACGGGCCACCTTCACCCGGGCCTTGGCACGGTTCCTGGACCCCTTCTGCTTGCGGGCCAGCTCCCGCTGGGCCTTCTTGAGCTTCTTCTCCGCACGCCGCAGGAAACGCGGAGAGTCGATCTTCGTGCCGTCAGAGAGCACCGCGATGGGGGTACCCCCTCTGGGGGAGAGTGAGGCCGAGATCGATGCCGATGGTGCGGTCGGTCTCGGGCATCCGTGTCGCGTCAGCGGCGGGGTCGGTGTCGATGGCGAACGAGGCGAAGAACCTTCCGGCCGCGTCCTTGATGACGGTGACCGAGGAGGGCGCGGCGGGCAGGATACGGGACCATTTCACCTTCACCGCGCCAATCTTCGGCAGGTTCAGCTTCCCGCAGGCGGTGAGCGACCAGCGGGCATTGGCGGTGAAGCGGATCGACTGCCGTGTGTCCTTGCGGGACTTCATGCGCGGCTCACCCACCCGCGCCCCCGTGCGCTCACCCTTGAGGGAGGCGAAGAAGTTGGCGTAGGCGCGCTCGCAATCGCGCAGCGCCTGCTGCAACACGACCGCGGAGACTTCGCCCAGCCAGGCCCGCTCAGGCCGCCGCTTCGCCTCGGTGATCAGCAGGCGGGACAGCAGACCGAGCTTCGGATACGGAAGATCCTGGGCGTGGGCCTCACGGCGGGCGCGGACGGCGTCGTTGTAGACGACACGGGCACAGCCGAACGCCCGCCCCAGTGCGGCCTGTTGACCACTGGTGGGGTAGAGACGGAAGGCGTACCTGAGCTGCACGACAAGGACGCTACACGCGTGGACCAGGAGTCTTCAGCGCAAAGATCCATATTGATCGATATCAGGTCTTCGTCGCACATGTTCGCAATATTCGCGACCATGTTCTGGGAGGGAGTGCTCGCCGGTCCGTTCCCCCATCCCTCCGCGATGAAGCCTGAGTAGTCGCACCCCGGACGACAGGTTCCCTTCACCTCCGGCGTGAACACAGGTGCGCTGCGATTGAATCCCGGTAGCCGCGGAAGTCCAGCCGGCGGCGGTTGGCCCAGCGCAGCCGGTCGGCGATGATCCTGGTCAGCGCCACCGACACCTCGGGCCGCCGCATCAGCAGCTCGTGCAGTGCGCCGGACTGCACGACCCGGGTCGTCATCGGACCGCAGGCCGTCACGGTCGCCGAGCGCGGGGCCGAGCCGTCCACGGCCGCCATCTCGCCGACGGTGTCACCGCCGACGCGGACGGCGAGCAGCGAGGTCTCGCCGTTCTCCACGCGCGCCGTCACCTTGGCGAAGCCGGAGAGCAGCAACAGCACATGCCGGTCGGTCGCCCCCTCGCTCAGCAGCACGTCCCCGGCTTCGAACCGTTTCTGCACGCCCAGTTCGAGCACTTCCTGCCGCGCCTGCGGCGCCAGCACCCCCAGCAGACTGCGCGCGGGCCATTCCACGGAGCTGTACGGCATGAGCGGTCCCCCTGACGGTTCACCGAACTTGCGAAATCCTGCCCGCTCCCACTCCTCCCCGCGACCGATCCACGCAATGTGGCCGTTGGTCCTAGTGCTTTCTTCCGAGGCGCGCTGCGCCAGGAGACCGATTCGCGGGCGGACCGGCGTCCATAGTGTGAGGCGCATGAGCGATGCAGCGCGCCCGACCTCCCGTGACCGGGCACTGAACGTCGTCCGGGGCTATGTGGACCGGGACGGCATCGCGGTCCGGGACGCGATGGACGGTCTGGAGGCGGGCGGCTCGATCGAGGTGTACGCGATCCTGAACGGTCTGCTGCGCTCCACGATCAGCATCATGGAGCTGACGGGCAGGCCGTGGACGCTGGACGAACTGGTGGGCCGGGCCGACGAGCTCGCCGCCTCGGCCCCGCCGCACTACGAGTTCGCCGTGGGTGAGGCGACGCGGGCCTGGGCCAGTGGTGACCAGTCGGCGATGCGGGCGGTGTCGTGCCAGGACATCGCGGGGGCCGTGCACATCACGGCGGTGGGGGTCGCCGTTCTGGGGCTGGCCCTGTGGGGCGAGGCCGGATTCCTCGCCGTTCTCAAGGAGTTCCACGAAGCCGCCACCGCGCTCGTCGACGATCCGTCCACCGGAGTCTGACCACTGCGACCGCCGCGTGCGGACGCGCTGATCACCGGCGTTCAGCGTGCGTCGGCTCCGGTGACCCGTCGTACCAGGTCCGTCCAGGTGCGCCGCAGGCGCTCGGTGCCGGCCTGACGCTCGCCTCGCAGGTAGTCCATGGTCTCCAGGTCCGTGAAGGCGAGCAGGGCGTGGGCGAGCAGGTCGTGGTCGCCCTCGACGCCCGCCTCCGCCAGGAGGGAGGAGACGTGGTGGTGGAAGGCCCGGCCGTAGTGCGAGGCCTGGCGGCGTTCCACGGGGATCTGGCGTCCCAGTGCCGGGCCCAGGTCGGTGGGGTCGGCGATGCGCTCGATCAGGGCGCGACCGAACGCCGTCAGCCGGTCCGTCGCCGGTGCTCCCGGTCCCAGCGGAGGGGGACCGAAGGTGTACGCCTCGTGGAACTCCCCCTCGACGTCGTCCAGCAGGGCCAGCAGCAGGCCGTCGCGGTCGCCGAACCGGCGGAAGAGCGTGCCCTTGCCCACGCCGGCCACCTGCGCGACCTCGTGCATCGTCACGTGCTCGGCACCCCGCTCGGCCACCAGCCAGGCCGCCGCCTCCAACAGCCGGGCCCGGTTGCGGGCGGCGTCGGCGCGCTCCTCGGCGGGATCGTCCGGCGTCACCGATCGCTCCGCGGGCGGGTGCAGCCGCTGCCGGGCATCGGTCGCTCCCCTCGGGGCGTCACGCGCGTGATCGTTGCTGATCGCCAACGCTAGCGACGCGTTCCGGGTCAGGGACCCGACCGCAGCCCGAACCGCACTCGGCTGATGGACCTAAGCCGCGGCAAGGACGGGTCAGTCACCCGTCTCGGGCAGCGAGGTGCCGCCGGGGGCGAGTTGGCAGGTGCCGGATCTCGATGTCCCGTCCTGTCCCCGCAGTTCCACGACGATCTGGCCGTCGGCGTCCTGACTGTAGGCGATCGTGCAGGTCAGCTGGCGTAGTGCGGTGTCGTCCAGGGGCTTCAGGGCGATCGGCAGGTGGGTCGTGACCCGGCCGTTCGCCGCGGGTTCGACCTTGACGGTGTCGCCGCGGCCGAGGGTCGGCAGAGCTGTGGTCAGGCCGGCGGCCCGGTCTTCCTCCCGGGGGCCGGCGAGCAACGCCGAGACGACCTTCTCCGTCGGCACCGGGCCGGCAGTGTCGGCGGAGGGCGACCCCGTCGTCCGGATCACGGTGCTCAGTCCTCCGTCGGGGGAACGGAAGAAGAGCAGCATGTCGTAGTCGCGGTCGAGGAAGGCCTGGAAGCTGGCGGGGCCGCCCGCCTCGATGACGTCGGTCTCCTGGATCCCGCAGCCGCCGAGCAGCGCCACGGCCGCCGGTACGGCGACGAAGGCCGCGGCTCCGCGGCGCCCGCGCGCACGCCTCATCCCCCGGCCTCCTCCGCGTGCAGCGGGATCTCGACGGTGAAGACGGCTCCGGACCCCGGCAGGTTCCCGGCGCGGATCGTTCCGCCGTGCAGTTTCACGTTCTCCAGGGTGATCGCCAGGCCCAGTCCGCTGCCCGCCGAGCGGGTGCGGGCCGCGTCGGCCTTGTAGAAGCGGTCGAAGATGTGCGGGAGGGCCTCGGGGCGGATGCCGGGGCCGCTGTCCGTGACCTCGGTGACCAGCACCGCCCTGCCCTCGGAACTCGCCTCGGTGCGCAGGCGTACGGTGACGGGCGCGCCGCCGTGCCGCAGGGCGTTGCCGACGAGGTTGGCGATCACGAGGTCGAAGCGGCGCGGGTCGAGACGGGCGCGGATGCCGTCGGGGAGTTCGGTGCGGATCCGGGTGTCGGTCCAATGGCGGTTGTCGAGAGTCTTGCGGATGGTCTCGGCGACGTCGACCTCGTCGGCGTTCAACTCGGCCGCGCGGGCGTCGAAGCGGGAGATCTCCATCAGGTCCTCGACGAGCACGGCGAGCTTTCCGGTCTCCGCGCTGACCAGCCGGACCGCGCGGGCGGTGTCGGCGTCCAGGTGGTCGGCGTCCTCGTCGAGGACCTCGGTGACGGCGAGCATCCCGGCGAGCGGGGTGCGCAGTTCGTGGGAGACGTCGGAGGCGAAACGGCGGGCGCGGGCCTCGGCGTCGCGCAGTTCCCGTACGGAGTGGTCGAGTTGGGCGGCGGATTCGTTGAAGGTGTGGGCCAGGTCGGCCAGTTCGTCGCTGCCGCGCACCGGGATCCGGGTGTCGAGCCGGCCGCTGCCCATGCTGCGGGCGGCCTCGCGCAGTTCGCGCACGGGGCGCAGCACGCTGCGCGCGGCGATCAGGCCCGGTATCAGGGCGACGGCGAGGCCGGGCAGGGCACCGTCGCGGGCGGCCATCAGGAGGGCGTCGACGTTGACCTGTTCGTCGGTCATCCGCATGACGGCGTACAGGACGAGTCCGCTGGGCACCAGGCTGTACGGGCCGGTCTTGAAGACCATGGGCATGGCGATGGTCAGATAGGGCACGCCGTCCTTGACGACCCGCTCGAAGCTGCCGTGCGGGTCGGCCCGCGCGGCGCGGCGCAGTTCGGGTGTGATGACGGTGGACTCGGCGTTCTCGCCCGAGGAGGCGCGGACCGAGCCGTACTCGGCGAACACCACCCAGGGATGCGGCTTTCCCCTGCGGGCGATGTCCCGCAGGAGCGCGTCCAGGTCGTCCCCGCCCTGCACGGGCAGCGCGAAGGCCGTCTGCTGGACCTGGTCGCGGAACGACGTGACCGCCGTGTCCTGGGCCGTCTGGAGCACGGCGTTGCGGGCCTCGCGGTAGGTCAGCGCGGCCGTCGTGCCCGCGCTGACGGCGGCGACCAGCAGGAACGCGAGCAGCAGACGGGTGCGCAGCCCGAACGCCCTGGCCCGCCGCGACCGCCGGGCGCCGGTGCCGCCGGTACTGCCGCCGGTGCCGGTGCTCACAGCGGACCGAAGCGGTAGCCGAAGCCCCGCAGCGTCTGGACGTAGCGCGGGCTGCCGACCTGGTCCTCGATCTTGCCGCGCAGCCGGGCGACACAGGCGTCCACCAGCCGGGCGTCGCCGTGGTAGCTGTGGTCCCAGACGTGCTCCAGCAGCTGCTGTCTGCTGAACACCTGCTCGGGGGCGGCGGACAGGTGCAGCAGGAGCTTGAGCTCCGAGGGCGCGAGCGCCAGCGGCCGGCCGGCCTTGGCGACGGTCAGTCCGACGCGGTCGATGGTGAGTTCGCCGTGCACCTCGATGTCCGGCCGGCCCGCGCCGCCGTCGTCCAGGCGGCGCAGTACGGCGCGGATGCGGGCCTCGATCACCTCGGTGCGGGCGGGCTTGACGATGTAGTCGTCGGCGCCGGCCTCCAGGCCGATGACCACGTCGAAGTCGTCGCCGCGCGCAGTGAGCATGATGATCGGCAGCTGGCTGCGCTCGCGGACCCGCCGGCAGACCTGGACGCCGTTCATGCCGGGCAGCATCAGGTCCAGCAGGAGCAGGTCGGGGCGGAACTCGGCCATCGCGGCGAGGCCGGCCTCGCCGGTCGCGGCCGCCCGTACCTCGTGGCCGCGGCGGCGCAGACCGAGTTCGACCCCCTCGCGTACGGAAGGGTCGTCCTCGATGAGGAGCACGCGGGACATCGGCGGTTCTCCCTCGGTGGTGGTCAGGGGCGGGTGCGGGTGCGGGTCGCTCCGCGGCGTACGCCGTCGAGCAGCGCGAGCAGTTCGGTCAGGCGCAGCGGTCGGGCGAGCAGGGCGAAGGTGAGGACGACGGCGGTCGCGCCGGCAACCGTGGAGACCATCGCTCCGGCCGGTGCGGTTCCCAGGACCGCGAAGTGGCCGAGCACGGTGGCGGGGACGGCGGCCAGCAGCAGCCGTACGTGGGCGCCGGCGGCGGACGAGCGCAGGGGGCGGTCGACGCCGAGGCGACGGGCCAGCACCCGGCCGGTCAGCGCCCAGCCCGCGCACAGCGCCAGGGAGTACCCCGCCGCCATGCCGGTCACGGCCCAGCGGGCCGGCAGCAGTTGGGCGGCGGTCAGGGACAGTCCCGCGTTGAGGGTGACGATGACGAGGTTGAGCAGGAACGGCGTACGGGTGTCGGAGAGCGCGTAGAAGGCGCGGGAGAGGACGTACTGGCCGGACAGGGCGATCAGTCCCGGCGCGAAGGCCATCAGGATCCCGGCCATGGCGGCGGTGTCGGCGGCGCTGGTCCTGCCGTGGCCGAAGACGAGGGCCATCACCGGCCCGGCGAGGGCGAACATCGCGCAGGCGGCCGGGACGACGGCGGCGGCGCAGACGCGCAGCGCGTGGGAGACGTCGCGGCGTACGGCGGCGGTGTCCCCGTCGGCGGCCGCCGCGCTCATCCGGGGCATCAGCGCGGTGACCACGGAGACGGTGATGATGCCGTGCGGTACGACCCACAGGGCGTAGGCGTTGTTGTAGGCGCCGTATCCGGGGCCGCCGTCGAGGCCCGCGGTGGTGGCGAGGCGGGTGGTGACCCAGTAGGCGGCCTGGTTGGCCAGGACCAGCAGCACCAGCCAGCCGGCCGCGCGCAGCGGGCGGGTCAGTCCGCTGCCGCGCCAGTCGAAGCGCGGGCGCCAGCGGAAGCGGGCGGCGCGCAGGGCGGGGACGAGGGCGAGGGCCTGGGCGGCGATGCCGGCGGTCGTGCCCCAGCCGAGGACGGCGGTCTCGGTCGCGGTGAGGGTGTCACCGCCGCCCAGGGACAGCGCCAGGTACAGGCCGAACACGACCATGACGACGAGGTTGTTGAGGACCGGCGCCCACATCATCGCGCCGAACCGGCCGCGTGCGTTGAGCACCTGCCCGAGCAGCGTGAAGAGCCCGAGGAAGAAGATCTGCGGCAGGCAGTAGCGGGCGAACGCGGTGGTCATGGCCGCCTGTTCACCGGTGTAGTCGGTGTAGACACCGATGATCGCGGGCGCGGCCCAGACCGCGGCGGCGGTGATCGCGAGCAGGGCGGTGACGCAGACGGTGACCAGCCGGTCGGTGTACGCGGCGCCCCCGTCGTCGTGTTCCTTGGCGGCCTTGACCAGCTCCGGCACGAAGACGGCGTTCAGCGCGCCGCCGAGGAGCAGCATGTAGACGATGGTGGGCAGGGCGTTGCCGACCGCGTAGCCGTCGGGGACCGGCCCGATGGTGCCGATCGCCGCCGCGACCACGGCCGAGCGGGCGAACCCGGTGGCCCTGCCGACGACGGACCCGGCGGCCATGACGGCACTGCCGCGCGCAGCGGAGGAGTTCGGAGCAGCGGGAGAGGCCGGAGAGTCCGCGGAGGCCGTCTTCGTGGTCTGCCTCATCGGCGGTTCAGATACGCCTGGAAGGCGCGGTAGAGCGTGTGGTTGGCGCTGCCGGCCAAAGGCCTCTCCCATTCCCCCAACGTCTCGACGACGTGTCCCCCGGTGCCGAGCTTCCACCGCAGCAGTCCGTACGCACGTTCGTCCGGATCGAGTGTGGAGGGTACCCCGCGCATGTCGTAGACGTCGGCGCCGAGGGCGTGGGCGTCCTGGAGCATCCGCCACTGAAGGGCGTTGGAGGGGCGGACCTCGCGGCGGTGGTCGGCGGAGGCGCCGGTCTGGTACCAGGCGCGCCGGCCCACCGTGATCAGCGTGTGGGCGGCCAGGATCTCCCCTCGGTGCCGGGCCAGGTACAGCTTCATCCGGCCCGGTTCCTCGGCGTTGAGGGCCGCGTACTGACGCTCGTAGTAGGCGAGCGAACGGCCGAGCCGGAAGCCGTCGCGCCGCTCGGTGATGCCCAGCAGCCGGTAGAACTCCGGGAGTTCGGCCGCGCTGCCGACCACGACCTCCACGCCCTCCTTCTGGGCCCGGCGGACGTTGCGCCGCCACTCCTGGTTGAGCCCGCTCCACAGGTCCTGTGTGCCGCGTCCGGCGAGCGGTACGTGGAAGACGTGCCGGGGCTGGGCGTCCCCGTCCGCCCCGGTGCCGTCGTCGCCGCAGCGCCGCCAGCCGCGGGCCCGCAGCCGCTCGGCGACGGCGGTGCCGAGCGGGTCGACCTCACTGGCCAGGACGTCGCCGAGGCGTCGGCCCGGGCCGGTGAGCGGCTTGAGCAGGGCGGCGTCCCAGCGCCGGTAGGCCGGCGAAGGGCCGATGCGTACGGCGAAGGCGCCGGTCCGGCGCAGATGGTCCAGCAGCGGGTCGAGCCAGCCGTCGATGTCGGGGTCGGTCCAGTCGGCGACGGGTCCTTCGGGGAGGTAGGCGAAGTACTTGCGGGTGCCGGGGAACTGCCGTAGCAGCACCAGGGCCACGCCCGTCAGCGCGCCGGCCTCCGGATCCGGTCCCCAGCCGAGCAGTTGGGCGCGCCAGCCCTCCTTGACGTCGGCCCAGGAGGGGCATTGCAGGAATCCGGCGCCGAGTGCGGCACCTTCGGGGGACGCGAGGAAGGCGCGGTAGGTCTCCGCGGTGACGGGGCGCAGGGCGAAGCCCCGGTTGCGTGCCTGGCACACGCGGCTGGGCGGCACGAGCAGAGCTGACACGGTCTGAGCCTCTCCTTCTCCCCGGGCCGGTCGCGGGGACACACAGGAGGCTCACAGCGGTCCATGACCGCTCCGTCCGGCGAATGTGACCGGACCATGACGGTTGCGCACCAGCCGCCGTCATGTTGCTCCACAGCCGCTGACCTCGGGTTTCACGGCTCTACAGTCACGACATCCACCACCTTGCCGCCCCTTTCCGGAGGCTCCGTTGTCGCGCATACGTGTACTCGCCCACGCCCGGGCCGCTGTCGTGGCCGCCCTGCTGGCGCCGCTCGCCGCCTGCTCGTCGAGCGGCTCCCCCGGCGCCCCGGACGACACGAAGGGGAAGCCGAGCGCCGAAGACCGCCCGGTCACGGTGACCGTCACGCCCGCCGGAGAACGGGTCCCGGCCGGCGAGCCCGTGAAGGTCACCGCCTCGGGCGGCCGACTCACCTCGGTGACCGTCACCGACGCCGACGGCCGCAGGCTCACCGGCAAGGTCGCCGCCGACGGCCGCTCCTGGGTCTCCGACCGCAAGTCCGTGCCCGGCGCGGCGTACGCGGTGACGGCGGCGACCCGCTCCGAGGGCGGCACCGCCAAGAGCACGAAGGCCTCCTTCACCACGGCCCCCGCCGGCAAGGTCAACAAGGTCGACTGGCGGCCGGGCACCGGCTCCACCGTCGGTGTCGCCCAGCCGATCTCCCTGGTCTTCGACAACCCGGTCAGGAACCGGGCCGAGGTCGAGGAGCAGCTGAAGATCACCACCTCGAACGACACCGAGGGCTCCTGGGGCTGGATCCGCGACTACTCCGGCCGGGACCGGGTGGACTGGCGGCCCAGGGAGTACTGGAAGCCCGGCACCAAGGTCACCCTGGACGCCGAGCTGAACGGCACCGACTCGGGCGCCGACGGCGGCTGGTTCGTACGCGACTACGCGACGACCTTCACCATCGGCGCCCGGCAGATCGTCGAGGTCGACCTCGACCGCCACCGGCTCACCCTCGAACGCGACGGCAAGACCGTGCGGCGGATACCCGTCTCGGGCGGCACCCCGGGCGGCGACAAGCGCTCCTGGCGCGGGACCGCCGTGCTCATGGCCAAGGAGGGCACGATCAACATGAACTCCGAGACGGTGGGCCTGGGCGACGCCTACGACAAGATGGTCGACTACTCGATGCGGCTGACCTGGTCGGGCATGTACGCCCACGCCGCCCCCTGGAACGCCCGCTGGTTCGGCAACTCCAACCAGAGCTCCGGGTGCATAGGCATGAGCGACGCCGACGCCGCCTGGTTCTACGGGCAGGTGCGGCCGGGCGACCCGTTCGAGATCACCGGCAAGGACACCAAGGGCGTGGTCGACCCCGGCAACGGCTTCGGCGCGTGGAACCTGTCCTGGAGCCAGTGGCAGCGCAAGAGCGCGCTGCGCTGATCACCAGCTGGTGGCGTCGTCCATCGACTGCTGCCAGTACGTGACCTTGAGGGAGTCGTCGATGTGGACGCCGTTCGCGGGCAGCGACGGGTGGGCGGCCGCGCCGACGCTCCGGCTCATGGAGCGGCCGAAGAAGGAGACGGCCAGGGACTTCTCGGTCCGGCCGCCCGAGGCGCTGCCGTCGGTGGCGGACAGGCTCACGGAGGCGTAGCCGGACTGGCCCGGCTCCAGCGTGACGACCGCCTGGGGCTGCGACTCCTCGATGACCGGCGGCACCGACTGGGCCTCACCGAAGCGGACGGCGGGGTAGCCGTAGAGGAAGCAGGTCCTGCTGCCGGTGTTGGTCACGGTGAGCAGCATGTGGTTCACGGGGCGGTTCAACGGGGCCGCGACCGTCTTGGTGTTGGACCCCTCGCAGGTGACCGGCTTGCCGGAGGAGGCGGGCGCCTTGGTCGCCGGGGCCTGGTCGGTGGAACCCGAATCGGTGCCGCCCGCCCCGCCGCCGGAGGAACCCGAACCGTTCGAGCCGCTCGTCGACGAGCCGGAGGAACCCGAGGTGCCCGAGGCGGAGTTGCCGCCGGAGCCCTCGGAAGGGGTGGCGGTGGCGGAACCCGTGGAGGTGGTGGTCGCCGCGGCGCCCTCGTCCTTGGTGCCGGTTCCGTCGTTGCACGCGGACAGGCAGAGCGTGGCGAGTACGGCGGTCGCGGCGGCGACGAGACGGGTGCGGGAAGTACGGGAGGTACGGAAGTCGGACATGTTGCTGCGCCCCTTCGGTGTTCGGGTTGCGGTGGTGATTGGATGGCCGAAGCTTGTGAGGCGATCTGTCCCAACCGCCACCTGCGGCGGGGAGTTAGGGACGCTGGAACACCGAAACGCGCTCTGACCAGGAAGAATCCCGGGGGCCTGGAACGCGCGGCTGGAATACGGGGAATGAGGGGAACGGGTGTCGGGCGAGGCGGAGGCGGGGGCGACGGCGGAGTTCGCACGGCTGCTGCGGGAACTCAAGGACCGCTCGGGACTCAGCTACGGGGCGCTTGCCAAGCGTCTGCACATGAGTACGTCGACGCTGCACCGCTACTGCAACGGCACCGCCGTGCCGGTCGAGTACGCACCGGTGGAACGCCTCGCGAGGGTCTGCCGGGCGACACCGCAGGAACTCGTGGAACTGCACCGGCGCTGGATCCTGGCGGACGCGGCACGCGGGCGCGGCACGGATCAGGCCACGGCGAGGGGCTCGACGCAAGGAGCCGGTTCGGCCCGGGAGACAGTCCAGGATCAAGAGACAGGCCCGGGTCGAGAAACAGGATCGGATCGAGACACAGGACCGGGCCAAGAGACAGCCCCGGGTCAAGAGACAGCCCCGGGTCAAGGAACCAGCCCCGTCGACTCGACCGTGGTCGTCGGCGTGCCGGGCGCGCTCACGCGGCCGCGTCGTCCGGGTGGTCGCCTGCGCAGCCGTACGGCGCTGATCGCCTCCGTCGCGTCGGCCGCCGTACTGGGGGCCGTGGTGCTGGCCGTGGGTGTGCCCTTCGACGAGGGCGGGAACGGCGACCGGCCGACGGGACGGGCGGACGGCGCTACGGAGGCGACGACCGCGGCGTCCGGCACCGGCACGCCCTCCGCCGCTCCGTCCGCGAGCGGGAAGGGGAAGAAGCCGTCGTCATCGCCCTCCCCCTCCGGGTCCGCGAGCGCCGGGTCCGGCACCTCGGCGGGCGGCGGCGCACAGGCCACGGACGGGTCGGCCGAGGACGGCGCCACCGACGCCGTCCCGCTCACGGTCGACGTCCGCCCCTATGTCTACGACAGCCCGTGCAGCCAGCACTTCCTCGTCGACAGCGAACCCGAGCAGGTCGGTCCGCCCGCGGGCGAGCAGGACGCACAGCGCTGGTCCACCGCGTACGGTGCGATCTCCTCGAACGAACAGCGGATCGCCCTCACCGTGCAGGGCACCGGCAAGGAGACCGTCGTCCTGAAGGATCTGCACCTGCGCGTCCTGTCGAAGGGCGCGCCGCCCGGCTGGAACGAGTACGCGATGGGCTCCGGCTGCGGCGGCGGCGTCGAGAGCAGGTCGTTCGACGCCGACCTGGACAGCGGCAGCCCCACGCTCACCGTCAAGAACGGCCAACGCGACTTCCCGTACAAGGTCAGTGAGTCCGACCCGGAGGTCTACTACGTCACCGTCCACACCAAGGCGCACGACGTCCGCTGGGACCTCACCCTGGACTGGTCCAGCGGCAGCCGCCGCGGCACCGTCCACATCGACAACTCCGGCACCCCGTTCCGCACCAGCGCCAAGGTGGGCGGCGACTCCTACGACTACCCGCTGGGCGGCAGCGAATGGATCCCGGTGACACCGGGCCAGTGAGCGGCGCGGGGCCGGGACCGGCGCGGCTCACCGATGGTGGGGCGAGGTCAGGTAGTGCTGCCGCAGGAGCTCCTTTCCGTAGTCGTTGCCGTTGGGGGTGCGGATGACGGAGTGGACGTGCTTCTGGGTGGGGCCGTCGCCCTGGGTGGCGCCGTACGCGCCGGCCAGCGGGCCGGGACCCTGGCAGTCGACCTCGACCCACACCACGGGGCTGTGGATCCGGACGTAGAAGGCCGAGTCGTCCTCGATGCCGCCGGCCCAGGTGACGTAGGTGTCGGCGAGGTGTTTGCGGACCTCGGCCATCGTCACCCGCGCGGCGTCGGCCTTCGCCCGGCCCACGAAGGCCTCGACGATGCCGAGGAGCTTCTTGCGCTGGGCGGCGTTCAGGGCGTCGCCGCGCAGGCCCTCGTACGCCTGGACCGTGTTGTCGGCGAACGCGCCCGCCTTCATGGACTCGTTGGACTTGGTGGCGGAGGCGATGGCGATCTTCTGCTGGGCCGCTGTGAGGGAGTTGACGAAGGCCAGGCTCGCGGCGACCTCCTCGTGGCAGACCGTGACCGTCTCGCCGTCGATCTCCATCGACGTGGGCTCCGAACCCCAGAAGCAGGGGCTCATGACCACCTGGTCGCCGAGCACGAAGTAGTTGACGACCAGGTGGTGGCCGTCGAACTGGAAGCCCCAGGGCTCGGTCGCGGACGGGGTACCCATGACGGTCCAGTAGTAGGCGTCCTCGTTGAAGGCGTCGGTGTTGCCGATGGCCTCGCCGGCCGCCTGGTTGATCCTGCGGATCTTCTCCGTCGTCTCCAGACCGTCGGCGCTCAGCGCCGCCTTCAGCAGGGCCGTTCCGAGCGCCTTCTGGTCGTCGCTCAGGTCGGCCAGGGAGACGCCCTGACGGTCGTAGGAGTCGATGTTGCTCCACAGGCGCCACTCGGTGGAGTGGACGGTGAACTGGGTCGAGCTCTTCTGGTCGTCGGTGAGGCCGGCCAGGAAGGCGTTCGCCGCGGCGATGACGGGGGCGGTGGCGACCTTGGTGGAGTGGATCGTGAACAGGTCGTCGATGCGGTTGCCGTCGGTGGTCAGGCCGAAGAAGTCCTCGGTGATCGACTGGTTGCCGGGTCCGCCCGCACCGCCGCCGGGCGCTCCGCTCGGGGCGCCGCTCGGAGCGGCCGAGGCCTCCGCCGTACCGGTGGTGTCGTCGGCCATCGCGGCCCAGGCACCGGCGCCGCCCATCGTGGCGACGGCGGTGGCGCCGGAGGCGAAGAAGACCTTGCGCATGAAGTTGCGGCGGCTCGCGTGGGCGCGACGGCCGTTCCCCTGCTCGGACTCGGACATCGTTCGCTCGCTCCCTTTCGTCAGGCCCACCACCCGCGGTCGGCCACCTGCCGGCAACCCTGGGGGACGTAACTGAGGCCCAGCTGAACCCACTTCCGCACACCGCCCGCAGCCGGTCCGGACCACGACCTGGACGGCATGGCTGACCTGCGGGTCTTTGAATGTGCTGAGGATTCGGGCCACGGGGTGCGGGCGACGTGCGCGACGCGGGCTCAGGCCGGCGAAGCCGCCCCGTGCGCGGCAGGCGCCGGGTCCGCTCCGGCCGCGTACGGCAGCGTGACCGTGAACTCCGTGTGGCCGGGGCGGCTTCGGGCGTCGATGTGGCCGGCGTGGGCCTGGGTGATGGCCGCGGCGATGGCCAGGCCGAGGCCCGCGCCGCCGCCCTTGCCGGGGGCGCGGGTGCGGGAGGTGTCGGCACGGGTGAAGCGTTCGAAGACGCTCGGGAGGAGGTCGGGCGGGATGCCGGGGCCGTCGTCCTGGACTCGGATGGTGCAGCGGGTGCGGGTGGCCTCGACGGACACGGTGATCCGCGTACCGGGTGGCGTGTGTGCGCGGGCGTTGGCCAGGAGGTTGGTCAGGACCTGGGTCAGGCGGGCCGGGTCGCCGGTCACCGTGGCCGGTTCGTCGAGCCGCAGGGCGAGCCGCCAGTCGTGGCCGGCGCCGGCCGCCCGCGCGTCCCACACCGCCTCCGCCACCAGGGTCGCGAGGTTGACCTCCACCCTCTCCAGCGGCCGTCCCTCGTCGAGCCGGGCGAGCAGCAGGAGGTCCTCCACGAGCCCGGTCATCCGGGCCGACTGCGCGGAGACACGGCGCCACGCCAGCCGCGGCTCGACCTTGGGCGCGCCGGTGTCCATCAGTTCGGCGTATCCGGCGATGGAGGCGAGCGGGGTGCGCAGTTCGTGGCTGGCGTCGGCGAGGAAGCGGCGCATGCGGTCCTCGCTGCGCTGGCGCCCGGCCAGGGCGGACTCCATGCGGTCGATGAGGTGGTTCAGCGCGGCGCCGACCTGGCCGGCCTCGGTGGCGGGGTCGGTGTCCGCTGCGGGGACCCGGGTGAGGCCGGTGACCTCGCCGCGTTCCAGCGGCGCGCGGGCGACCTCGACGGCGGTGGCGGCCACCCGGCCGAGCGGGCGCAGCTGGCGGCGTACGACCACCGCGCAGACGCAGCCCGCGACGGCGAGGCCGACTCCGGCGATCACCGCCTCGGTCACCACCAGACCGTGGATCGTGGCCTCCACGTCGTCCATGGGGAGCCCGGCCAGTACGGCGGGTCCGGCGCCCTCGGCGGCGGTGATCCGGTAGGTGCCGAGGCCGGGAATGGTGCGGGTGTGCAGCGTGCCGTCGGCGGTGATCCCGGCCAGGGCGGCACGTTGGGCGGCGGTGAGGACCTGCTGCCGGCCGTCCGCGGTCACCGTCTCGGCCGCCACGACCTCGCCGTCGGTCAGGCGCGCGGCGACGGTTCCGGTGGGCTGGCCGCGCTCGTTGAGGAACCCGAGGTCCGTCGCGCTCCCCGTACGCCGCTCCAGGCCGCCCTGGCTCCGCGCGGCGGCGTCCCGGACCCGTTGGTCCAACTCGTCCAGCAGCCGGGCCCGTTGGACGAGCACCGTGGTGACGGCCATCGCCGCGCACACGACGACCAGGGCCACGGTGATGAACGCGACCAGACGCGCACGCAGCGACCGCCCTCCCGTCCGGCGCCGCACCGTCATCTCCCGTCGTCCGCGGCCCGAATGACGTACCCGGCTCCCCGCACCGTGTGGATCATCGGCGCCCGCCCTTTGTCGATCTTCGCGCGCAGGCCGTAGATGTAGACCTCGACCAGGTTTCCCTCGCTGTCGAAGGAGCTGTTCCAGACCTCGCCGAGGATCTGCGCCTTGCTGAGCACCTGGCGGGGATGCCGGATCAGGAAGTTCAGCAGGTCGAACTCCTTGGCGGTCAGGGCGATCGGTGTCCCGGCGCGCTGCACCTGCCGGGTCCTCTCGGCCAGTACGAGGTCGCCGAGCACCCGTACGGGCTCGTCCGCCGCCTCCGGCTCGGCTCCTGCCCGGCGCAGCAGGCCGCGCAGCCGCAGCATGACCTCCTCCAGCGAGAAGGGCTTGGTGACGTAGTCGTCGGCACCGGCCGACAGGCCGTCGAGGCGGTGCTCCAGGGCGTCGCGTGCGGTCAGCATGAGCACGGGCAACCGCGCGTTCTCGTACCGCAGCCGCCGCAGGACGTGCACCCCGTCCAGGTCCGGCAGCATCCCGTCGAGCACGACGGCATGCGGGGCACAGCCACGCGCCATCGTCAGCGCCTCGCGCCCGTCAGCCGCCGAGAACGCCTGCCATCCCGCGTCGGCGACGGCCCACGCGAGCAGTTCGGTGAGCTCGGGCTCGTCATCGACGATCAGCACACGCACGGCGCCCTGACGGACTCCCGGGGTTCCACATGCGGCAGGCATGCACCGGAGCCTGGCCCGCCTCCCTGAGAACCGCCTGTGTGCCGCCTGTCGCCCGGCCAGGGATCCGGTCGTCACGCCCGACCCGGTCGAATTGTGCGTGATCGGTAACAGACGGATCCCTCGGCCGTTCTCCCCCCTCTTGCCGGATGCACGGGCCACAGCGACGGCGAGGGACAGGGAACATGGTGCGAAGCGGCGGACGGGGATGGTACGGCAAGGTGCTGGCGGCGGCGCTCGGCGTGACCGCGGTGGCCGCGCTGACCTCGTTCTGGAACGCGCAGGTCGGTTCCCCCGAGGAACGGCCCGCCCAGGCCGGCGTCTCGGCGCCGCCCGCCGCGTCGCCCGCCCAGCCGCAGGGCCGCAAGTCGACGCCGGTGTCGGCGGAGATCGCGCATGCCTCGGACGGCGGCGCCCACAGCGTCAACATCACCATCGACGACGGGCCGGACCCCGTCTGGACACCCCAGGTGCTTCAGGTGCTGCGGGAGAACGGGGTGAAGGCCACGTTCTGCATGGTGGGCACCCAGGCCCAGGCCCACCCCGACCTGGTCAGGACGGTGGTCGCGGCCGGACACCGGCTCTGCGACCACACGGTCTCGCACGACGTCACCATGGACCGCAAGTCCGAGGCCTACCAGTCCCAGCAGATCCTGGACGCCGAGCGCATGATCACCAAGGCCTCCGGTGGCGTCCGCCCGCTGTACTACCGGGCCCCGGGAGGCGCCTTCACCCCGTACAGCCGTCACCTCGCCGCGTCCCGCGGAATGCGCCCGCTCGGCTGGAACATCGACTCCAAGGACTTCGAACTCCCCGGCACCGCCACCATGGTCGCCACCGTCAAGAACGAGATCTCCAACGGCCCGACCCTGCTCTTCCACGACGCGGGCGGCGACCGCTCCCAGACGGTGGCCGCGCTGCGCGAGGTCCTGCCGTGGCTGAAGGACCAGGGCTACGGCTTCGGCTTCCCCGTGCGCTGACACCGGTCGGCCTATCCTGGCACTGAGTGGCCGGCGTGGCCGGTCAGGGGGTTTCACGGACGTTCCCGGACGAGCCAGGGAGGCCCCCGTGAGTGCGTATCGGGGTCGTACGGCCCTACGGCGTGCCGCGTCGCCGCTGACCCTGGCCGTGGCCATGGCCACGGCGCTGGCCGGCTGCGGCTCGGGCGGGAGCGCCTCCGACGAGGACGGGTTCAAGGTCGGGCTGCTGCTCAGCCAAAACGTGCAGACCCGCTGGGAGAAGTTCGACAAGCCGCTGATCGAGAAGAAGGTCACGGAGCTGTGCGCGGACTGCACGGTGGAGTACGCCAACGCCGAGGGTGACGTCGCCACCCAGCAGCAACAGGTGGAGACCCTGATCAACAAGGACGTCAAGGTCCTGCTGCTCAGCGCCGTGAACTTCCGGTCGCTGCGCTTCTCCGTCGAGCGGGCCCACGACGCGGGCGTCCCCGTGATCGCCTACGACGGTCTCGTCGAGGGCCCGATCTCGGCCCACGTCTCCTTCGACAACGAACGGGTGGGCCGGCTTCAGGGCGAGGCGCTCCTGCGGGCCCTGGGGGACCGGGCGGCCGACGGCCAGATCGTCATGATGAACGGCCCCCAGACCTCCCCGACCAACGTGGCGTTCAAGAAGGGCGCGCTCTCCGCGTTGCAGGGCAAGGTCAGGATCGGCAAGTCGTACGACACCCCGGGCTGGAGCCAGGAGACCGCCCACACCAACATGGACAGCGCCCTCGCCGCCCTGGGCGCCGACAGCGTCGACGGGGTCTACGCCGCCAACGACGGGCTGGCCGCCGGTGTGATCTCCGCCCTCAAGAGCGCCGGCATCGACCCGCTGCCGCCGGTCACCGGCCAGGACGCCGACCTCGCCGCCGTCCGGCGCATCGTCCTGGGCGAGCAGTACATGAGCGTCTACAAGCCCTTCAAGGCCGAGGCCGACGCGGCCGCGAGGATCGCCGTCGCCCTGGGCCGCGGCGAGGACATCGACGACCTCACCGACACCACGGTCGACACGGCCACCACCAAGGACATCCCGGCCGTCCGGCTCGACCCCGTCCCCGTGACCGTCGACGACATCAGGTCCACCGTGGTCAAGGACGGCGTGTACACCATCGACCAGATCTGCACGCCGGAACTCGCGGCCGCCTGCCGCCGGGCCGGACTCACTGGCTGAGAGAGTCTGTCCTCGCGGAGCCACATCTGCGGCCCCCGCGGCGTTAGGGTTGTCCAAGTCCCCGAAACGAAGGTGCCATGCCCGCTGAGAACGTCCCCGTCACCGGGAATCTGGACGACGACGACTATCCCGCGTACACCATGGGACGAGCCGCCGACGTTCTCGGCATCACCCCCGCCTTCCTCCGCGCCGTCGGCGGCACCGGGCTGATCACCCCGCTGCGTTCGGAGGGCGGCCACCGCCGCTACTCCCGCCGTCAGTTGCGTATCGCCGCCCGCGCCCGTGAGCTCGTCGACCAGGGCACCCCCATCGAGGCCGCCTGCCGCATCATCTCCCTGGAGGACCAGCTGGAGGACGCGCTGCGGCTGAACCGGGACATGCGCCGGAGGCTGGACGAGCGGGACGCGGACCGTTAGATACCTGGTCCGGCCGGTACAGAATTACGGTCCACGGCGGGACGAGAATTCCCGGACGGTGCCGAAAACTGCCGGGGGCGTCCGGCCCGACTGTGTTAGCGTGATAGCAGTTGCAGTTTTGGTTGCCAGAGACTTGTTTCTTTGCAGAGCTTTCCGGATCTTTCCGGAGGGGTGATCATCGCGGCGACTCGGATCCGTAAAGTGCGGATTCCGGCACTGCCCCCCAAGGGAGATTCAATATGGCATCTGGCACCGTGAAGTGGTTCAACGCGGAAAAGGGCTTCGGCTTCATCGAGCAGGACGGCGGCGGCGCTGACGTGTTCGCCCACTACTCGAACATCGCCACCAGCGGCTTCCGCGAGCTTCAGGAAGGCCAGAAGGTTACCTTCGACGTCACGCAGGGCCAGAAGGGCCCGCAGGCCGAGAACATCGTTCCCGCCTGACGCTGACAGTCGCGAACACGTGGCTGGGGCCCGCACTCTTGGGGTGCGGGCCCCAGCTCATTGTTTTCTTCGATTTCAAACAACGGCATTTCGTATTTCACTCGGCTCATTCTTGTGAATCCGCGTGCGGTTCCCCACCGCTGGGCAGAATTCCTCGATACGCCGGATCGAGGAAGGTTCCCCATGAACCGCACCCGCCGTACCGGCGGCAGCTCAGGACGTGTCCGTGCCCACAAGACCGGCCGGCAGAGCCCCCGAGCACGCACCACGACCACCCGTCCGCAGGAATTCACCCTGCCGGTCACCCTCACCGAACCGCTGCCCGCGGTCGCGACCTTCGCCGAGCTCGACCTTCCGGCCCGGCTGCTGACCGCGCTCGCCGCCGAAGGCGTGAGCGTGCCCTTCCCCATCCAGGCGGCGACGCTGCCGAACGCGCTGGCCGGACGGGACGTACTGGGCCGGGGCCGCACCGGCTCGGGCAAGACGCTCGCCTTCGGCCTGCCCGTGCTGGCCCGGCTGAACGGCCGGCGCGCCGAGCCCCGGCAGCCCCTCGCGCTCGTCCTCGTCCCCACCCGGGAACTGGCCCAGCAGGTCACCGACGCGCTCACCCCCTACGCCCGCGCCCTGCGGCTGCGGCTCGCCACCGTCGTGGGCGGCATGGCGATCGGCCGGCAGGCGACCGCGCTGCGCGGCGGCGCCGAGGTCGTCGTGGCGACCCCCGGCCGGCTCAAGGACCTCATCGAACGGGGCGACTGCCGACTGGACCAGGTCGGCGTCACCGTCCTGGACGAGGCCGACCAGATGGCCGACATGGGCTTCATGCCCCAGGTGACGGCCCTGCTCGACCAGGTCGCCCCCGGCGGTCAGCGGCTGCTGTTCTCGGCCACCCTGGACCGCAACATCGACCTCCTGGTACGCCGCTACCTCCACGACCCCGTGGTGCACTCGGTCGACCCGTCCGCGGGCGCCGTCAGCACCATGGAGCACCATCTGCTGCACGTTCAGGACACCGACAAGCACGCCACCGCGACCGAGATCGCCGCCCGCGACGGCCGGGTGATCATGTTCCTGGACACCAAGCACGCCGCGGACCGGCTGGCCAAGCATCTGCTGTCCGTCGGGGTGCGGGCCTCGGCCCTGCACGGCGGCAAGTCCCAGCCGCAGCGCAACAAGACGCTCGCCCGGTTCAAGGACGGCGAGGTCACGGTCCTGGTGGCCACGAATGTCGCCGCCCGCGGGATCCACGTCGACGACCTCGACCTCGTCGTCAACGTCGACCCGCCCGGCGACCACAAGGACTATCTGCACCGCGGCGGCCGTACCGCACGCGCCGGCGAGTCCGGCACCGTCGTCACCCTCGTGCTGCCGCACCAGCGGCGCGCGATGGACCGTCTGATGGCCGACGCCGGCATCACCCCCAGCACCGCCCGGGTCCGCCCCGGCGAGGCCGAACTGCACCGCATCACCGGCGCCCGCACCCCCTCGGGCGTCCCCGTCGTCCTCACCCCGCCGCCCGCCGAGCAGAGCCAACGAACGGGATCCGGATCCCCAGCCCGCGGCCGCGGCCGACGCCGCTCCACCACCCGGAACCGACGCTCCACCCCGAGGAACACTCCGAGGAACACCCCGTAGCCCAGGCAACCCCGTGGAGGCACCCATGCGTTGTGTCATCGCCCGTTTCCCCTTCGACCTGATCAAGAGCGAGGTCGAACAGTCGATGAGCGGCGTCACGCCCGAGCCCCTCGCGGGCGTGGCCGTCACCATCGGCCGCAGCGTCTACCCCGTGATGCAGGTCGGGGAAGTGATCACCCGCCAGAACCGCCGCGACTTCACCGCCGGTGAGATGCGCCGGGCCCTGACCCGGCTCGGCTTCACCTGCCACGACACCCCTCCGGTCGCACCGGCCGGCGACACCCGGGCCGACGAGGGTGCGCTGGGCTGGTGACGTCAGCGTCGCCGCCCGCACCGTGACGGCCCCGGTCGGGCTAGGCTCCTGAGACATGACGCACCCTGACGACCTGCTCGTCGCGATTGCCGCGATGGTGGAGTCGCGGCACAGCAGCCAGATGTCCCTGACCGTGGTGATCCCGGGAGCCGTCATCACGGGACGGCTGGCCCCGGAAGCCCTGTGGAAGGAACGCGTGGCCGAGGTCCTGCGGGACTCCGAGCACCTGCGGCCGTTCGCCGCCGCGTTCACCGCGCCGCAGGACGCCGGCGGCCACGGGCCGGAGCACGGGGCCGGCCCCACCCACCTCCACTTCCACGTCGCCCGGATCCTCCAGGGCAGCTTCGGCATCCCCGACACGGGCGGCATGTACCGCGTCGCGCTGCGGGACGTGAGCGCCTGGACCATCGGGGACATCGGCTACTCGGACCAGTGAAAGCCCTCGGCTCCTCCCACCGCGTGGAGGGAGGAGCCGAGGGCTGACGTGCTGCTCGGTGTACCAGGACTACTCGGTGGACTGGGACTACTCGGTCCTCGGTCTACTAGGCGTCGTCACCCGTCACGTCGGTCACCGTCCAGCGCTGGTTGGCGCCGGAGTTCGGCTGCCACACGCCGACCGCGGCGCCCTCGTTGGTGGACTGCCCGCCGACGTCCGGGAGCTGTCCGGTGGCGGCGTTGACGAGGGTCCAGGTGCCGTCGCCGGTCGTCGACATGATCCACTGCGCGGCGCGGTCGCGGCGGCCCTCGTCGGGCTCGGCCACCAGGGCACCGTCACGTACGGCCAGGCGCTTGTCCTCGGTCGCCTCGGTGAAGACGTACCGCTTGCGGTTGTCGCTGCCGTTGCCGCTGATCTGCTCCAGGCGCCACTGCTGACCGCTCGGGTCGGCGGCGTCGGCGCTCCTGATGACGAGGCCGGTGCCGTTGTCGGCGATGGTGAGGTCCTTGCCGCTCTGGACGCCGGTCAGCCGGTAGGTGTGGCCCTTTTGCAGCTCGGCCGCGTCCTTCGCGACGCCGGAGACGCCCTTGACCAGGAACGACGTCACCGACTGGCCGGGCACGGAGATGGTGGCCTGCTTGCCGGTGACCCGGACGGGCTTCTGCTTCTCCAGCTTGCCGTCGGCGCTGGTGACCACCGGGGTGACGGTGGCGTGGGAGGAGACGCGGCCGAACTTCGACAGGTCGAGCGTGACGTCGCGGGCCTCGGTGGTGCTGTTGACGTGGACGACGGTCGCCGCGTCGCCCTTGCGGGAGACGGCCGCGGTGCTTGAGGTGTCGTTCGTCTTGATCAGCCGGTCGCCGGGCTTGATGAAGTGCGTGAAGTTACGGGCGGTGTCGAACTTGGTGTTGGTGTAGATCGGGCAGGACTCCAGGGTGTCCTTCGAGGTGCAGCTGAAGGACAGCTGGATCTCGCCCCAGTTGCCGCCCTTCGCGGACTCGCCGCCCGGCTTCATGTTGTCGTAGTCCTCGACGGGCTGCCAGAACACCCAGGCGCGGGGCTCCAGTTCACGCAGGTCGTCGACGATGCGCTGGGCGAGGCCGAGGCCGGGCCGCATGTCCGTGAAGCTCTGCCCGTCGCCCCAGTCGCCCTCGACCTCGCTCATCCACAGCGGCTTGTCCGCGGCCTTGGCCAGGTCGCGCACGGTGGTGCGCTGGCTGGTGCCGTAGGTGTGGACGTTCATCTGGCCGACCAGGTCGCGGACCTCCTGGGGGTAGGAGTTCCAGTTGGTGGCGAAGGTGCCGGGGTTGGTCTCGTCCATCGCGGAGATCTCCGCGCCGGTCCTCGACTTCTCCAGCGTCGGACCCAGCGCGCGGAGCACCTTCTGCTGAAGCTCGGGACCGATGTGGGCGCCTTCCTGGCGGCCGCCGACGGGCTCGCCGTCCGGGCCGAGCTTGGTGCCCCAGTAGTTGGTGTTCGGCTCGTTGAACGGGTCGAGGGTGTCGACCTCGATGCCGTGTGCCTTCTCCAGGCGCTCGGTGGCGCCCACCAGGTACTTGGCGAAGTCGTCGACGGACTCGGCCTTGAGCTGGTCCTTGCCGGCGTCGAAGTTGCCGGAGACGTAGCCGCTCTCGGTCATGAACCACGGCGGGGAGTTGCTGAAGGTCTCCCAGTGGGTGATGTCCTTCTTGATCCGGTCGACCCACCAGCGCTGCGTCTTGTCAGCCTTGTTGTTCCAGTCGGCGGGATCGTCGGCGTCCCACCAGTCGACGTCCTCGCGGGTGGTGCCCGCCGGAGCCTTCCACCAGCCCTCGACCGCGCCGCCGGCCCGCAGGTAGTCCTTGACGTCCGGGGCGTTGCCGCCGCCGATGTTGTAGCGGGCGATGTTCAGGGCGAGCCCGTCGTCCCCGAAGAGCAGCTTCGCCAGCTTCTCCCGTATCGCGGGCGGGTAGTCACCGGTGGCGTTGGCGAACCAGACCAGGCTGGTGCCCCAGCCCTCGAACTTCTCCTGCTTGTACGACGGGTCGGGGCGGACGGTGACCGAGGCGGCGGCGGTCGTGTCCGCGGGCGCGGCCGGCAGTGCGGTGGCGGCCAGCACGGTGCCGGTCGCGAGGGCGGTGACGCCGATGCCCAGGAGTCTTCTCTTGCGGGTGCGGTGTGCCATCTCGAGTACTCCAGCTCTTCCGTGCGCCGCGCGTCCCGGTGCGGGCTCGGTGCGGTTCGTTTCGATGCGGTTCAGTGCGCTCTAGCCCGTTTTGATCTCATAATGTTTACGTAAACATCCGCTGGCGGGATGTCTACACTGTGCGAATCTCGGCGGTCAAGGAGTTGGCCGGAACCGAAAGTTGCGCACCCAGGGGGCAGCGTGGGGACGACGGACAGGGAGGGCGCGCCGATGGACACGCGCCCCGCGGGAGGCCGTACGCGCGGGCGTGCCGCGCGCCCACGCCAGGGCGCCTCCATGGCCGACGTCGCCCAGCTGGCCGGGGTCTCCTCGCAGACGGTCTCCCGCGTCTCGAACGGCTTCCCGGGAGTGACCGAGGAGACCCGGCAGCAGGTCATGGCCGCGATGCGGGAGCTGGGCTACCGGCCCAACAGCGCCGCTCGGGCCCTCAAACGGGGCGAGTTCCGCACCCTCGGCGTGATCACCTTCTCCCTGTCCACCCACGGGAACATCCGCACCCTGGAGGCCATCGCGACCTCCGCCGCCCGGCACGGCTACGCCGTCACGCTGCTGCCGGTCGCCGTCCCCACCCAGGACGAGGTGAACGGCGCCTTCTCCCGCCTCGGCGAACTCGCCGTGGACGCGGTCATCGTCATCATGGAGATCCACCTCCTCGACGCCGCGACGGTCTCACTGCCGCCCGGCGTCCAGGTCGTGGTGGCCGACTCCGACGCCGGCGACCGCTACACCGTCGTCGACACCGACCAGGCGGGCGGCGCCCGCGACGCCGTACGGCATCTGCTGGACCTCGGCCATCACACGGTGTGGCACCTGGCCGGCCCCGAGGACTCCTTCGCCGCCCAGCGCCGCGCCAACGCCTGGCACGCCGCCCTCACGGAGGCCGGCGCGACCCCGCCGCCCCTGGTGCGCGGCGACTGGTCGGCGGAGTCGGGCTACCGCGCGGGCCTCCACCTCGCCGACCACCCCGACTGCACGGCGGTGTTCGCCGCCAACGACCAGATGGCCCTGGGCCTGCTCCGCGCCCTGCACGAACGCGGCCGCCGAGTCCCCGACGACGTCAGCGTCATCGGCTTCGACGACCTCCCCGAGTCCGCCTCCTTCCTCCCCCCGCTCACCACCATCCACCAGGACTTCGCCGAGGTCGGCCGCCTCTGCGTCGAGGGCGTCATCACCAAGATCCGCCACGGCGACACCACCCACGGCACGACGCTGGTGCCCACGCGGCTGGTCCTACGGGAGAGCACGGGGGCGGGGCCGGCCGGTCCGCGGCCCTGAGCCGGCATCGCGACGGGACACGGCCTCGGCCACCTCGCCGAGGGCGGTACGGATGAGGGTTCCGTACGCGTCCTGGGGAAGGTTCGGGGCCTGCTCCTCGGCCGCCGTGATGTGCTCGGCGGCCGCGGCGAAGGCGCCGAGGCGGCGGTAGTCGTCGGCGAGGTTGAGATGCAGGGACGGATAGAAGCCGGCGATGCGCAGGCCGGCGTGGTGCTGCTGAACGCGCCGCTCGGTCATGGCGTCGGCCGCGTCCAGGGCGCGGATGTCCCAGGCCAGGGCCTGGGCAGGGTCTTCGTAGAGGTCTGCCAGGTGGTGCGCGAGCGTGCAGCGGTGCAGCGGGTCGCCGGTGACGCCGATCGTGGACCACAGGGTCAGGAGCTTTTGGCGGGCGGAGGCGATGGCTCCGGCTTGTCCGTCGAGGACGGCCCGGCCGATGGCTTCCATGGTCGGGTCGGGGCTGGGAGTGGAGGTGGGGGTGGCGGTCATGGTTGGTTCTTGTCCTCGTCGTTCCTGCTCAGGCTGAGTGGTCGGGCTTGACGGGCATGGCCAGGGTGGTGAGATCGCCGCGGTCGGCGGAGCGGATCGTGACGGGCTGGTCCGGTCCTCGCAGGTCGAGCATCACGTCGGGGCCGATGGCGGTGCTGACGGCCGGATAGAGCGTGGTCAGCTCGAAGCAGATACGAAGGTCCTGCCCCGTGATGGGGGTCGTGAGCGGGACGCGAAGGGACTCTCCCTCAGTGGCCAGGGCTTCCAGGCCGTCCCTGGTCACCCGCAGTGTGATCCGTTCTCCGGGGTGTCCTTCCAGGGCTCGCAGAAGGAGATCCTTCGAGACCGTCACCCGGGTCGTGGCCTCGGGAAGCGACGCGAGCATCAGCCGGTAGTCCGGGAACTCCTCCGGCAGCAGCCGGCAGTGCAGGTCGTCCCGGTCCGCCATGCGCAGCCACAGTCCGTGCGGCGTCGCCTCGATCCGCACCAGTGCGCTGCGGCGGATCTCGGCGACCGCGGCCCGCAGCTCGTCACCGTCGAGCGTGGCAGCCCAGGTCGCCGCCGTTGCTTCGACCGGAACCAGGGTCCGGTTCGCGAGGCGGTAACGGTCCGTCGCGGTCAGCGTGACCGCTTCCCGCGTCGCCTCGACGCGCAGGGCGCCGAGCACCGGCATCCCCGGTTCACGCGCGGTCGCGGTCAGGACCTGCTCGATCGCGTCGGCCAGCACCGGCCCCTTCAGCGCGGCGACCGGCAGACCCGGCACATCCGTGAGCGACGCCTTGATCGAAGCGGCCTTGTGCCGCACCGCTGCCGCGTCCCCGAGAACCTTCGCGACGTGCTCGTCGATCAGCCGGGCCGCGTCACCGGGCTCGGCGTCGAGGACCGCCTCGACAGCGGTGAGGGGCATGTCGATCTCCCGGAGCCGACGCAGCGCGACAGCCCGTTCCACCTGGTCAGCACCGTAGTAGCGGTAGCCGGAGTCCGGGTCGACCTGCACCGGGGAAAGCAGCCCCGAGTCGGCGTAGAAGCGCAAGGCGCTCGTGGTCAGGCCGGTTCGGTGGGCGAAGACGCCGATCGGCATCAGCTCAGAGTTCGACACCGCGCCATCGTCGGGCTTCGACCGACTTGAAGGTCAACTCGGACGCACCGCGCCTCACCCGTGACGCGGCGGTGCCGGCGGCAGCGTCCTGAGGTCCGGGGCGGGTTCCGGCCAGACCAGGAGGACGGGGC
>NZ_JAKEIP010000016.1 GCF_021474425.1 Streptomyces muensis | reverse complement strand
TATGCGGGTAACTCCCCCCCCACCACGCATCGGCGCACGCCGGGCATCGTGGTGATCGATAGCCCGGGGAGCGAGGTGGGGCGGGGGTGGGGCGGGCCGCGCTGTATGAGCTGCCCGGTCGTACGGGAGGCCGTATGAGAGGCCGTATGAGGGGGCCGGGCTCGGGTGGCGTGGAGGTCGGCCCGTATAGAAATGCTGATGGTCGTATAGACTTCCAACGTCCCTGTACTCGTCCCACCCTGGAGCGCCCCCCATGGCGACTGTCCCGAGCGCCCTCGCCGGCCGCCACTTCCTCAAGGAGATCGACTTCACCGAGCAGGAGTTCCTCGGGCTGGTCGAGCTGGCCGCCGAGCTGAAGGCCGCCAAGAAGGCCGGGACCGAGACGCAGTACCTGCGGGGCAGGAACATCGCGCTGATCTTCGAGAAGACCTCGACGCGCACGCGCTGCGCGTTCGAGGTCGCGGCCGCCGACCAGGGCGCCTCGACGACGTACCTCGACCCGTCCGGCTCGCAGATCGGCCACAAGGAGTCCGTGAAGGACACCGCGCGCGTGCTGGGGCGGATGTACGACGGGATCGAGTACCGCGGCGACAGCCAGGCGAAGGTGGAGGAGCTGGCCGCGTACGCCGGCGTGCCCGTCTACAACGGCCTGACCGACGACTGGCACCCCACCCAGATGCTCGCCGACGGGCTCACGATGACCGAGCACAGCGACAAGCCGCTCAAGGAGATCACCTTCGCCTACCTGGGCGACGCCCGCTTCAACATGGGCAACTCCTACCTGATCACCGGCGCGCTGCTCGGCATGGACGTGCGTGTCGTCGCGCCCGAGGCGTACTGGCCCGGCGCCGAGGTCGTGGCCCGGGCCCGCAAGCTCGCGGAGGTCAGCGGGGCGGTCATCACGCTCACCGAGGATGTCGCCGAGGGCGTCCGTGGTGCCGACTTCGTCGCCACGGACGTCTGGGTGTCCATGGGGGAGCCGAAGGAGGTCTGGGACGAGCGGATCGCCGCGCTGGGCGCCTATGCGGTGACCATGGACGTCCTGCGTGCCACGGGCAACGCGGACGTCAGGTTCCTGCACTGTCTGCCGGCCTTCCACGACCTCGGTACGAAGGTCGGGCGTGAGATCTTCGAGAGCCATGGGCTGGAGTCGCTCGAGGTGACGGACGAGGTGTTCGAGTCCGAGTACTCGGTGGTCTTCGACGAGGCGGAGAATCGGATGCACACGATCAAGGCTGTGCTGGTGGCGACGCTGGCGTGAGTTTGCGGGCAGGGGGAGCGCCGTAGGGGGTGCGGTTGTCTGTCGGGTGCCGGTTTGATGTGGCTGGTCGCGCAGTTCCCCGCGCCCCTTAGGGCGTTACGCAGGGCGGCGTTGGGCCGGCACCGTCGGCAGTCTGAACCAGACCGCCTTGCCCGTGTCCGTCGGTCGGTGGCCGCAGGAGGAGCTGAGGGCGCGGATCAGGAGTAGGCCGCGGCCGTGCTCCTGCCAGGGGTCGGGATCCTTGCCGCTCGGCTTGGTCAGATCACCCGGTGGGGCCGGGTCCGGGTCGTGGACCTCGACCTGGCAGCCGGAGGGCAGCAGCTCCAGCACGAGTTCTATCGGGCCGGTGCCCGCGGTGTGCTCCACCGCGTTCGCGACCAGCTCCGCCGTCAGCAGCTCCGCGGTGTCGCAGTCGGCCGCATGCTCCAGCTCGGCCAGCGCCGTACGGACCAGAGCACGCGCCACGGGCACGGCGGCGGCCGTGTGCGGAAGCGCTATACGCCAGGAGGCGGAGGCTGAGGGGCGATCTTGCAAGGCGGGTCCGTTCATGAGCAGGCTGTCCTGCTTTCAACCTTATGAATGGTACGGCGCCACCCCGCAGAGGCTCCCGAAGGGCACCGTTCGGGACCTTCGGCCCCGACTGAAGGGCGGCTTACCCGGGTGAACGGCCGGCCTCGCGCGGCTGATCCCACCGTTACGCGGGTGTCGACGAGCCGTGACGGATGTGACGGGGCCAGGTCACACCCGAATGGGTTATCGTGCGACCGTGACGACAGTCAAAGTTGGGTGATAGCTTCGAAGGGTAGAGCTCACTGAGGCAGTGCCCGCCGTCCGCCCGAGGAGGCCGCACGTCATGAGTCCCTTCACCGGCTCCGCCGCCCGCACCTCCGACTGGAAGCATCTGCGGGTCGAGCACGCCGACGGGGTCGCCACCGTCACCCTCGCCCGCCCCGAGAAACTCAACGCGCTCACCTTCGGCGCCTACGCCGACCTGCGCGATCTGCTCGCCGAGCTGTCCCGGGAGCGGTCGGTACGGGCCCTGGTGCTGGCCGGCGAGGGCCGCGGCTTCTGCTCCGGCGGCGACGTCGACGACATCATCGGCGCGACCCTGGCCATGGACACCGCCCAGCTCCTCGACTTCAACCGGATGACCGGGCAGGTCGTCCGGGCCGTACGGGAGTGTCCGTTCCCGGTGATCGCGGCCGTGCACGGGGTGGCTGCCGGGGCCGGGGCGGTCCTGGCCCTCGCGGCCGACTTCCGCGTCGCCGACCCCACCGCCCGCTTCGCCTTCCTCTTCACCCGGGTCGGCCTGTCCGGCGGCGACATGGGCGCGGCGTATCTGCTGCCGAGGGTCGTGGGCCTGGGCCATGCGACCCGCCTGCTGATGCTGGGGGAGCCGGTGCGGGCACCGGAGGCCGAGCGCATCGGCCTGATCAGCCAGCTGACGGAGGAGGGCGGGGTGGACGAGGCTGCCGCGACCCTGGCCCGCCACCTGGCCGACGGCCCGGCCCTGGCCTACGCCCAGACGAAGGCCCTGCTGACGGCCGAACTGGACATGCCGCTGGCGGCAGCGGTGGAAATGGACGCGTCGACACAGGCCCTGCTGATGAACGGCGAGGACTACGCGGAATTCCACGCGGCGTTCACGGAGAAGCGCCCGCCGAAATGGCAGGGGAGGTAGGGAGATGTCTTCGGCCGAGGGAGCTGTCCCAACCTCAGGGGCGCGGGGAACTGCGCGACCAGCCACAATGAACCCGCAGCCGCCGATGACGATCAACCACCCCCTTCGTGTCGCGATCATCGGCGGCGGCCCGGGAGGGCTCTACGCCGCCGCCCTACTGAAGCGCCTAGACCCGGACCGCGAGATCACCGTCTGGGAACGCAACGCCCCCGACGACACCTTCGGCTTCGGAGTCGTCCTCTCCGACGAAACCCTCGGCGGCATCGAACACGCCGACCCCACCGTCTACGAAGCACTCCAGGCCCACTTCACCCGCTGGGACGACATCGACATCGTCCACCGAAACACCCGCCAAACCTCCGGAGGACACGGCTTCGCGGCCCTAGGCAGAAAACGCCTCCTCGAAATCCTCCACGCCCGCTGCCACGAACTCGGCGTAGACCTCCGCTTCCGCTCCGAGGCGCCACCCCCGCGCACCCTCTCAGAGGCATACGACCTGGTCATCGCCGCAGACGGCGTGCACAGCACCACCCGCGAGGCCTACAGCCATGTGTTCCGCCCACATGTGGCCGAACACCACTGCCGCTACATCTGGCTCGCGGCGGACTTCGCCTTCGAATCCTTCCGCTTCGAGATCGCCGAGACCGAACACGGCGTGATGCAACTGCACGGCTACCCCTACGCCGCCGACGCCTCCACGGTGATCGTCGAGATGCGGGAGGAGGTCTGGCAGGCGGCCGGATTCGCGGAACTCGACGAAGCGGAGTCCGTCGAGCGCTGCGCCAAGATCTTCGCGGAAGCGCTCGGCGGACGGCCGCTCAGGTCCAACAAGTCGGCGTGGACCACCTTCCGCACGGTCGTCAACGAACGCTGGTCGCACGGCAACGTCGTCCTGCTCGGCGACGCCGCCCACACCGCCCACTTCTCCATCGGCTCCGGCACCAAGCTCGCCGTCGAGGACGCCCTCGCGCTCGCCGCCTGCCTGGAGGAACAGCCCACCCTGGAGCGGGCGTTGGCGGCGTACGAGGGGGAGCGCAAGCCGGTCGTCGCCTCCACGCAGCGGGCCGCCCGCGCCAGCCTGGAGTGGTTCGAGAACCTCGGGCTCTACCTCGACCAGCCGCCCCGCCAGTTCGCCTTCAACCTCCTCACCCGCAGCCGCCGCGTCACCCACGACAACCTGCGCCTTCGCGACGCCCACTTCACCGAGGCCGTGGAGCGGGACTTCGGCTGTCCGCCCGGTACACCGCCGATGTTCACCCCGTTCCGGCTGCGCGGCCTGACCCTGCGCAACCGGGTCGTCGTGTCCCCGATGGACATGTACTCGGCGACGGACGGTGTCCCCGGCGATTTCCACCTTGTCCACCTGGGCGCCCGCGCCCTCGGCGGCGCCGGACTGGTCATGACCGAGATGGTGTGCGTCAGCCCCGAGGGCCGGATCACCCCCGGCTGCGCCGGCCTCTACACCGGCAAGCAGGGGGAGGCCTGGCGGCGGATCGTCCAGTTCGTGCACGCCCAGGCACCCGGCACCGCGATCGGCGTGCAACTCGGCCACAGCGGCCGCAAGGGCTCGACCAAGCTGATGTGGGAGGGCATCGACGAGCCGCTGGAGGACGGCAACTGGCCGCTCGTCGCCCCGTCCCCGATCCCCTACAAGCCGTACGGCCAGACCCCGCGCGAGCTGACCCGCTCCCAACTCACCGATATCCGCGAGCAGTTCACGGCGGCCGCCTGGCGCGCCGCCCGCGCCGGGTTCGACCTCCTCGAACTCCACTGCGCGCACGGCTATCTGCTCTCCGGTTTCCTCTCTCCGCTGACCAACCGCCGCACCGACGCCTACGGCGGCTCGCTGGACAAACGGCTCCGCTTCCCGCTGGAAGTCTTCGACGCCGTACGGGCGGTGTGGCCCGAGGAACGGCCCATGACCGTCCGGATCTCCGCCACCGACTGGGCCGAGGGCGGTACGACCGCCGAGGACGCCGTCCGGATCGCCCGTGCCTTCGCCGCGCACGGCGCCGATGCCGTCGACGTGTCCACCGGGCAGGTCGTGGCCGACGAGCAGCCGGAGTACGGGCGGTCGTACCAGACGCCGTACGCCGACCGGATCCGGCACGCCACCGGGCTGCCGGTGATCGCGGTCGGCGCCATCTCCTCCTGGGACGACGTCAACTCCCTGATCCTGGCGGGCCGTACGGACCTGTGCGCCCTGGCCCGCCCGCACCTCTACGACCCGCACTGGACGTTGCACGCGGCGGCCGAGCAGGGCTACGACGGTCCGGGCGTCGTCTGGCCGGCGCCGTACCGGGCGGGCAGCCGCCGTCCGCAGACCGGCCGCACGGACGCCCCCAAACCCCGGCTCACCCTGGGGAGCTGACATCAGCCATGCCCGCCGTGAGCGTCGGAAGCGGCGTATCTCGTCGCCGTCGGGGAGGGTTCCGTCAGCGGCGCGTACGGCGTGCCCGCGGTCACAGACCGGCGTAGGTGGCTCCCGCGTCCCGTAGGCGCTCGTGCAGTCCGCGGAAGACGGCGGCCGAGCGGGCGCCCGGCCAGTCCTCGGGCAGCAGCCGGGCGGGCAGGCCGGGGTCGGTGTAGGGGAGGTGGCGCCAGGAGTCCAGGGCGAGCAGGTAGTCGCGGTAGGCCTCCTCGGGTTCGGTGTCCGGTCGGCGTTCCCAGTCGTGCAGCACGCGCGCGTGCCGGTCGAGGAACGCCTCGTGTGCCTTGGCGATGGCGGCCAGGTCCCACCAGCGGGCGACGGCCTCGGCGGTCGGGGTGAAGCCGAGATGCTCACCGCGGAAGAAGTCGACGTACTCCTCCAGGCGCAACCGCTGAAGAGTGTGCCGGGCCTCCTCGTAGAGCCGCGCCGGCGCGATCCACACGCCCGGAGCCGCCGTCCCGAAGCCGAGACCCGCCAGCCGGGAGCGCAGGACGTGCCGCTTCTGCCGCTCGCTCTCCGGCACCGAGAACACCGCGAGCACCCAGCCCTCGTCGTCCGGCGCCGCGGTGGTGTAGATACGGCGGTCGCCGTCGTCCAGCAACTGGCGTGCGTCCGGGGAGAGTTCGTACCCGGCCGCGCCCTGCGCCGTCCGGGCCGGCAGCAGCAGCCCGCGCCGCTTCAGGCGGGACACCGACGACCGTACGGAAGGGGCGTCCACGCCGACCGCGGCCAGCAGTCTGATCAGCTCGGCGACCGGCACCGGGCCGGGCATGTAGCGGCCGTAGGCGCCGTAGAGCGTGACGATGAGAGACCGTGGTGCATGCTGGTCGGACACGTTGATCATCTTAGTTCGTGCGGATCACTGCTGGTCACCCCGAGGGTGTCCGGCCTCGCGCAGCCGGAAGCGCTGGAGCTTGCCGGTCGCGGTGCGCGGCAGGGCATCCAGGAAGACGATCTCGCGCGGACACTTGTACGGCGCCAGCTCGGCCTTGACGAACGCCCGCAGCGCCTCCACGTCGCGTCGCGCGCCCTCCCTGAGCACCGCGTATGCCACCACGACCTGTCCGCGCGCCTCGTCCGGCCGTCCCACCACCGCCGTCTCCAGCACGTCGGGGTGGCGCAGCAGGGCCTCCTCGACCTCGGGGCCCGCGATGTTGTAGCCGGCCGAGATGATCATGTCGTCCGCGCGGGCGACATAGCGGAAGTAGCCGTCACTCTCCCGGACGTAGGTGTCGCCGGTGATGTTCCAGCCGTCGCGTACGTACTCGCGCTGCCTGGGATCGGCGAGATAGCGGCAGCCGACCGGTCCGCGCACGGCGAGCAGTCCGGGCTCCCCGTCGGGCAGCTCCAGGCCCTCGTGGTCCACCACGCGCGCGTGCCAGCCCGGTACCGGCCGCCCCGTCGTGCCGGGCCGGATGTGCTCGTCGGCGGCGGAGATGAAGATGTGCAGCAGCTCGGTGGCGCCGATGCCGTTGATGATGCGCAGCCCGGTGCGCTCGTGCCAGGCCTGCCAGGTGGCGGCGGGCAGGTTCTCGCCCGCGGAGACACAGCGGCGCAGCGAGGAGATGTCGTGCGAGTCGAGTTCGTCGAGCATGGCGCGGTACGCCGTCGGAGCGGTGAACAGCACCGACACCCGGTGCTCGCCGATCGCGGGCAACAGCTGCTTGGGACCGGCCTGTTCGAGGAGCAGGGCGCTGGCGCCGGCCCGCATCGGGAAGATGACGAGGCCGCCGAGACCGAAGGTGAAGCCGAGCGGCGGACTGCCGGTGAAGACATCGCCCACATGTGGTTGGAGCACATGCTCCGAGAAGGTGTCGGCTATCGCGAGCACGTCCCGGTGGAAGTGCATACAGCCTTTGGGCCGTCCGGTGGTCCCCGAGGTGAAGGCGATGAGGGCGACGTCGTCGGCCGCGGTGTCGGCGGCGGGGTACGGCTCGTCGGGCGCGGGGCGGCGCAGGAGGTCGTCGGGGGCGTCGCCGCCGTACGTGGTGATGCGCAGGCCCGGAATCTCGGCCTTGGCGAGGTCGTCGACGGCCCGGATGTCGCACAGTGCGTGCCGCACCTGGGCGATCTCGCAGATGGTCCGCAGCTCGTGCGGCCGCTGCTGGGCCAGGACGGTGACGGCGACCGCGCCCGCCTTCAGCACCGCCAGCCAGCAGGCGGCGAGCCAGGGCGTGGTCGGGCCGCGCAGCAGCACCCGGTTGCCCGGGACGACGCCGAGGTGGGTGGTGAGCACATGTGCGATCCGGTCGACGCGGGCACGCAGTGTGGCGTACGTCCATGTGTCGCCGGACGGGGTGTGGAACGCGGGGCGCTCGTCGGGCGGGCCGTCGAGCAACTCGGCGGCGGCGTTGAGCCGATCGGGGTAGCGCAGCCCCGGCAGGTCGAAGTGGAGCTCGGGCCACTGGTCGGGCGGTGGCAGATGCTCGCGGGCGAAGGTGTCGACGTGGGCGGAGCGGTGCAGACCGGCCATGGCGGTTCGCCCCCTTGCCGTGTGGGCTGCCTTGTGGGCTTCGTGCTTCTTGGCGTTCTGGTGGGCTCGCACAGGGAGCGTATCGTGTTGGTGACGACAGTCAATGGTGCGCGATATCGTCGAGGAGGTCCGTCGAGAGGGTTCGTCATGGACGGCCCCGCAGGGAGGTCGGCAATGCCCGCATTCTCACTCGATCCACCGCAAACCGCATGGTGTGCCGAGCTGCGCACCCTGGCCGCCGAACGGCTGCGCCCGCTCGCGGAGAAGGGCGAGCCCGGGCACGTCAACCGCCCCCTCGTCGCCGAGCTCGGCCAACTGGGGCTGCTGAAGCGGCTGTTCACCTCGGGTGCGGTCGACCTGTGTCTGATGCGGGAGTCCCTCGCGTACGCCTGCACGGAGGCCGAGACCGCGCTCGCCCTCCAGGGCCTGGGCGCACACCCCGTGCACGCCTACGGCACCCCGGCCCAGCGGGAGCGCCGGCTGCCCGGCGTGATCGAGGGGAGCACGGTGGCGGCCTTCGCGCTGAGCGAGCCGGGGGCCGGGTCGGACGCGGCGGCGCTGGAACTCTCCGCCGAGCCCGACGGCCCCGCCCGCTGGCGCCTCACCGGCGAAAAGTGCTGGATCTCCAACGCCCCCGAGGCCGACTTCTACACCGTGTTCGCCCGCACCACCCCCGGCGCCGGCGCCCGTGGCGTCACCGCCTTCCTGGTGCCCGCCGACCGGCCCGGCCTCACCGGAGCGGCCCTCGACATGCTGTCCCCGCACCCCATCGGCAGCCTCGACTTCGACGCCGTCCCGGTCACCGCCGACGACGTGCTGGGCGAACCGGACCGGGGCTTCCGGGTCGCGATGGGCACCCTCAACCTCTTCCGGCCCAGCGTCGGCGCGTTCGCCGTCGGCATGGCCCAGGCCGCCCTGGACGCGACCCTCGCCCACACCGCCCGACGGGACGCGTTCGGCGGCAAGTTGAAGGACCTCCAGACGGTCGCCCACCAGGTCGCCGAGATGGCCCTGCGCACGGAGGCGGCCCGACTCATGGTGTACGCGGCGGCGCAGGCGTACGACGATCAGGCCCCGGACGTGCCCAAGCGGGCCGCGATGGCGAAGCTGCTCGCGACCGAGACCGCGCAGTACGTAGTCGACAGGGCGGTCCAGTTGCACGGTGCCCGTGCCCTGCGCCACGGCCATCTGCTGGAGCACCTCTACCGCGAGGTGCGCGCCCCGCGCGTCTACGAAGGCGCCAGCGAGGTGCAACGCGGCATCATCGCCAAGGAACTGTACGCGGACATGGAGGCCGGCCAGTGACCACCGAGCGCGTCAACCCGCCCGACCTGTCCCCGCCCACCGGCTTCTCCCACGCGGTCGTCGCCACCGGCTCACGCGTGGTGTTCCTGGCCGGGCAGACCGCGCTCGACGCCGACGGCAAGGTGGTCGGGGAGACGCTGCCGGAGCAGTTCGAGCGGGCGCTCACCAACCTCATGGCCGCGCTGTCGGCGGCCGGCGGCGCACCGGCCGACCTCGCGCGGGTCACCGTCTACGCCACGGACGTCGCCGCGTACCGCGCCCAGGTCGCCGAACTCGGCCGTATCTGGCGGAAGCTGGCCGGCCGCGACTATCCGGCGATGGCGGTCGTGGAGGTCGTACGGCTCTGGGACGAACGGGCGATGGTGGAGCTCGACGGCTTCGCGGTACTGCCGTAGAACCTGCTCACGCCGCCATGGCGAGCCGCTCGGCCGGCACCCGGTGCGGGGCGACGACGCGGCCGTCGGGCAGCAGCTCACCGCTGTCGTCGAAGACGATCGCCCCGTCGCACAGCAGGCTCCAGCCCTGCTCGGGGTGGGCGGCCACCACATGGGTGGCCTGGCGGTCGGAGGAAGGGCACGAAGACTGGTGGGAACACATGGCGCACCTCCACATCGGGGGGACGATCCGTGTGGGCCGTCCATATGGGTAGACCATCCTCCCCTCCCGAACTCATCGGAACGGCCCGCAGTGAACCGTGACAACTCGCGGACAACTCTCTGACCGATCCACGAAGGTCGGGGCGGACTCGCCACCGAAGGGGTGACGATCACGCCCATAAGCACACCGGCCGGGTACGAGTGGAACGCCCCACTCCGCCCACCGGGAGGTCATCCCATGCCCCTGCGCCCCGCCCTCGCCACCGCCACCGGCGCCGTCCTGCTCCTGCTGACCGCAGCGCCCGCGGCCCTCGCCGACTCCGATGTCACCCCCGAGCCCAAGGGGACCGTGACGGTCGACAAGACGGTCCGTATGGCCGCCGACGGCACCGTCACCGTCGCCGGCACCTACCGCTGCGCCGACAGCGACGGGCCCGTTTTCGTGAGCGCCTCCGTCGGCCAGAAGTCCTCCACCACCCGGTACGCCATCGGCGGCACCCTCGCCGTGTGCGACGGCAAGAAGCACCGCTGGGAGAACACGAGCAAGACCTCCTCCGCCACCCTCGAGTACGGCAAGGCCGACGTCGAGGCCACCGTCGTGGAGCTCCGCCCCGCCGACGACCTGGGCGGCCTGCCCCTGCCCCACTTCCACGCGGTGTCGAAGAAGGGCATCACCCTGACGAAGGCGTGACGGCGGCCCCGCCGACCGGGCAACCCGCAGCAACCCCCGCGACATGCAAGCATTCCGCAGCACGCGGCACATCGCGCCCCTCCCCGACCGGAGGGGCGCGATGCCGTACCGCGCGGTCAGGTGAGGGGGCGCTGCCGGCCAGGCGGGGGAAGAGGGTCTCGGCGTCGGCGCGGTTGACGGCCGCGAGGGCGGCCGAGGCGACGCCGTCGTCGAGGCCGTTGGCGAAGTACTGGCCGGCTGCCGCGGGCGCGAAGGGCCAGTCACTCCCGAACAGCACGTGTCCCGGACGGGCGAAGGCCAGCAGGGTGGGCAGCGCGGCACCCATCAGGGCATCAGCGTCTGGGGCCACACCCCGGTCGGGCAGACGATCGTCGACAAGCTCGGCCAGTTCCGCCGCGCCGCACGCTCCCTGACCCGCCGAGAGAAGACCGTGCCGGCCCTCGTCGGAGCAGCCATCCCCGACGACTGACGTCCGGACCGCCGCCCGACTGGCGCCCCATCCGCATGACGCCGTATCAGCCATGCCATGCCACGCCATTCCATTCCAGTCCATGCATGCCCTGCCCGCGAAGGACCCCGGAGGTCACGGGTCGCCGACGTGGCACCCGGTTCAGACCGTCTTGACCGTGCCCCCGTCGATGACGTAGTCGACGCCGGTGATGTTGCCGGCCTTTTCGGACAAGAGGAACGCGATCAGGGCCGCCACTTCCTCGGGCTCGGTCCCGCGGCCCATGGTGATGTTCTGGTCCGTCACCATCCGCTGGGTGAACTCGTCGAGGCTCATGCCGGACGCGGCGGCCCACTGGGCGACCTGGCCGTTCGGGTCCTTGTAGACGGAGGTGCGGACCAGGCCGGGGGAGATGGTGTTCACGCGTACGCCTAGGGGACCGAACTCCTCGGCCAGGGACTTGCCGAGCGCGGTGAGCGCCGCCTTGGCCGCGCTGATGGCGACCGGGAAGCCTCCGGGCATCAGGCCCAGGATGGACGAGACGTTGACGATCGCTCCCCGGCGCTCGATCAGGCTGGGCAGGGCCGCACGCGTGGCACGGACCGTACTGAGCACGTTGATGTCGAACGCGCCGGCCCACTCGGTGTCGTCGACGTCGAGGAAGCCGACGGTCGCCGCGTCCCCGCCGCCCACGTTGTTCACCAGCAGGTCGATGCCGCCCAGCTCGGCGAGAGCGGCGTCCATGAGGGCGGCGACGCCTTCCGCCGTGCTCAGGTCGGCCGCCACCGCATGCGCGCCGGTCTCCTTCAGCTCGGGCGTGACGGTCCGGGCGGCGCCCACGACACGGACGCCCTCGTCGGTCAGGGTCCGGACGGTGGCGAGTCCGATGCCCCGGCTGGCACCGGTGACGACGGCTGTCCTGGCGGTGAGGTTGAGGTTCATGGCACTCCAATTCCTGTGCTGTGGGCGCGAGATGGGGCTGGCGCGCGTGCCTCGGTCGGGCTACGCGGCGGCCTCGATTCCACATTAGCCTACAGATGTAGGTTTTCCATCAGTCGACTGTAAACCTCTATCTGTAGGCAAACCTGCACGTGGGTGAGAAGATAGGATCTGGAGGATGTCCATGACCAGGAGCAGCACCGCACAGCCCGGCGATCGGCGCGTGCGGCGTACCCGGGCGACCTTGCAGCGCGCCCTGATCGATCTCGTCGAGGAACGGGACCTCGCGCAGATCAGCGTGGCCGACGTCGTCGACCGGGCCGAGGTGAGCCGCTCGACGTTCTACGACCACTACCGGGACGTGCACGAACTGGCCGAGGCCGCCTGTACGTCGATGATCGACGACCTGATCGGGTTCGTCCTCGCCCTCGACCCCGCCCACGCGGACCGGCCGAATACTCCGGAGGACCCGGACCCGTCACTGACGGCTTTCTTCGCGCACTTCGCCCAGCACGCGGGCCTGTACCGCAGCCTGTTCGGGCCGAGCGGAAGCGCGCGCGTCATCGAGCACGTACGGCTGCGCACCATGGCGGCCGCGCACGCCTCCGGACAGCTTCCCGGGGCGGACGCCGCCGCACCGCCGGACACGGCCGACTCCTCCGAGGTCCCGCACGACGTTCCCGCGGCGTTCGTCGCCGGCGCGCTCATCGGCGTGGCCACCGACTGGCTTCAGCGCGGATGTCCGCGAACGCCGGCCGAGATGACCACCCTGACCAAGCCGCTCCTGCTCGCCCTGGCGACCGACACCGACACCGGAACAGGCACAGACCCCGACAAAGGCGCCGGCACGTCACCCACGCCGTAACCTCTGGTCGCCGTCGCGCCTCGCGGCGAGTACGACGGCATCAGCCACAACCCCCGCGTGGCCGGCCACCCGCGGCACCGGCGGCGGGCGCGAGAATCAACCCACCACAACGACAGCGACGACGGGGGAGAACCAGTGGACAGACCGGCCTCGCGCCATGCCACGATCCTTTACTCGACATCCGCGACCTGCGCCGCCATAGGTGCCCTGCTGTGGGTGCGGGGCCAGACCGGCGCATACCCGAGGAGTTATGGGGCGTTCATAGCGGCCGACGGCTACACCCCGTCGGCCTGGCGGGTGTGGTCGGCGGCCGTGCCGCAGGAACGGCTGGGCCTGTACCTCGTCGTGGCCGGGGTCGTGCTGGCCGTGGCGGCGCGCCTGTTCTCCGCCCGGCGCGGCTGACCGTGATCGGTGTGTGATCAACAGCCCGTAGTCTCCAACTGACCAGGAAATTCACGGGGATTCGGAACACGGCGGGGGAAGCATGGAATATCGACGCGCGGCGATACCGGCACTGATCGGCGGGGTGCTGCTCACCTTGCTGCTGTGGTGGGCGGGGGCGAGTACCCAGGCGCTGCACCTGCCGGGCACCGCCGACGCGCTCGGCGGCCGGATCGCCGCCGAGTTCGAGCGCTGGCTCACCCCTTGGTCGTACGACCCTCCGGCATCGGTGCGGTTCGGCGCCGGGGCGTCCGGAGAGATCGGGGAACCGGCCGGAGCCGACGGCACCCGCTACCTCGAACTGTACGCAACCGCACTGCAGATCCGGTTCGCCGCCGTCTTCGCCTTCTTCGTGCCCGGCGCCCTGCTCCTGCTCCGCAGACTGCCACCCGTGCCCGGCCGACTGCTCGCCGCGCTGCTCGCGGTGTGGGGCTGGGGCCTGGTCGCCGGGACCCTGGCGGTGACCGTGTCCGCGCCATGGCTGATCGCCGCGCAGGGACACGGCAGTTACCGCTTCCTGCCCCAGCTGGCGAGCGTGATCTCCTCCGGACGGCAGATCCTCGTGCTGACCGCGCTCGTCGCGGCGGCGGCGACCGTGCTCGCGGCGCGAGTCACCGCCAAGGGCGCCGGCCCCGCTCCGCAGGAGGTCGTCCCGGCGCGCGCCGCCCGCCTGGCCGCCACGGCCGGGACCGCGATGATCGCCCTGTCCCTGGTCGTCCTCTCGTACCAGTCGGTCGCCGCCGCCCTGCAGACGGCGTTCACCGGGAGCGGGCTGTTCGCCGAACCGGGCGACCTGTTGCGCCAGTGGCTCCTGCTCGGTGCCTGGGCGGGCCCGACAGGCGCGTCGCTCGGCGACTGGCTGCTGTACCGGGTCGTCGACGTGCTGCTGCTCGCCATGGTGTGGTGGGCGCTACGACGGCTGCCCGCACTGCTCACCCGGGCCACCGTCCCGGCGATGGCCGTGTGCGCGGTCTGCGTGACCGTTCTCGGGCTGCTGGCGACCCAGTTGCTGCGAGTGGTGCTGGACGGGTCGAGCCTGCGCTGGGACCTGCTGTACCTGTCCGGCGGCCTGGGCGGCGGTGTCCCGGCGGCTCTGATCTGGGGCCTGGTCGCCGGAACCGCGGCCACCGTCACGTTGCGGTTGGCGGTCGGCCATGCGGAGACCACCGGTGCCGGTGCCGGTCCCGATTCCGACGCCGACGCCACGGTCTCCGTCCAGGACCCCGCCCGGTCCTGACGCGAGCGGGCCGGACGCCGCCGCCCTGGGCGAAAGGGCGGCGGCGTCCGTCACCCCGGGCGAAAGGGGGTTGGCAGCGCCGTGATTGCCCTGTTCAATGGCGCCGTTTGTGATCGCGCCCGCTCGGCGCGGCTCGAATTCCCCTTCCTCGCCCGACTCCCCGCCCCGACAGAAGGGTCGACTCTGGTGCTGAACTTCGGTGATCACGTCCCGGACACCCTCGTCTTCGGCCCCGGACACGCGGTGCTCGACCCGCTCACGGGTGCCCCCGCACAGTTCGTGGACGAGCTGACGCCGGCCCGCCGTTTCCTGCTCGACAACGTTGCCACGGCGTGGCATTCGGTGGAGCACCAGTGGGGATCAGGGCACGTGATCACCGACCGGGGCGCCGCCCGCTGGCACACGCCCGTCGAACGGCGGGTGGCGGACGACGGGGCGGTCGAGGCGGTGCACACGCCGCTGCCCGGGGTCCGGGTGGAGATACGCCGGCACGTGCGCGAGGGACTGCTGTGCGAGCGGTACACGGTCGTGAACACGGCCGAGGAAACGCTCACCATCACCGGCCTGGGCGTCCAGACGCCCTTCGCCGACCTGTACGACGGAGCCGAGACCTCCCTGGAACAGGCGGTGCACGCGCATCTGTTCACCGGCGGGACATGGGCGTGGGCGCTCGCGCAGCCGATGTCCGGGGAGGGGCGATGCCTGGGCCTGATCGTGCGGGAAGGGGTCGTCCGCGCCTACTCGGTGGAGTCGCGCAACCAGTACTCGCAGTCCAACGCCCGCGGTCACCTGGTCCTGCTGGTGACCGATCAGGCCCGCAACCCGGAGGCGTTCGGCGGCCAGCCCGTGCTCCGGCTCGGCCCCGGCGAGTCGACGGCGGTGGCGTGGGAGCTGGGCTGGTATGCCTCGGTCGAGGACTTCACCGCCGCGACCCGGCCGCCGGCCGTCCTGTCCGCCTACGCCGCCGAACTCGGGGAGTCCGGGGAGCCCGGAGAGCCGATCGTGGTCGAGGCGGCCTCGTCCTCGGTGAGCAGCCCGGACCCGGACGTGACGGTGGAGCGCGCGGCGGAGGGCCGCTACCGCGTGCGGGCTTCCCGGCATGGCAGCTTCCGGCTGGACATCGGGGACGACGCCCGGACCGAGGTGCTGTTCCATCTGCCGTTGGAGGAGGTCGTACGCCGCCGGGTCGCGTACATCACGCGGCACCAGCGGGCCCGGGAGCGGCCCGGTCTGCTCCGGCACGCGTTCGTGCCGGTGGACACACGCACCGGCCTGACCCAGGCGACCAACGGCTGGTCGGACTGGACGGACGGATCCGAACGGATCGCCATGCCACTGCTGCTCCAGGCCGCCGTCGACCGCGGCCTCGCGGACGCGGAGGAGATCGAACCCCTGCTGGCCGGCTGGGCCGCCTTCGCCCGCCGTCATCTGCTCGACGAGAGCGCCGCCCCGCGCCGCGGCTCCCAGACCTGGCACACCGGGCCCCGGCTCTACGACACCCCGTGGCTGGCCCGCTTCTTCGACGACCGGCACCGGGCCCACGGCCGGCCGGACGACCTCGACCTCGCCGCCCGGATCCTGGAGCGAGGCTTCGAACTCGGCGGCGCCTCCCATCTGTCCATCGGTCTGTCCCCGACAACCCTGTCGGTGTGCGCCAGCCTCGTGACAGCCGGGCAGCCCGACCGCGCCGAGAAGCTGCGGGACCAACTCATCGACAGCGCCCGGCAGTTCGTGGCGGCGGGCAGACGACTGCCCGCCCACGAGGTCGCCTACGAACAGTCCATCGTGGCCCCCCTGCTGGACCTCCTGACCGACGCCCACACCCTCACCGGCGACCCCGTCTTCCACGACGCCATCGCCGAACGACTGCCCTGGCTGCTGGCCTTCGGCGGCCCCCAGCCCCACGTCCGGCTGTACGGCGTCGCCATCCGGCACTGGGACGGCTACTGGTTCGGCGCCAACCGGCTGTGGGGCGACGTCTTCCCGCACTACTGGAGCGCGCTGACCGCCGTGACCCTGCTGCGTCTGCCCGCCACGCTGCGCACGGACCACACCGATCGCCTCGCCGAGGCGATCCTGCGCGCCAACATGGCGAACTACTCCGAGGACGGCTCCGCCACCTGCGCCTTCGTGATGCCCTCGACCATCGACGGCAGGCCGGCGCACACCGCCGACCCGCTCGCCAACGACCAGGACTGGCACCTGCTCCTGTGGCTGCGGGCCAAGGAGGAGGCCCGGGCCAAGGAGGAGGCCCGGGCCAAGGAGCAGGCCCGGGCCGAGGAGCAGGCCGAGGAGTCGGGCTACTTGATGTAGACGAGACCGTCGGTGGTGATCGTGGGCCGGCCGCTGGTGCCGACCACGACGATCTTGACGGTGTGCTTGGCGCTGCTGGACCAGGTCTTCGTCCAGATCGCCTGCCGGTAGAGAGTGGTGGAGGACTTCAGGTCGACGGTGCTGACCTTGACGCCGTCGACGTAGACGTAGACCTGACCCGAGCTCGCGGCCCGTGAGACCACCCAGGAGGCGGAGCGGCCGGTGAAGGTCCAGGTGAGGCTCGCGCCCTTGGAGCCGCTGGAGTACGACTTGCCGCCCAGGTAGCTGGTGGAGGAGCGGGTCGTCCAGCTGCCGGACTTCACCGCCGAGGTCTCCTGAAGGATCACCGGGGTGTAGGCGGGGGAGGAGGTGCGGTAGTTGCCGGCGTAGTCGTAGGCACGCATCGACCAGGTGGTGGCCGTACCGGACTTGGCGGTCTTCGCGGAGCTGGTGGTGGTCGGGCCGTACGTGGCCGTGGTCGGGGCCAGCAGCTTCACGGAGCTCAGCGCGGCGTTGTCGGTCGCCTTCCAGCCGAGGGTGACCGGAACGGCGGCGGTGTTGACGGTGCCGGTGCGCAGGGCGAGCTTCGGTGCGGTGGTGAAGGTCGGTGCGGTCGTCTCCGCGACGACGTTCAGCGCGGTGGTGGTCACGGTCCTGCCGGACTGGTGCACCGCCCGCACCGCGACCGTGTGGCTGCCCAGGGCCAGGGTGGTGCTGGCGGAGGTGGCCGTACCGGACGTGGTGGCGACGGTCTTGCCGTCGACCAGCAGCTGGAAGCTCTTGATCAGCGAGGACGGTGTGGTGGCCGTCCACTTCACGCTGACGGCGCCCTTGGTGTAGTACGTCGAGCCGGACAGGCCCGCGCCGGAGAGCGAGGTGACCTTCAGGCCCTGCACCGGGCCGGCCGCCAAGGTGCGGATGGCCGGCAGCTGGGCGTAGAGGGAGTTGCCGGGGCACTGGGTGTTGTAGCCGTCGCGGTGGCCGGAGATCCGGTTGAAGGTGTACTTGCTGCCCGCGGTGAAGCTGGTGCCGAAGTAGTTCTTCTGGCCGGCGCCCGAGGTGAGCTGCACGGTTCCGGCCGGGTCGGCTCCGTACTGGCCGAGCTTCCAGGCGGCCACGCGGGCGATGGCGGTCAGCGCGGCGCTGGAGGCGGGGGTGGAGGTGTACTCGCCGAGCACCGCGATGCCGGCGGACTCCCGGTTCCAGCCGTAGGTGTGGGCGCCGAGCACCGGCAGGTCCATGCCGCCCTTGCGGCCCTCGAAGACGGTGCCGCACTTGTCGACGAGGAAGTTGTAGCCGACGTCGTTCCAGCCGTTGACCTGCGTGTGGTACGCGTAGATGCCGCGCACGATCGAGGCGGAGTCGGCGCACGAGTAGTCGTTGGCACCGTCGGTGTGGTGGACGAAGACGGCCTTGACGTCGGCGTTGTACTCCGACGGGTCCGGGCTGAGCGACTCGTCGGCGCCCCAGCCGGCCCGCGAGGTGATCGGCGGCTTGGGCACGGTGGACGGCGGCGCGGACGGCGTCGTGGCCGACGGGGTCGGCGACGTCGAGGGGGACGCGGACGCCGAGCCGGTGGGCGTCGACGTGGCCGTGGCCGTGGCGGTGGCCGTGGTCTCGGTGGGCGCCGGGGCCGTTGTGGTCTGACCGTCCGTCGGCGTCGCACCGTCCGTCGGTGTCGTGCCGTCCGTGGGCGTCGTGGCGTCGGTGGGCGTGGCCGCCGGGTCGCTCTCCGCGGCGACGAACGCCGCCGGCTCGGTGGCCGCGGCCTCGGCGTCGGTCACCACACCCGGATCGACCAGGTTGACCTGCAGCCCCTTGGGCAGCGCGCCCGTGGTGCCGTCCTCGTGGACGACCTGGACCTGGACGCCGTCGGAGGGACCGACCCACAGCGGCTCGGACGCGCCGCGCATCCCGGCCTCCGGCTCCTCCGGCGGGTCGATGTTCACCTCGAGGTCACGCCAGGCGCTCCACGCGCCGCTGACCAGGTCGCGGGTCCGCACCTGCGCCGTGCCGTCGAGCCGCTTGACCGCTCCCGCCCAGGACACGCCGACCAGCGAGAACTGCTCGGTGTCCGTACGCGGAAGCTCCCGCTTGCCGCCCGTCGCCCCCTTCAGGGCGAGGTCGTAGACCTGCACCGGCCGCTTCGCCCGGCCTCCCGCGCCCGGATCGCCGGACGGGCTGGCGACCGCGTAGGTCACCACACCCGTTCCCCCCAGGACCACCGCACCGAGCGTCAGCCACGCCCGACGCTTCAAGCTCAACGGTCTGTACGCATGCGACGTACGACGACTCACCACGAACCCACCCCAGTAGAAGGCCCCGAGCCGCGGAAGGCGCAGGGCCACGAAGAAAGTCACCTGAGGCACACCCGACACACAGGTGGCCTGCCTTACCCAGCGAGTCGTGGCTGAAAAACATCACTCGGTTCGAGATCTTGGTGACGTAGATCACTCTGCCCTCTACCGCTTCGGCGCGAGGCGCCGACCGCTACGCTCACCTGCGGCAACCCGGCGAGCGGTGTCCAGAACCGGCAGCGGTTCGACGGGCCGGAAGGGGCATGGCGGTGGCAACGCTTGAAGAGATCCGAGCCCTGCTGGGTGAACCCCGGTTCAACTGGTCCGATCCGACGCCATGGGGCGAACTGGAGCAGGAACTCGGTGTCGAATTCCCTGCGGACTTCCGCGAGATCGTGGACGCCTACGGCTCGATCGAGATCAATGGGCAGTTGTACCTGAAGCATCCCGCCGGCCACCTTCTTCACGATCTGGGAACGATGATCCGGGGGGATCTCGACCTCTGGCGTGACGACGACATGGTGGAATTTCTGCCGAGTCCGGTAGGGGCGGACCCCGGCGAACTGGTGCCGGTGGCGACGGCCACGACGGGCGAGGCGGTTTTCCTGTGTGTTCCCGACGCCACCTCGTCGCCCTGGCGTGTCGTGGTCCAGGAGTTCGACAGCCCGTCCTGGACTCGCTACGAGATGACGTTCAGCGATTGGCTGCTGGCTTATCTCAAGGGGAGGGATGTGACGTTGTGCGCGCGCGACCGTGCACCTGGCGGCCCGTTCTGGGAATTTCTGCCCTGAAATTCGGGACGCGGCACCGCCACCCCGGCGGATGCCGACCGGTTGTGGGCCGTCCTCGACCGGGACGCGACCCGGGTCTGAGTCGACGAGACGCTGCCGCACCCTCCTCGACCTTGAATTCATGCAGGTCAGAGAGGATGCGGCAGTGCGAATTGGATGCCGCCGGTTATGTTCGCCATCAGTGCCCGACCGCCTGCACGGGGGTCAGTGGTGCTTCCTGTCGACCGCCCGGAAGCTGCCGACGAGCGCGAAGGGCACCACGTTGCCGTCGAACACCACGGTTCCGGGGATTCCACTACTGGAGTCTCCGCGCCCGACAGTCGCAATTGCAGGACCGTTGTCGCAGGTAATTCCGGTGAAGAATTCGACTCTCTTGTCGGATTCGTTCCGGACGTTGAAGCTGGTCGCCGGACTGCTGATTACAGCGATGCACTCACCCCCGTCGACCGAATACGTTCGCTCGTTGACGAAGACCCGTCCGCGATCGTCGTCGTCCCTGTCGTCGCCGCCCCACTTCGACTGCCCGTTCCCTCCTGTCCGCCCGTCCCCGCCCGTCTGGCCGTCTCCGCCCATGTCTCCCCCCTGAGGCAAGGAGGCAGCGGCCTCCTGCGCCGATGCGGCGGACTCCGGTACGGAACTCGAAGCCGACGCATAGTTCACGGTGGTTGCGGCGATGACGGTGAGGCCCACCGACAATGTGATCCCGACCACGGTGCGCGTACGCATTCCGCTTCTCCCTCTCGCAGGCATTTGTTTCTCCATCTCTCAGGGATGCCAGCCGACCTGGCCGCCTACGAAAGAACCTACTCACGCCGAATTCTGTCGCCACTTCAGAAATCCATGAGGGACGCCAGTAAGGGGCCGATCGGGCGTTCAGGAATCCAGATCGGCACATGTGACGGACCGTCAAAAAACGAAGGGCAGAGGCGACTTGGTCCCGGAGCTGGGCCGTACGGGGGACCTGTCTGACCCCTCGTCACACTTCTGCGCGCGTGTCGGGCATTGACAACGCGCCGCGCGACCACTACGAGGCCACCCCGGGCATCGGGATCTGCCCTGATCAGGGCCTCATAGCAGGAACTGTAGCGGGCACGCACAGCCGCCACGGAGAGACTTGCCGAAGCCGCGCGCAAAGACCGCGACGCCCTCATGAGTCAGCGTCACCTGTCGGGCGTGAAGCGAACGACGCCCGCGGACGAAGTGTCAGGTCGCGGCCGACGCCGTCGCGTCACGGGCCTCCAGCAGCCGACGCTCGCCGTCCAGGCCCCCCAGAGACGCCGCAGCACCCCGTCCTGACCCTCATTCATGCAGGTCAGCCAGGGTGCTGCGGCATCCGCGTATCAGATGTCCCGGAAGATCTCGATCTGTGCCCCGATGGAGTTCAACCGCTCGGCGAGGTCCTCGTAACCCCGGTTGATGACGTACACGTTCCGCAGCACGGACGTGCCCTCCGCCGCCATCATCGCGAGCAGGACGACCACGGCGGGCCGCAGCGCGGGCGGGCACATCATCTCGGCGGCGCGCCAGCGGGTCGGGCCCTCGACGAGGACGCGGTGCGGGTCGAGGAGCTGCAGGCGGCCGCCGAGGCGGTTGAGGTCGGTCAGGTAGATCGCGCGGTTGTCGTAGACCCAGTCGTGGATGAGGGTCTTGCCGGACGCGACGGCCGCGATGGCCGCGAAGAACGGGACGTTGTCGATGTTCAGGCCCGGGAAGGGCATGGGGTGGATCTTGTCGATCGGGGCTTCGAGCTTGGACGGACGGACCGTCAGGTCCACCAGCCGGGTGCGGCCGTTGTCCGCGAAGTACTCGGGCGTGCGGTCGTGGTCGAGGCCCATCTCCTCCAGGACCGCCAGCTCGATCTCCAGGAACTCGATGGGCACGCGACACACCGTCAGCTCCGACTCCGTCACCACGGCGGCGGCCAGCAGGCTCATCGCCTCGACCGGGTCCTCGGAGGGGGAGTAGTCGACGTCCACGTCGATGGTCGGCACGCCGTGGACCGTGAGCGTCGTCGTGCCGATGCCCTCGACCCGGACGCCGAGCGCCTCCAGGAAGAAGCAGAGGTCCTGGACCATGTAGTTGGAGGAGGCGTTGCGGATGACGGTGACGCCGTCGTGCCGCGCGGCGGCCAGCAGCGCGTTCTCGGTGACCGTGTCGCCGCGCTCGGTCAGCACGATCGGCCGGTCGGGGCGGACGGACCGGTCGACCATGGCGTGGTACTGGCCCTCCGTCGCCGCGACGTCCAGTCCGAAGCGGCGCAGGGCGATCATGTGCGGCTCGATGGTCCGCGTGCCGAGGTCGCAGCCGCCGGCGTAGGGCAGCTTGAAGTGGTCCATGCGGTGCAGCAGCGGGCCGAGGAACATGATGATCGAGCGGGTGCGTACGGCGGCCTCCGCGTCGATCGCCGCCATGTTGAGCTCGGCCGGCGGCACGATCTCCAGGTCGACGCCGTCGTTGATCCAACGGGTGCGCACGCCGATGGAGTTGAGCACCTCCAGCAGGCGGTACACCTCCTCGATCCGGGCGACCCGGCGCAGCACCGTGCGGCCCTTGTTGAGCAGCGAGGCGCACAGCAGGGCCACGCAGGCGTTCTTGCTGGTCTTGACATCGATGGAACCGGACAGCCGACGTCCGCCGACAACCCGCAGATGCATCGGACCGGCGTAGCCGAGGGACACGATCTCGCTGTCCAGGGCCTCACCGATTCGGGCGATCATCTCAAGGCTGATGTTCTGGTTGCCGCGCTCGATGCGGTTGACGGCGCTCTGGGAGGTGCCGAGCGCCTCGGCCAGCTGCGTCTGTGTCCAGCCACGGTGTTGCCGGGCGTCACGGATGAGCTTGCCGATGCGTACGAGGTAGTCGTCTGCCATGAGGTTGAGGTTATCTCAGATATGAGATGGCACATTCCCGAGGGGGCCGTTCGGGTGACGGGCCGTCAACGCCGCCTGGCGGTACGGGTACGACGCCACCCGAAAGGTCCGGGCAAATCCATCGATGTCGTACGACGTCCGGTACTGCTGTGCGTGCGTCGTGGCCCGTGCCTGCCACCGGTGGTGATGGACCAGGAGTGCCGGTTGATGTTCAGCCGCACTCCGGGCAGGATCCGAAAGCTCTTGCGGAATGTGAGGGGCACGGATGCCTCCCTCCGAGGGTCGGGGTACGGGTACGTATCTCTCGGCTACCCCGACACGCCGAAGTGATGGCAGCTCGTCACACGGAGTCCGCGGACTCCGCGGAAACGGCGTCGGCGATCAGCCGGGCGACCTGCTGAGGGGAGAGCGGGGCGGTGTCGACGACCTCGGCCTCCCGGCTGAGCCAGGGCAGGGCGTCGCGGTAGGCGGCGCGATGGTCGAGGCGCCACTGGCGGGCCTTGGGGAACTGGGTGTTGGTCACGTCGTCCGTCTCGATCCGCCGGGTGAGGGTCTCCGGGTCGGAGTGGAGCACGAAGTGGTGGACCGGGATGCCCGCCTTCTCCAGGCCGCCGCGGATCTCCGTCCAGTACCGCTCGACGAGAACCGTCTGCGGTACGACGAGCGCCCCGCCGAGGTAGCCGAGCAGCTGCGTGGCCGTCTCCACCACCAGATGGCGCCACGGCGGCCAGTGCTGGAAGTCGGTCACCTGGGGGAGCTTCTGGACGTGTTGCAGCATGTAACCGACGTACTCGGCGTCGAAGACCGTCGCGTCCGGCACCAGGTCGACCAACTCACCGGCCGTGGTCGTCTTGCCCGCGCCGAAGGTTCCGTTCAGCCAGATGATCATCCGGTGAGCCTAGTGGCGCGGGCCCGATGGAGGTGGGGGACGGTGGGGGATGACCTGAAAAGGCCGGCCCGACGCTCGTGGCGTCGAACCGGCCTTTCCGATGGTTCGTCCCGGCGGATCAGTCCGTGCCGGACTCCATCGCCGCGCGGTCCAGCAGCGCGTCCTCCTCGGAGACCTCGCCGCGGGAGGCGATGGCCTCGGCGCCGCCCTCGGGGAGTTCCGGCATGGTGCCGATCAGGCCGGTGGCGGCCGCCTGGGAGGCGCCGATGGTGGGGCTGCCGGTGCCGATCAGGCCGAGGCCCGCGTACTGCTCCAGCTTGGCGCGCGAGTCGGCGATGTCGAGGTTGCGCATGGTGAGCTGGCCGATCCGGTCGACCGGGCCGAACGCCGAGTCCTCGGTGCGCTCCATGGAGAGCTTGTCCGGGTGGTACGAGAACGCCGGGCCCGTGGTGTCGAGGATCGAGTAGTCCTCGCCGCGCCGCAGCCGCAGGGTCACCTCGCCGGTGATGGCCGCGCCGACCCAGCGCTGCAGCGACTCGCGGATCATCAGCGCCTGCGGGTCCAGCCAGCGGCCCTCGTACATCAGGCGGCCGAGACGCCGGCCCTCGTTGTGGTACTGGGCGAGGGTGTCCTCGTTGTGGATCGCGTTCACGAGGCGCTCGTACGCCGTGTGCAGCAGGGCCATGCCGGGCGCCTCGTAGATGCCGCGGCTCTTGGCCTCGATGATCCGGTTCTCGATCTGGTCCGACATGCCCAGGCCGTGCCGGCCGCCGATGGCGTTGGCCTCCATCACCAGGTCGACGGCGGTGGCGAACTCCTTGCCGTTGATGGTGACCGGGCGGCCCTGCTCGAAGCCGATCGTCACGTCCTCGGTGGCGATCTCGACCGACGGGTCCCAGAACCGGACGCCCATGATCGGCTCGACCGTCTCGATGCCGGTGTCCAGGTGCTCCAGGGTCTTGGCCTCGTGGGTGGCGCCCCAGATGTTGGCGTCGGTGGAGTACGCCTTCTCCGTGGCGTCCCGGTAGGGCAGGCCGTGGGCGACCAGCCACTCCGACATCTCCTTGCGGCCGCCGAGCTCGGTCACGAAGTTCGCGTCCAGCCAGGGCTTGTAGATCCGCAGGTGGGGGTTGGCGAGCAGGCCGTAGCGGTAGAACCGCTCGATGTCGTTGCCCTTGTAGGTCGAGCCGTCGCCCCAGATCTGGACGTTGTCCTCCAGCATCGCCCGCACCAGCAGCGTGCCGGTGACGGCACGGCCCAGCGGCGTGGTGTTGAAGTACGCCCGCCCGCCGGAACGGATGTGGAACGCGCCGCAGGTCAGCGCGGCCAGGCCCTCCTCGACCAGTGCCGCGCGGCAGTCGACCAGGCGCGCGACCTCGGCGCCGTAGGTCTTGGCGCGGCCGGGCACCGAAGCGATGTCGGGCTCGTCGTACTGGCCGATGTCGGCGGTGTAGGTGCACGGGACGGCGCCCTTGTCGCGCATCCAGGCGACCGCGACCGAGGTGTCGAGGCCGCCCGAGAAGGCGATGCCGACGCGCTCGCCGGTGGGCAGGGAGGTGAGGACCTTGGACATAGGAAGAGTATGCATGAAGACGCATGGTCATGCAAAGGGGTCATGCGGAGGCATGTAGAAGCAGGCATGTCGAAGCCCCGGGACATGACCATCCCGGTCCCATGTACTAGAGTTATCTCGACATCGAGATATCTGCCGAGGCGTACCGCAGCCGCACGCGTCGTCGAGTCCGGCGGTAAGGGTTACCTAACTTAGCCTGACCTTAGCGGATCGGCCAAGACATCGTGGCGGCAGGATGCGGTGGGAACGCGCACATCAATGAAGGAGACTGTCGTGTCGGCGAACAGCTTCGACGCCCGCAGCACGCTGAGCGTGGGCGACGAGTCGTACGAGATCTTCCGGCTGGACAAGGTCGAGGGCGCCGCGCGCCTCCCCTACAGCCTGAAGGTGCTGCTGGAGAACCTCCTCCGCACCGAGGACGGCGCGAACATCACCGCCGACCACATCCGCGCCCTCGGCGGCTGGGACTCCCAGGCCCAGCCGTCGCAGGAGATCCAGTTCACGCCGGCCCGCGTGATCATGCAGGACTTCACCGGCGTGCCCTGTGTCGTCGACCTCGCCACCATGCGTGAGGCCGTGAAGGCCCTCGGCGGCGACCCGGCCAAGGTCAACCCGCTCTCGCCGGCCGAGATGGTCATCGACCACTCCGTCATCGCCGACAAGTTCGGCACCTCGGACGCCTTCAAGCAGAACGTCGACCTGGAGTACGGCCGCAACAAGGAGCGCTACCAGTTCCTGCGCTGGGGCCAGACCGCTTTCGACGACTTCAAGGTCGTCCCCCCGGGCACCGGCATCGTCCACCAGGTCAACATCGAGCACCTGGCCCGCACCGTCATGGTCCGCAACGGCCAGGCCTATCCCGACACCCTCGTCGGCACCGACTCGCACACCACCATGGTCAACGGCCTCGGTGTGCTGGGCTGGGGCGTCGGCGGCATCGAGGCCGAGGCCGCGATGCTCGGCCAGCCGGTCTCCATGCTCATCCCGCGCGTCGTCGGCTTCAAGCTGACCGGTGAGCTCACCCCCGGCACCACCGCCACCGACCTCGTGCTGACCATCACCGAGATGCTCCGCAAGCACGGCGTCGTCGGCAAGTTCGTCGAGTTCTACGGCGAGGGCGTGGCCGCCACCTCGCTCGCCAACCGCGCCACCATCGGCAACATGTCGCCGGAGTTCGGCTCCACGGCCGCGATCTTCCCGATCGATGCCGAGACGATCAACTACCTCAAGCTCACCGGCCGCTCCGAGCAGCAGCTCGCGCTCGTCGAGGCGTACGCCAAGGAGCAGGGCCTCTGGCTGGACCCGAAGGCCGAGCCGGACTTCTCCGAGAAGCTGGAGCTCGACCTCTCCACGGTCGTCCCGTCCATCGCCGGCCCGAAGCGCCCGCAGGACCGCATCGTCCTGGCGAACGCCGCCGAGCAGTTCAAGCTGGACGTCCGCAACTACGTCGACGTCGTCGACGAGGCCGGCCAGGAGTCCTTCCCGGCCTCCGACGCCCCGGCCGTCGCCCCGAACGGCACCCCGTCCAACCCGGTCACCGTGACCGCCCCCGACGGCTCGACGTACGAGATCGACCACGGTGCGGTGACGGTCGCGGCCATCACCTCCTGCACCAACACCTCCAACCCGTACGTCATGGTCGCCGCCGCGCTCGTGGCCAAGAAGGCGGTCGAGAAGGGCCTGACCCGCAAGCCGTGGGTCAAGACCACCCTCGCCCCGGGCTCCAAGGTCGTCACCGACTACTTCGACAAGGCGGGCCTCACCCCGTACCTCGACAAGGTCGGCTTCAACCTCGTCGGCTACGGCTGCACCACCTGCATCGGCAACTCCGGCCCGCTGCCGGAGGAGGTCTCCAAGGCCGTCAACGACCACGACCTGGCCGTGACCTCGGTCCTCTCGGGCAACCGCAACTTCGAGGGCCGTATCAACCCCGACGTCAAGATGAACTACCTGGCCTCCCCGCCGCTGGTCGTCGCGTACGCCATCGCGGGCTCCATGAAGGTGGACATCACGCGTGACGCGCTGGGCGCCGACCAGGACGGCAACCCGGTCTTCCTGAAGGACATCTGGCCCTCCGAGGCCGAGGTCAACGACGTCGTCGCCAACGCCATCGGCGAGGACATGTTCTCCAAGTCGTACGAGGACGTGTTCGCCGGTGACGCCCAGTGGCAGGCGCTGTCGATCCCGACCGGCGACACCTTCGAGTGGGACGCCGAGTCGACCTACGTCCGCAAGCCCCCGTACTTCGAGGGCATGACGATGGAGACCACCCCGGTCTCCGACATCTCGGGTGCGCGCGTGCTCGCCAAGCTCGGCGACTCGGTCACCACCGACCACATCTCGCCCGCCGGTGCCATCAAGGCCGACACCCCGGCCGGCAAGTACCTCACCGAGCACGGTGTCGAGCGTCGTGACTTCAACAGCTACGGCTCCCGCCGCGGCAACCACGAGGTCATGATCCGCGGCACGTTCGCCAACATCCGCCTGCGCAACCAGATCGCGCCGGGCACCGAGGGCGGCTACACCCGCGACTTCACCCAGGCCGACGGCCCGGTGAGCTTCATCTACGACGCCTCGCAGAACTACCAGGCCGCCGGCACCCCGCTGGTCATCCTGGGCGGCAAGGAGTACGGCTCCGGCTCGTCCCGCGACTGGGCGGCCAAGGGCACCGCGCTCCTCGGCGTCAAGGCCGTCATCACCGAGTCGTACGAGCGCATCCACCGCTCGAACCTCATCGGCATGGGCGTCCTCCCGCTGCAGTTCCCGGCCGGCCAGAACGCCGACTCGCTCGGCCTGACCGGCGAGGAGACCTTCTCCATCACCGGCGTGACCGAGCTCAACGAGGGCACCACCCCGAGCACGGTCAAGGTCACCACCGACACGGGCGTCGAGTTCGACGCGGTCGTCCGCATCGACACCCCCGGTGAGGCCGACTACTACCGCAACGGCGGCATCATGCAGTACGTGCTGCGCAGCCTGATCCGCAAGTAAGCGGCACGGCAGGGCAGTCGAGGGCCGCGCCCCGGGTGACCGGGGTGCGGCCCTTCGCCGTGTCCGGCCCAGGTCATCGCCCCCGCTCAGGCTGAACACAGGATTCCCCCAGCGGACCGGGACAGGATCGGGACATGTCCGCCACTTCCGGTTCCCGCACCGGCCGAGCCGTCCGGCCGGCGGAGGACGCGAGATGACCGCCCTGCCGCGGCTGCGCACGCACTCCATGCGCACCCGCCTGCTCCTGTTCATCGGCGCCACCCTCGTCGCCGTGTGCGCCGCGACGGCGCTCACCACCGCCCTGCTCCAACGCGCCGCTCTCATGGCCGACCTGGACGACCGTGTCACCGAAGCCGCCGAGCGCAGCCTGGACGGGGCCGGGCTGCGTCCGTACGACAAGGACGACCTGTCCTTCCTCACCGAGCAGGGCCGTCCCACCGGCCTGCTCGCCGCCCGCCCGGACGCCGACGGACACATCGTCTCCGCCGCGACGGTCGCCGAGGGCACCCCGCCCCGGAACCTCACGGCCGCCCAGCGCGCCGCCCTGGCCGGCCTCGCCGCCGACGGCTCCCCGCACACCCGGAACGTCCCGGGCCTCGGCACCTACCGGGTCACCGCCATCGAGAACGACGGCGTCCGGGTCCTCACCGGGCTCCCCATGGACGACGTCCAGCGCATGGTCAGCGGCCTGGTGCTGGGCGAGGCGGTCGTCGCGGGCGCGGGGCTGCTGGTCGCCGGGGGCGTGTGCGCGGTGGTCGTACGACGCCAACTGCGCCCCCTGGACCGGGTCGCCGCCACCGCCGCCGAGGTCTCCCGCGCACCGCTCGACCGAGGCGAGGCCGGCGCCCTGACCCGGATCCCGGCCGGGGACACCGACCCCGCCAGCGAGGCCGGACAGGTCGGCGCCGCCCTCAACCGCATGATCGACCACGTCGAGTCCTCCCGCACCGCCCGCCGGCACACCGAGGAACGCATGCGCCGCTTCCTCGCCGACGTCAGCCACGAACTGCGCACCCCGCTCGCCTCGATCTCCGGTTACGCCGAACTCATGAACCGCGACACCGGCCGGATCGAGCCCGTGCTCGCCTGGCGCCGCGTCCATGCCGAGTCGGCCCGGATGACGAGCCTGGTGGAGGACCTGCTCCTGCTGGCCCGCCTCGACGAGGGACGCCCGCTGTACTCCGCCGAGGTCGACCTCGCGGCGCTGGTCGCGGAGGCGGTGTGGGACGCGCGTGCCGCCGGGGACGGGCGCGAGTGGCGGCTCGAACTCCGCCTGGACGCCCCGCCGTTGGTCCTCGGCGACGCGGCCCGGCTGCGTCAGGTGGTGGCCAACCTGCTGGCCAACGCCCAGGTCCACACCCCGCCGGGCACCACCGTGGTCGCCTCCGTCGAGGCCGACGCCGGCCACCGCGTGATCCGGGTACGGGACGACGGCCCCGGCATCCCGCCCGGTCTCCTCCCACAGGTCTTCGCCCCCTTCACCCGCGCCGACGCCTCCCGGGCCCGCGGCGGCCCGCACGACGGAGGCTCCGGTCTCGGCCTCGCCGTCGCGGCGGCGATCGTGTCCGCGCACGGCGGCCGTATCCACGTCGAGAGCGAGCGGGGCCGTACGGAGTTCACCGTCGAACTGCCTCCCGTGGGCGCCGAACCTCCGCCGCCGTCGACGGGGGAGCCCCGGCGTGAGCCCACGCGGTCGTCCATCCGGACGTTCGCCCACAACCCCTGACCGGCCACGCGCCACGTGCCCCACGAACCGCTGCCCACGCCCGGCGCTTTCGGACAAATCGCGGGCCCGCCACGACGGTTACCCCCGGTTCGCGGTCACGCCTCCGTGACCGCGACGTAGGAATGCGGTGCCCCCCGGGTCGCACATGTGACCGCCGAGCGACCCCGGCCGCACCCGTCGGCGAGTTCCCCGCACGCCCACGCCGGTCCGGCGAGGCACGCGGGCACCCGCCGACCACAACCGGCAGACCCGGTTCCCCCAGCCTCGCCGGTTCACCGAAAACCCCTCTGTCCGGCCCCCTTTGCCCGTTTGTAGCGTCCCTTTCGACCTGATCCACCACGGCATGTCAGGGATGGAAAAGCATGCGCAGAGTGATCACATCGACGATCGCGGCGCTGACCGCGGTCCTGCTGAGCCTGGGCGCCATGGCCCCGGCCCAGTCCGCGGAGAACGGCACCGGCGCGCGGGATCTGACCGCCGCCGTACCGGACGGTCCGGCGAAGAAGTGCGTGGAGACCGCCGAGAGTCGCGACCTCGCGTCCTGGGCCTGCGTCGGCTCCGAACTCCTCGCGAACGGCAAGGTCGAGCAGCTCGGCCCACAGGAACAGCGGCCGACCGTCTCGGCCTACGCGCCCGACGACGAGGACGGCTGGTGCGAGACGACCGGCCTGTGCACCCGGCTGGTCAGCGACTACATCCGGGAGACGAAGGCCAACATCTGGTACGGCTACGGCGACCAGACCGTCGGCTCCTACGACGCCGTCCTGCGGAACAACCTGAACGGCAGGCAGCCCCGCCTCACCACGACCCTGATCCTCGACGACGGGCCGCCGCTGTACTTCCCGACCATCACCACGACCTGCTACGAAGAGCACACCCTGTGGCCGGACGACACCTGCGGCACCGACACCATGGGCGGCGCCTACCTCACCACCGAGGGCTCCCGCTGGAACAGTGGCCTGCGCTACGGGGACCGGCTGGAGAACTCCAACGAGTACTACCACGCGCTGGACGCCGGCTGGGTCCCGACGGGCTACGCCCCGTTGTCGGGCAGGCTCTTCGAGACCCCGTACTTCTACTGCTGGGGCGCGGACCCCTGCTACTTCACCGAGTGAGGGCACAGTAGGAGCAGACAGCAGAGACCGTCGCACAGCTAGGGCGTCGCGGACGGGCACCGGCCGGGGTCCGTCCGCGACGCCGCGGGCGGTCGACGAGAGGAGCCTCAGCCGTGTCGCGCACCCCCCACACCTGGGCGGACTTCCCCGTCGCGCGTCCATCCGACCCCCGTGGACTCGCCACCCGGCGGGACCCCGTGGAACTCCGTCACGACGGCCGTGTCCACCGGCGCGTGGGCGACTCCGGCTGGCACATGGCGATCTGCTGGTTCGCCGGTCCTGAGCATGTCGTGCGGGTCCCCGACGAACCCGGCTGGCACTCGGTGCGCACCACCTTCGCGGCCACCGGGGCCGACGCCGGCGAGCCCGTCGTGCAGTTCTCCGAACGCACCGAGGCCGACCAGGATCTCATCGAGGAGGACGTCAACGCCTTCCTCACCGAGGCCGGGATCCCTCCGCGACCGCGTGGCTTCACCTGGTTCCTGGACGTCCCCCCGGACCGTTCCCTGACCGACCTGTGGCGTCTGGTCGGTCAACGGGAACGGCAGCTGCCCACCAAGGCCCCCCGGCCCGACGAGACGGCCACGGCCGTTCGGGCGGCGGTCGCCCACTTCTTCTCCTGAGCCGAGCTGCCGCCGGCGACGGCCACCACCCGCTCCTCCCGCGAGCCCTTGTGCGACAGGCGTTTACAACCACGCTCCCCGGCGCTACCTTCCGCAGCAGACGGGGTGGGAGCGCTCCCATAGCGGTGGACCGGAACCCGTCGCCCCGGACCGTTCCCGCCCCGCGCATCCGCACGCACACCCACACAAAGGCCCGCACGGCCCGTGCCTGACGGAACGGACTGGACTGTCATGATCCTGACAAAACAAGGGGCGACCGGGACCACCCCGCCCCGCCGATTAACCCTCCCCACCCGCGCCAGAGCCCTCTTCCTCGTCCTGGTCTCCCTGCTCGCGACCATCCCCGCCGTCGCCCTCGTCATGAGCACCGGCGGCGAGGCGGAGGCCCACGGCACCCCCATGAAGCCCGGCAGCCGCACCTTCCTGTGCTGGCAGGACGGCCTCACCGACACCGGTGAGATCAAGCCCGTCAACCCGGCCTGCAGGGCGGCCCAACAGGTCAGCGGCACCACGCCGTTCTACAACTGGTTCTCGGTGCTCCGCTCCGACGGCGCCGGCCGCACCCGCGGCTTCGTGCCCGACGGCGAGCTCTGCAGCGGCGGCAACACCAACTTCACCGGCTTCAACGCCCCGCGCGACGACTGGCCGCTCACCCATCTCACCTCGGGCGCGACCGTCGACTTCTCCTACAACGCCTGGGCCGCGCACCCCGGTTGGTTCTACGTCTTCATCACCAAGGACGGCTTCGACCCCAAGCAGACCCTCACCTGGGACGACATGGAGGAACGGCCCTTCCTCTCGGTCGACCACCCGCCGCTCAACGGCTCCCCGGGCACGGTCGAGGCCAACTACTCCTGGTCCGGGCAGCTTCCGGCGAACAAGTCGGGCCGCCACATCATCTACATGGTCTGGCAGCGCTCGGACAGCGCGGAGACCTTCTACTCCTGCTCCGACATCGTCTTCGACGGCGGCAACGGCGAGGTCACCGGCATCAAGGAGCCCGGCAACCCGACCGACCCGGTGCCCGGCGAGTGCTCCGCCACCCGTCGCACGACCGGCACCTGGTCGGGCGGCTACCAGTCGGAGGTCACCGTCACCAACTCCGGCGACGTCCCGATGCTCGGCTGGATGGTCGACTGGACGCTCCCCACGGGGCAGAAGGTCGAAAGCCTGTGGAGCGGCAACGCGACCTACACCGGCCAGGATGTGATGGTCCACAACGTCGACTGGAACGGCTCCCTCGATCCGGGGGAGAGCACGACGTTCGGCTATGTGGTGTCCGGCTCGGGCGGGGACAGTACGACGACGCTGCCCTGTCGGGTCGGCTGAACACCCCCTGAGATGGGCCCCGGTGGCAGGCCGTCAGCCGGCCACCGGGTACCCGTCGTGACGGCGGCCGACCCGCCTCAGCCCTGAGGTCGCCAAGCCCGGATCGGTGCGGCCGACCTGGCGGCCTGCTCGACCTTCGCGCGGTAGGCCGCACGGGCCTCCTCGTCGATCCGCCTCTCGTGTTCGGCGCGCACCCCGGTGCGGCCGTCGAGGCCCTCGCGCAGGATGTCGGCGTGCCCGGCATGCCGGTTGGACTCGCCGAGGACATGGACCATGACGGCGAACAGGTTCGTGTTGGGACAAGGCTCCGGCCACCACGGCACGTGGCCGGGCGCGTCGAGGGGAAGCTCGTTGATCGTCGCGTCCGAGTGGTGCCACGTGCGCCGGTAGAACCCGATGATCTGATCGCGGGTCTCGTCCTCGGCCGCCCACTGATCGCTGCCGTCGTGGTCCTGCCACCGGCACAGCGGTTCCGGGGAAGGGCGGTCGAAGACCTCGCCGAAGTACCTGGCCTCGACGGTGGCCATGTGCTTGACCAGACCGAGGAGGTTGGTCCCGGTCGCTGTCAGAGGCCGGCGGGCGTCGTATTCGGACAAGCCGTCGAGTTTCCAGAGCAGTGCCTCGCGGTCCCGCCGCAGTCTCCCGCGCAGGTTGTCTTTCGCGAATTCATCGATCATGCGGCAGGTACCTTCCATGGGCTGTTCGTGGTCTCAAGATCCCGTATGCGGTCCGCGACGCCAGGTGAGAATCCAGCCGGCGGTGAGCAGCGCCGCGCCGCCTGCCAGGGCGATGGCGCCGCCCGTTCCGATGCCTGCGGCCACCGAGCCGAAGCAGGCCGGCCCGACGCCCTGCAGCGTCATGCTGCCGGAGCCGAGCAGACCGAAGGCCTGGCCCTGGCCATCCTTCGGCAGGGCGTCCAGGAACGGCCGTTGCAGGCCGAGACCGTAGGCCAGTCCGAAGCCGCAGAGCAGCAGCAGACAGGACGAGACGCCCACTCCGGGTTCGGTGGCGAAGCCGACCAGCGGCAGTCCCGTCAGCGCGATCAACGGCACGACCAGTCGCTCCCGGGTGGGTGGCCGTAGCAGTCGACCCACCAGCAGGTCGCCGACAAGCATGCCGACCGGCAGACAGCCCATCAGCACCGCGTACCAGCCCGGTGCGAAGTGGTGTCCTCCCGCGTAGGCGACGATCAGGCCTTCCGCGCCCGCTACGAACGCGGGCGGCAGCCACTGGGCCAGCATCAGTCGTCGTACCGTGGGTCCGCGCAGCAGCAGGCCGGCACCGTGCAGGCTTGCCCGGACGGCGCCGCCGTCGTCCCGAGCGCCGCCGGGTGTGCCGCCGGACTCTCCCGGCTCCAGCCGGGGTAGCCGGATGCGGATGGCGAGCGCGCAGCCGAGGTAGAGGGCGGCGCTCACCGCGAGCGCCTTGTGCGGGCCGAGTGCCGCGACGACCGCACCTCCCAGCGCCAGACCGAACAACTGCGCGCCGGAGGAGGCGAGGTTGTTCAGGGAACAGCCCAGTACGTAGGCGTCGCCCTTCAGCCAGTGTGCGACCAGCCGACTCGACGCGCCGCCGAACACCGGTGTGGCGAGGGCGACCAGCGCCACGACACCGAGGCTTGCCGCGATCGGCATCCGCACCAGGGCGAGCAGCAGGGCGGCGGCGCACTCCAAGGCGTAGCCGCCGACGATGAGAGCGCGGGGCGGCAGTCGGTCGGCCAGTGAGCCCAGCAGCAGCGAGCCGAACAACTGCGGGAGAAAGCCGATGCCGAAGGCCAGTGCGCTGAGCAGCGCGGAGCCGGTGGTCGCGAAGACCAGCACCGAGAACGTGGTGATCCGCAGCGAGCCCGCGGTGATCGCGACGGCGCGGGTCGAGAAGAGCAGCCGGAACCGCGGCTCGGCCAGCACCTCCCGGTAGGTGGCACGCTGGTTGCCGTGCGCGGGTTCGACGGTGGGGATCATGACGCCCAGCCTCACCGTGCGCCGAGGCCACCCACCAATGATTCGTCGCTGGACGAATCTGATCAGACGTCCGGCGTTAGCATCGCAGGGTGCTCCGCTTCGAAGTCTCCGTCGAGGACCTGCTGCGCAGCCGCTTCGCACTGTCGCCCGCGCTGGACCTCTGCCTACTGCTGCGCTCGCTCGCCGGCCACGACCGGCCGCTGCCGCGAGCCTGGTCCGCCCGGCTCCTGCCGGTCTTTGAACGGCTTCGCCGCGAGACCGAACTGGACGCCGCCCTCGCCCTGCAGACCCCGCGATCCGGGCCGGACTTCGTCGCCCCGCCCCCGCGCGGCCTCAACCAGACCTGGGCGGACGACCTGGCCATGATCCGGGCCACACCGCTGGAGGCGGCCCGCCGCGATTTCGCCACCACCGCGACCGGCCCGTCCGCCCATGACCGCCGCGTACGCGCGGTGCTGGACTCCACGGACGCCGTCTCCAGGATCGCCGAGGCGATGGACCAGGCGTGGCACGAGCTGCTGGCCGCGGACTGGCCGCAACTGCGCGCGATCTGTGAGCGCGATGTCGTGCACCGGGTGGGTGTGATCGGCGAACAGGGATGGGCCACGGCCATCGAGAGTCTGCACCCGAGCATCGCCTGGCGCGCCGGCGATATCGAGATCGGCTTCTTCCCTCCGGTCGGAAACGTCCCCCTCGCCGGCGACGGGCTCCTGCTGATCCCGTCGGTCTTCGTCGCGAACATCGCCGCCCACCTGGAAACCCCCTGGCCCAGGACCTTGGTCTATCGTGCCCGCGGCACCGCCGCCCTGTGGGGCGAACAGGCGACCGTCCCCCAGCACGACGCACTGACCGCTCTGGTCGGCCGGGCCCGAGCCCGGCTGCTGTTGGCGCTGGACGCCCCGGCCAGTACCAGCCACCTCGCCCGAAGCCTCGCCATGGCACCCGGCGCGGTGGGAGACCACCTCGCCATCCTGCGAGGCGCGGGGCTGCTCGTCCGCGCCCGGTCCGGACGGTCGGTGCTCTACCGCCGGACCCCGCTCGGCGAGGCGCTGGTCGCCGGTTCGGGCTGAGGGCTCGGATCAGCACTGCGCTCCGAGGCGCCGCCGGCAGACGACGCGTGTTCACACCGACGGTCGGTCGATCCCCAACACCTCGGCCGCCCAGTCCAGTTGGCGGCGTACGTGCACCGCGTCGCCGCCCTCGTGGCCGTTGAACGGGTAGGGGTGGATCTCCTTGCGTGGGCCGGCGCCCGACAGTTCCGCGTAGCGGTTGAAGGCGCCGTACGCCCCGCTCGGTGGGCACACCGTGTCGCGCAGGCCGATCCCGAAGTGGGCCGGGGCATGGGCGCGCCGGGCGAAGGAGATCCCCTCCATGTGGGCGAGCGTGTCGTAGGCGGCCCGCTCGGCGCCCCGGTGCACGGAGAGGTACGCGGTGATCTCGCCGTAGGGCGCGGCGTCGGTGAGGTCGAGTGCGCGCCGGATGCTGCACAGGAACGGGGCGGTGACCAGGAGCGCGGCGAGGCCGGGGACGAGTCCCGCGACGGCCAGGGCGAGCCCGCCGCCCTGGCTGTTGCCGACCGCCGCGATCCGGGCGCCGTCCACGCCGGGAAGCGCGCGCACCGCCTCGACCGCGCGTACCGCGTCCGTGATCAGACGCCGGTAGTGGTGGTCCCGGGGTGAGAGCAGACCGCGTACCGCCGGACCCGGGCCGCCCGGTGCCGTGGCGTGCGGGTCCGGGGTGGCGCCGCCGTTGCCGTACTGGTCGCCCTGGCCCCTGTTGTCCATCAGCAGATGCGCGTAGCCGGCGTTCGCCCAGGTCAGCCGCTCGTGCGGAAGGCCGCGGCCACGCCCGTAGCCGGCGTACTCGACCACGGCGGGCAGTGGCTCGCCCGCCCCGGCCGGTCTGCTGAACCAGGCCCGCACCGGGTCGCCGGCGAATCCCCGGAAGGTCACGTCCCAGGTCTCGATGAGCCGCAGGCCCGTCTCGACCGGCTCGCACGCCACCAACACCTCGTACTCGTCCGCCTCCTTGAGGGTGTCGTGCCAGAACTCGTCGAAGTCGGCGGGCTCCTGGAGGTCCGGGCGGTAGCGCTCCAGGTCCGTCAAGGGCAGGTCGAACGCGGGCAACATGACCTCCGATTGTTGCGGCATAACATCAGAATGTTTCGCTTGTCCCTGACTCCTCCGGGTCGCGGCCTCCTCAACTGACCTTCCTGTCAGTCCCATTGACAGCCATTACACCCGCCCCTAACCTCGCCGCAAAGTTGCCGGTACGACTCCGAAACTTTCGGTGCCACCGGGAGGCCACCTGCATGAGCACCTCCACCACCTCGGCTCCACCGCCCGGCACAAAGGAGCCGCCGCCGACCAAGGCCCCACCCCGCCGCGGGCGGCGCGCGACGCGCATCGGCTGGCGCCGGGCGCTGCGCCGGGACTGGCAGTTGTACTCGCTCGCCGTGCTGCCGCTGCTGTTCTTCCTGGTCTTCCGCTATCTGCCGATGATCGGCAACGTCATCGCCTTCCGCCGCTTCGAACCGGGCGGCTCGATCTTCGGCGAGCAGTGGGTGGGCCTGCGCTATGTCGAGATGTTCCTCAGCGACCCCACCTTCTGGCAGGTGTTCCGCAACACCCTGTGGCTCGGCGGACTCACGCTCGTCTTCTGCTTCCCGATCCCGATCGTGCTCGCCCTGCTGCTGAACGAGGTGCGCAGACGTTCGCTGAAACGGTTCGTGCAGTCGGTGTCGTATCTGCCGCACTTCCTGTCCATCGTGATCGTCGCCGGTATCACGATGCAGATGCTCGCCACCGACGGCCCGGTCAACCACGTCCTCGGCTGGTTCGGGCAGGACCCGATCCGGTTCATCCAGGAACCCGAGTGGTTCCGGACCATCTACGTCGGTTCGGAGATCTGGCAGACCGCCGGCTGGGGCACGATCCTCTACCTCGCCGCGCTCACCACCATCGACGAGGACCTCTACGAGGCCGCCCGCATCGACGGCGCCAACCGCTGGCAGCAGATCTGGCACGTCACGCTGCCCGGCATCCGCCCCACCATGATCACGCTGCTGATCCTCAACGTCGGCACCTTCCTGGCCGTCGGCTTCGAGAAGGTCCTGCTGCTCTACAACCCGCTGACCTACCCGAAGGCCGACGTGATCTCGACCTACCTCTACCGCGCGGGCGTCGAGTCCAACAGCTTCAGCTACGCCGCCGCCATCGGTCTCTTCGAAGCGATCATCGGGCTGGTGCTGATCACGTCCGCCAACCAGCTCTCGCGCCGCACAGTGGGGACCAGCCTGTGGTGAAGCCGAGCCGCTCCTACCGCGTATTCCAGGGCGTCAACGGCGTCGTCCTCACCCTCGTCGTGATCGTCACCCTGTACCCGTTCGCCAACATCGTCGCCCGCTCGTTCAGCGCGGAACGGCAGATCCGGGCCGGTGAGGTCACGCTGTGGCCCGAGGGGTTCAACCTCACCACGTACAAGATCGTGTTCCAGGACTCCATGTTCTGGCGGAACTACGGCAACACCGTGCTGTACACGGTCGTCGCGACCGCCGTCGCCATGGTCCTGACCACCTGTTACGCCTACGTCCTGTCGAAGAAGCACCTCAAGGGACGCGGCGTCCTGGTCGGGGTCGCCGTCTTCACCATGTTCTTCACCGGCGGCCTGATCCCCAACTACGTCCTGGTCACCAGCCTCGGCCTGAAGAACAGCGTCTGGGCCATAGCGCTCCCCAACGCCATCAGCGTCTTCAACCTGCTGGTGATGAAGGCCTTCTTCGAGAGCCTGCCGACCGAACTGGAGGAGGCCGCCCAGATCGACGGGCTCAGCACGTACGGGATCCTGCTGCGGATCGTGCTGCCGCTGTCCAAGGCGGTCGTCGCGACCATGGTGCTGTTCTACTCGGTGTCGTTCTGGAACTCCTGGTTCAGCGCCTTCCTCTACATGGACAAGTCCGAGCTGATGCCGGTCACGGTCTATCTGCGCAACCTCATCTCCGGCGCCACCACGGGCGGCAACGCGGGCGCCGCCGACGCCCAGCTCAGCCAGGTCGGGGCGAACATCCAGGCGGTCACCATCGTGCTGACCTCGCTGCCCATCCTCTGTGTCTATCCGTTCGTCCAGCGCTACTTCGTCTCGGGCGTGATGCTCGGCGCCGTCAAGGGCTAACCCAAAGGAGCAACTGTGAAGAACACAGGACAGCTGTCACGGCGTCAGATCCTCGCCGCCGCCGGTTTCATCGGCCTCGCCACCCTCACCGGCTGCGGCAGCGGTGACGACGGCGCCGACTCCAAGGACCTGTCGAAGAAGAGGGACGGCGCCATGAAGGAGTACCGCGCCGGCCAGCAGTTCAAGGCGACCAAGGCGCTCTCCTTCTCGGTGCTGCACAACGACAACCCGGTCTACCCGATGAAGAAGAACTGGCTGTTCTGGAAGGAGCTCACCAAGCGCACCGGCGTCACCTTCGAACCCGTCGCCGTCCCCCTGGTCGACTACGAGAAGAAGCGCAGCGTCCTCATCGGCTCGGGCGACGCCCCGTTCCTGATCCCCAAGACGTACCACCCCTCCGAGGTCGCGTTCGTCTCGTCGGGCGCGATCCTCCCGGTCAGCGACTACACGCACCTCATGCCCAACTTCCAGGACAAGGTCAAGCGCTGGAAGCTGGAGCCGGAACTCGACTCGATCCGGCAGTCCGACGGCAAGTTCTATCTGCTGCCCGGCCTGCACGAGAAGCCCAGATCCGGCTACTCGCTGGCGCTGCGCACCGACGTCCTCGAACGGCTCGGACTGAGCGCGCCCACCACCTGGGACGAGGTGTACGACGTCTTCAAGGCGGTGAAGGAGGAGTACCCGGACCGCTACCCGTTCTCCGACCGCTGGAGCAAGAACACGCCCTACCCGGCCGCCGCCCTCTTCAGCTACCTCGGCCAGGCCTACGGTGTCCGGGCCGGATGGACGTACGACAACATCAGCTGGGACGCGAACACGCGGAAGTTCGTCTTCACCGGGGCGACCGACGCCTTCCGGCAGATGATCGAGTACGTGCGCAAGCTTGTCGCCGAGAAGCTGGTGGACCCGGAGAGCTTCACCCAGACCGACGACGAGGCCGCGCAGAAGCTGCTCGGTGAGAAGTCCTTCGCGATCAGCGCCAACCCGCAGGTACTGGTGCAGGAATACCGGTACAACCTTCAGAAGCAGGTCAAGGGCGCGAAGATCGAGATGATCCCGGTGCCGCTCGGCCCCGCCGGTCCCGTGGTGCTGGGCGGCGTCCGGCTGGAGAACGGCGTCATGATCTCCAGCGAGGCCCTCAAGAGCGACGGCTTCGTCGCGATGATGCAGTTCGTGGACTGGCTGTGGTACTCGGACGAGGGCCAGCGGTTCGCACGCTGGGGCGTCGAGGGCGTCACCTACACCCGCTCCGGGGGCCAGTACAAGGCCGAGCCCGGCATCAGCCTCATGGGCTCCGACCCGGACGCCCCGAAGGACATGCAGAAGGACTACGGCTTCTACAACGGCGTCTTCGCCTACGGCGGCAGCTGGGAACTCGTCTCCTCCATGTTCAGCCCCGACGAGAAGAAGTTCCAGGACGCCATGTCCCAGCGCGAACAGACGCCCATCGCCCCGGCCCACCCGCTGCAGTCCTTCGAGCAGGAACAGGCGTCCCTGTGGGAGACGCCGCTCAGGGACCACGTCACCCAGAACACCCTCAAGTTCGTCCTCGGCAAACGCCCCATGTCCGAATGGGACGCGTACCTCGCCGAGCTGAAGGCGAAGAACATGCAGAAGTTCGTCGACCTGCACAACACGGCGTACGAACGCTTCAAGAAGGAGAACGGGTGAGCGGCGACGCCCCCGCGGCCGACTTCGGCACCGGAGCCCTCTCCCGGGCCGCCGCCCTGATCCACACCCTGGTCGCCGTCGAGGCCCTGCTGCTCCTGGCCGCCGCACCCGGACTCGTCGGCCTGCTCCTCCTCGGCCCCGACCCGGCCAACCTGCCCCTGGCCGCCGTATGCCTGCTCCCGCTCGGCCCGGCCCTGTCCGCCGCCCTGTACGCCCTGCACCACCGCAGCCGCGACCTCACCGAACTGCACCCGGCGCGGGCGTTCGCACGCGGCTGGCGGCTCAACGCCCTCCCGGCCCTGAAGCTCTGGGCGCCCCTCCTCGCCTGGCTGACGGTCATCGCCTTCACCCTGACCCACTTCTCCGCGACCGGCCTGCCCGGCTGGTGGGCCGTGTTGCTCGCGGCCATAGGTTGCGCCTCCCTCCTGTGGGGCGCGCACATGTTGCTTCTCACCTCCCTCTTCACCTTCCGTGCCCGCGACACCGCCCGCCTCGCCGGGTACTTCCTCTTCCGGCACGCCCGCGCCACCCTCGGCGCCGCCTCCCTGCTCGTCCTCGTGGCCGCTTCGACCGCCCTGCTGACCGAGGCCCTGCCCGCCCTGCTGGCCGCCCCGCTGCTGCTCTCCCTGCTGCACAGCGGCCGCCCGGTGATCGCCGAGACCGAGGAGGACTTCACGGCATGACAGCGCCGCGCACCCCGAAGATCCCGTACGGCGGCGACTACAACCCCGAGCAGTGGCCCGAGCCGGTCTGGGACGACGACCACCGCCTCTTCACACAGGCCGGCATCGACACCCTGACGGTCGGCGTCTTCTCCTGGTCCCTCACCCAACCCGCCCCCGACACCTACGACTTCACGTTCCTCGACCGCGTCCTGGACCGCGCCGCCGCCGAGCACCGCCAGGTCTGCCTGGCCACCGGCACCGCCGCGCTCCCGCCCTGGCTCGCGAAACGGCACCCGGAGGTCAACCGCACCGACTTCGAGGGCCGCCGCCACCGCTACGGCCAGCGCCACAACTTCTGCCCCAGCTCACCGGCGTACCGCGACCACGCCACGGCCATGGCGGCCCGCCTCGCCGAACGCTACGCGGACCACCCGGCGCTCCTGGCCTGGCACATCAACAACGAGTACGGCGGCGCCTGCTACTGCGACCTGTGCGCCGAGGCCTTCCGGGCATGGCTGGAAGACAGGTACGGTACCCTCGACGCCCTCAACGACGCCTGGTGGGCGACCTTCTGGTCCCACCGCTACACCGACTTCGGCGAGATCGAACCCCCGAGCGCCCTCACCGAGCACTGGCGCGGTCCCGACCACACCGCCTTCCAGGGCATCACCCTCGACTACCTCCGCTTCACCACCGACGCCCTCCTCGGCTGCTTCCTCGCCGAGAAGGAGGTGATCCGCGCCCATGACCGGACAACGCCCGTCACCACCAACTTCATGGGCATGTTTCGCCCCCTCGACTACCACCGCTGGGCACCCCATCTCGACTTCGCCTCCTGGGACAGCTACCCGCCCCTGGACGCCCCGCCGACCTGGCCCGCCCTCGCCCACGACCTGATGCGCGGCCTGAAGGACGGCGCCCCCTTCTGGCTGATGGAGCAGACCCCGTCCACGACTGCCTGCCGTGACGTCAACCCCCTGCGCAGACCTGGTGAGTTGAGGCTCGTCACCTTCCAGGCCGTCGCCCACGGCGCCGACGCCGCCCTCTACTTCCAGATGCGCGCCTCACGCGGCGCCTGCGAGAAGTACCACGGCGCGGTGATCGGCCACGCGGGCCGGGACGACACCCGGGTCTTCCGTGAAGTGGCCGAACTGGGAGGTGAGTTGGAGGCTCTCGGCGACGCCACCCTCGGCGCCCGCACCCCGGCCCGCACCGCCCTGCTCTTCGACTGGGACAGCTGGTGGGCGCTGGAGATCTCCGACGGTCCGTCCCGGTTGGTCAAGTACCAGGAGGTGGTCCACGCCTACTACCGGGCCGCGCGCGAGGCCGGCGCGGACGTGGACGTCGTCCCGGTCACGGCCGACCTCACGGCGTACGACGTGGTGCTCGCGCCGGTCCTGCACATGGTCAAAGGGGGCTTGGCACGGCGCCTGGAAGCCGTGGCCGCACGTGGCGGAACCGTCCTGACGACCTTCCTGTCCGGCCGCGTCGACGCACACGACCGGGCGTTCCTGGCCGATGTGCCCGGACCGCTCGCGTCCCTCATGGGCGTCCGCGTCGACGAGTGGGACTCCCGGCCACGTGACTTCGTCCAGACCGTCCAGCTGGGCGACCTCACCTGCGAGGCCCGTCTGCTCTTCGAGATCGTGCTGCCACAAGGCGCCACCGAGCCGGTCGGCACCTACGGCACGGACTTCTACGCCGGCACCCCGGCCGTGACCCGGCACGCCTACGGCAAGGGCGAGGGCTGGTACGTCGGCACCGCCCTCGACCAACCCGGAGTCGACCGGGTCGTCCGCCGGATCCTCGCCCGCCATGACCTGCTCGGCCCCTACAGCGGCCACCCGGCGCTGGAGACCGCCACCCGGGTCGCCCCCGACGGCACCCGCCTCCTCTTCCTCCTCAACCACGCCCCCGAACCGGCCCACCTCTGCGCCCACACCACCGCCACGGACCTGCTGACCGGCAAGCGGTTCGAGGAGGGCGAGCCACTGACCCTCGACCCGTTGGGCACACTGATCCTCCGCAGTCAGTAGATGCGCCGCCCATGTGCGTCGGCCACACCCGACTTACGGAAGAAGTAGCTGTTGATCTGATCGCGCCACTCGCGGGCACTGCGGAGCTGCTCCTCGAACCGCTCCGCCACCCGCGCGTGGCGCGCCGGGTCCACGAGGTCCGACAGCCCCTGCCACACCCGCTGGGCCGCCTCCACCTCTTCCACACCCTCGAAGTGGGTGTCGTACATGTGCTGGATCACCGTCTTCCCGCTGCGGAGTACGTGGTCGTACGACACGTGGTGGAAGAACAGCAACAGCTCGTCGGGGCAGGTGGTGGGTGATTCGTACACCTCGGCCCACGGCTTGGCGTACTGCCCCGCGTACCCGGTACCGGTCGCCACGCTCCGGTCCACCCCGATGCCGTCGCGGTCGGCGAAGTGGTAGGTGCCCCAGGGGCTGTACTCGTAGCCGTCCACGCTAGGCCCGTAATGGTGGTCGGGCTGTACCATCCAGCCCACGCCGAGCGGCGCGGTGTACTTCTCGTACGTCCGCCACGAGTGGGCCAGCACCGCGTAAACGCCCGCCTCCAGCCGCGCGCTCTCCTCGGACCTCCGGGGAGTGAAGGTCAGCCTGATCCACTCGTCCAGAAGCCGGTAGGGATTCGCGTCCGGCTGCCAGGCCAGCCGCCCGAAGGTGTACAGGTTCGCCTGGGCCAGCGGATGCCCGGTCCAGAACGGGTCGTCACCGACGTTGGACACGGCGACGAGACCGCCGCGCGCCAACTCGCCCACGGGAGCTCCCTCCTCGGGCCGGAACCGCAGCACCTCGCTCCACATCGGGCCCAGCCAGCACACATGCCGCTGCTGCCCGGTGTACTCCTGCGTGGCCTGCGTCTCCACCGCGAGCCTGGTGCGCGGCATCGCGCCGATCAGCGGGGACACCGGCTCGCGGACCTGGAAGTCCATCGGGCCGTGCTTGACCTGGAGGATCACGTTCGGAGCGAACTGTCCGTCCAGCGGCACGAAATGGTCGTACGCGGCACGCGCCCGGTCCGTCGTACGGTCCCGCCAGTCCTGACGGTGGTCGTAGACGAACGCCCGCCAGTGCACGGTGCCGTTGTACGGGGTGAGTGCGCCGGCCAGCAGGTTCGCGCCGTCCGCGTGACTGCGGCCGTACGCGAACGGTCCCGGCTGCCCCTCCGAGTCGGCCTTCACCACATATCCCCCGAAGCCGGGTATCGCTTCGTACACCCGCGAGGTCGCCTCGGACCACCACGCCTGCACCGCCTCGTCCAGCGGATCGGCGGTCGGCAGCCCGCCGAGCACCATCGGAGCGGCGAAGGTGACCGACAGATGCGTGCGGATCCCGTACCGTCCCAACTCACGTGAGATGTCGGCGACTTCGTCGATCCGGTCCGTGAGCAGATGGGCTTCGGTCTTGTGCACGTTGACGTTGTTCACCGTGACGGCGTTGATCCCGCACGCCGCGAGCAGCCTGCCGTAGGCCCGCACCCGCCCCAGCAGCTCACCGCGCGCCCGGCCGTCCTCCCAGAACAGCGACCCGCCGGCGTAACCCCGTTCCACCTGGCCCATGACCGGGTGCACGGCCACGTTGTCCCAGTGATCCAGCATCCGCAGGTCCAGCGCCGGTGCGTGACGTTCCCGCTGTCGCTGCCCGAGGAACGCGGACTCGCCGAGCCGTACGACATGGAACAGGCCGTACAGCAGCCCACGTTGGCCGGACGCGGTGACCGTCGTGCAGCCGCCGTTCCGTTCGCAGGTGAAGGCCTCCGGGGAGTCCTCGCCGGCCAGCTCCAGGACGAGGTCGAACGGCCCGGGGGCCGCGTCGCGCTCGACGCGGCCCCCGAACCGCTCACAGGCCCCTGCCACTTCGCCGTGCACGGTGTCCACCAGCGGACCCGCGCCACGGATCAGTGTCCGCCGGGTGCCGATGGGTCGGAACGCTTCGTCCGGCAGCCAGGCCGGATCGACATCCCGTACCGGATCGACACCCTGCATGAGACCTCAACTCCCTGGCTCACCCGAGCAGTTCGACTTCCGCCACCACCGCCTCGCCGTCGAGCACCAGACGGTACTTCCCGTACGTACCCGGTGATCCCACGGAGAACGCCCGTGTCTGCCGGTCCCATGCGAAGGACTGTCCGGAGCGTTCGTCGAGGGTCCGCCACGTCGTCCCGTCGTCCTTCGACCCCTGGAGCTTCCAGCCGGTCGGCGCCTTCGTCCGGTCCGACGGCGACGTCAGCGTGTACTGCACGGCCTTGGCGCCGCCCTCGGACAGCGGCAGCTCCACCGAGGTGACGCTCGCCTCCGTACCCGAGGTGTTGTCGAACAGCGCCCCGTCACCCTTCAGCACATCCGCCCGGGGCGTCGGCACCTCGTCGTCCTGGGTGATGGACACGGGCGCCGCGTGCTTGCCGGTGCCCCAGGACGAGGGCTTCGACCCCATGTCGAACTCCAGGACCCCACCCTTCGCGATCAGCGAGTGGGGGAGTGAAGTCGACTTCCAGGGAACGCCGTTGACCTTCAGGCCCTGGACGTACACGTTCCGGGCGCTGTTCTTCGGCGCCTTGACGACCAGCTCGCGGCCGTTCTCCAGCTGGACCGTCGCCTTGGTGAACAGGGGCGAGCCGATGGCGTACTCGCCGCTCCCCATCACCAGCGGATAGAAGCCCAGAGCGGAGAACAGGAACCAGGCCGACTGCTCGCCGTTGTCCTCGTCGCCGTGGTAGCCCTGCCCGATCTCGCTGCCGACGTACAGCCGCGACAGCACCTCACGGACGTTCTTCTGCGCCTTCCAGGGCTGCCCGGCGGCGTTGTACATGTAGTTCGCGTGGTGGGCGACCTGGTTGGAGTGGCCGTACATGCCCATCCGGACGTCCCGTGCCTCCGTCATCTCGTGGATGACACCGCCGTAGGAGCCGACGAAGTCGGGCGAGGCCGTCTCCGGGGTGGCGAAGTACTCGTCGAGCTTGTCGGCGAGGCCACTGCGGCCGCCGTACAGGTTCGCGAGGCCCCGGCTGTCCTGGGGGGCCGTGAAGGCGTAGCCCCACCCGTTCGTCTCGGTGTAGTCGTAGCCCCACACCCTCGGGTCGTACTTCGAGGACTCGACGCGCCAGTCGCCCTTCGCGTCGCGGCCCTGGAAGAAGCCGGCCTTCGAGTCGAAGAGGTTGACGTAGTCCTGGGCGCGGTTGAGGAAGTAGGCCGACTCCTCCTTGTACCGCCTGTCACCCGTCTTCTTGTACAGCGCCTGGCCCATCTTCGCGATGCCGTAGTCGTTGAGGTAGCCCTCCAACGCCCACGACAGGCCCTCGTGCGTCTCGGTGCTGGTGTAGCCGAGGAAGGGCGAGGTCTCCATGCCCTTGCGGCCCACACCGGACGACGGGGGCACCACCGTCGCGTTCTTCACGGCCGCGTCGTACGCCGACTTCGCGTCGAAGCCGACGCCCTTGACGTAGGCGTCCGCGAAGGCGACGTCCGAGGAGGTGCCGGTCATCAGGTCGGCGTAGCCGGGAGAGGACCAGCGGGAGGTCCAGCCGCCGTCCTTGTACTGCTGGACGAAGCCGTCGACCATCTCGCCCGCCTGGCTCGGCGTGAGGAGCGAGTACGCCGGCCACGTCGTCCGATACGTGTCCCAGAAGCCGTTGTTGACGTACACCTTGCCGTCCACGATCTTCGCGCCGGTGTGCGTCGGCGTGTCCGGACCGGGCATCGGCGAGAACGGGGACGCGTACCGGTACTTCCCGTCGACCTTCTCGAAGCCCGAGTTCGGGTACAGGTACAGCCGGTACAGGCTGGAGTACAGCGTGGTCAGCTGGTCCGGCGTCGCGCCCTCCACCTCGACCTTGCCGAGGAGCTTGTCCCACTGGCGCTGGGCGCGCGACTTCACCGTCTCGAAGGAGGCATCGTCGACCTCCTGGCGCAGGTTGTCCTTCGCCTGGTCGACGCTGATGAGGGAGGTGGCGAGGCGGAGCGTGACGGTCCGGTCGCCTCCGGCGTCGAAGCGGAGGTGTCCCTTCACGCCGCTGGCGGAACCCTCGGTCACCGGCTTGTCGAAGGTGCCGTACACGAACAGCCGGGTCGCGCCCGTCGAGAGGCCGGACTTCACGTCCGAGTAGCCGGTGACGACCCCGTTGTCCTTGTCGAGGGTCAGCCCCGCCTGGTCCGTCACGTTGTCGAAGATCACGCTCGCGTCGTCACCCGGGTAGGTGAAGCGCAGCACCGCCGCGTGGTCGGTGGGCGCCATCTCCGCCTTCAGCCCGTTCTCGAACCGCACCCCGTAGTAGTACGGCCGCGCGGTCTCGTTCTCGTGCCGGAAGGCCAGCTCGCGCGCCTCACGCCCGGTGTCCGGGGTGCCCGAGGCGGCCGACGGCATCACCTGGAAGGTCTGCCGGTCACCCATCCAGGGGCTCGGCTCGTGGCTGGCGCTGAACGCCTGGATCGTCGGCAGGTTGTCGTCGTTGTTGGCGCGGGCGTAGTCGTACAGCCAGCTCAGCGAGCCCGCGTTCGTCACCGGCGTCCAGAAGTTGAAGCCGTGCGGCACGGCCGTCGCCGGGAAGTTGTTGCCGCGCGAGAAACCGCCGCTGGACAGGGTCCCGCGCGTGGTGAGCGCGTAGTCGGACGGGTGCGCCTTCGGCTTCTCGGGCGCTACGGCCTTCAGCGCGATGTCGTCCAGCCAGCCCCGGAACTTCGCCGGGCCCTTGGGGGAGTCGTACGCCACGAGTATCCGGTCCACGGTCTTGCCGGCCGCGACCGAGCCGATCCGCGAGGCGACGTTGTTCCACTGGTTGACGTACAGGACCTTCGCCGCGCCCTGTCCGCGCGGCGACAGCGGGAAGCCGTGCTGGTCGGTGGCGCCGAGGTCGCTGAGGTGGGTGCCGTCGGTGAAGGCCAGGTCGACGGAGACGTTCGTGGCGTCGTAGTCGCGGTCGCCGTCCGCCATCGACGGGAAGATCCGGTAGGAGAGGCGGGTGTCGCGGCCGACGGCCACGTTCACGTCGTAGACCTTGTTGTACGAGTACGCCCGCCCGTCCGCCGTGTGCCGCCCGGCGTAGCGCAGCGCCCGCTTGCCGGTGAAGCCGGCGCCCGCCTTCGCGGTCGGGGAGCCGCTCGGGCCGCGGTCCACGAGGGAGAGCATGTCCTGCGGGACCGGGCCGTCGCCGCCGCCCGTGGAGAACTGGACGTCGGCGAGCTGCAGGATGCCGTCGGCGCCGTTGTTCCTGGTGACTTCCAGCCGGAAGTGCTGGTACTCGGCCGGTTCCGCGAGGTCGTAGGTCTTTGTCTGGAACCGTTCGGCGAACGTCTCACCCGAGCGGGTGTCGAGGGTCTTCCAGTCCTTGCCGTCCGTCGAGCCCTTCAGGGTCCAGTCGCGGGGGTCGCGTTCGGCGTAGTCATTGGCCGAGGTGAGCGCGTATTTCGCGATACGTACCGGTTTGTCGAGGTCGAACTCCGCCCACCCCGTGGGCTCGAAGACCAGCCACTTGCTGCTCGACTCGCCGTCGGTGAGGTTCTCCTTCACCTCGCCGCCGCCGGTGTTCTCGCCGCTCGCCCGGACGTCCGTGACATGGTCGGTCACATTGCCCGGAATGCCACTGGTGTAGCCGCCGTCGACGCCCGAGGCGCGCTTGGTGCCGTCCGGTTCGGTGTCGACGGTGTTGAGCCAGTCGGGTGCCGGATCGTCAGCCTCGAAGGAGGACGTGAAACTCCGGTCGGCCGCCGCGGGGGCGGTGGGCAGGGCGACCGCCGCGCCCTGCGAGCCCACGGTCAATGCGAAGGCGGCCGCCGACACGACCGCCGGTCCACCCCATCTGTGCCGAGCTCTCTGCTGCATAAGCGGGTACCCTCCCTGCGCACGGGACAACGTTGTCAACATCGCTGCGCAAGGAACAGTTGTGGCTCAAGTGCTCTGTCGTGTCAAGGGTGTTGGGTGTGGCATTCGAGGGCAATGACGGGGATTTTTCCGCCAAGGAACACACAGGCCGCTCATATTTCCGGCAGGTCTCAACTCGGAAAAGACCACCGGCCAACCTTGCATTCGATCTTGATCCGTTGGCGGGAAGTGGACTATACCTGTCGGCGATTCACACGATTCGCACTTCCTGCACGACCCAGCCTGCACGACCAGCTCGACCCGACCGCGGTGCCGGGAGGATCCGGTTCACCGCCTGAGTCCTGGAGAAGGCGAGGACTTGAGCATGGGATCCACTTCCGCCGAGAACCCTGAGAACAACGGCTCCGCAGGTGTGGGGCGCCGCGATCTGATCAAGCGGTCCGCCGCGCTCGGTCTGATCTCCGTTCCGACCATGGCCTTCCTGTCGGCGTGTGCCACCGGCGGTGGCGGCGGCAGCGACGAGGAGAGCAAGGCGCCCGGTGGCGCGAAGTCCGCCACCAACCCGCTCGGGGTCAAGGAAGGCACCGCGCTGGAGGCGTTCATCTTCAAGGGCGGTCTGGGCGACCAGTACGCCAAGGACGCCGAGGCCGACTACAAGGCCAAGTACAAGGCCGAGGTCAAGCACACCGGCACCCAGCAGGTCGGCCCGAAGCTCACCCCGCGCTTCGCCGGCGGCAACCCGCCGGACGTCATCGACAACTCCGGCGCCGACCACCTGGACATGAACAAGCTGTCCACCCAGGGGCAGCTCCAGGACCTCAAGGCGCTGCTGGACGCGCCCTCGCTGGACGACGCGAGCAAGAAGATCTCGGACGTCATCCACCCGAGCACCATCGAGAAGGGCAAGCACGGCGACACCTTCGACGTGCTCTACTACGCCTTCACCATCTACGGCACCTGGTACTCGCAGAAGGCCCTCGACGACAACGGCTGGGAATACCCCAAGAGCCTGGACGACATGGTCAAGCTCTGCGGCGAGATCAAGAAGAAGGGCATCGCGCCCTGGACGTACGCCGGAAAGTATCCGTACTACGTCCACTTCAACCTGTTCGCCCAGATCGCCAAGATCGGCGGCATGGACGGCTGGATCGCCATCGACAACCTGGAGCCGAACGCCTGGACCGGCAACGACGCCGTCAAGCAGGTCGTCGAGCACTACGAGGAGCTGGCCGCCAAGAAGTACTTCCTCGCGGGCAGCCAGGGTCTGACGCACATTCAGTCGCAGACCGCCTGGAACAAGGGCAAAGCCGTCTTCATCCCCAACGGCTCCTGGGTGGAGAACGAGGCCGCCCCGACCACGCCCAAGGACTTCGCGATGTCCGTCGGCGCCCTCTTCGACGGCTCCAGCGGCGACAAGCTGCCGCACGGCACCCTGCGCGCCGAGCCCAGCGAGCCGTACATCGTGTCCGCCAAGGGCAAGAACCCGGCCGGCGGCATGGAGCTGCTGCGCATCATGCTCTCCAAGAAGCACGCGCAGAACTTCGCCACCAAGGTCAAGTCGCTCACCTGTGTGGTCGACGCCACCGAGGGCATGACTCTCTCGCCGGGCCTGGCGTCGGCGAGCAAGGCGTTCAAGGACGCCGGGGACAACATCATCAGCCTCCAGCTCCAGGAGTGGTACCCCTCGCTCACCGACGAGAAGATCGGCGGTCTGACCGGGCAGCTGCTCACCGGTGAGATGAGCGCGGCCGACTGGATCAAGAAGACGCAGCAATACGCCGACGCCGTGGCCAAGGACGACTCGGTGAAGAAGTTCAAGCGCGAGAGCTGAGAGTCCGGTCCGGTACAACGGCACTCAAAGGGGAAGGGCCGGGAAGCACCATGCAACACGGCAAATACCGATTCATCGTGGGCTTCCTGGCCCTGCCCGTCATCGTCTACGCGGTCTTCGTGATCTCGCCGTTCGTCCAGGCGTTCCAGATCTCGATGACCGACTGGTCGGGGCTCGTCGGCACGGCGAAGTTCGTCGGATTCGAGAACTTCGAAAGGCTGTGGCACAACGAGGACTTCTGGAACGCGCTGTGGCACAACGTCTACATGCTGATCGCGGTGCCGATCGTGACGCTGGGACTCGGTCTGTTCTTCGCCTTCATGCTCAATGTCGGCGGAAAGCGACGCAAGAACGAGGTCATCACCGGTGTCGCGGGTTCGAAGTTCTACCGTTTCGTCTTCTTCTTCCCGCAGGTCATCTCCATCACGATCATCGCCGTCATCTGGTTCAACATCTACAACCCGGACCCGCAGGACGGCATGCTCAACTCCCTGCTGGGCACGGTCGGACTGGACGGCTGGCAGAACGCCTGGCTGGGCGAGAAGAGCCTCGCCCTGCTGTGCATCATGGCGGTGATGATCTGGTCCCACGTCGGCTTCTACGTCGTGCTGTTCTCGGCGGCCATGGCGTCCATCCCGCGGGACATCTACGAGGCGGCCCTGCTGGACGGCGCGGGCCGCTTCCACACCTTCTTCCGCATCACCCTGCCGCTGCTGTGGGACACCGTGCAGACCGGCTGGGTGTACATGGGCATCATCGCCCTGGACGGCTTCGCCCTGGTGCAGATCATGTCGGTCAACATGGGCGGCCCCGACGGCGCCACGGACGTCATGCCACTGCGGCTGTATCTGACGGCGTTCCGCGACAGCCAGTTCGGCTACGCGTCCGCGATGGGCGTCGCGATGCTCATCGTCACCATGACGTTCGCAGTGCTCACCCTGCGCTTCGCGCGGCGTGAACGGATCGAGTTCTAGGGGTACGGGGCGACATGACGACCGACACGAACACCGGCACCGTCACCAAGGCGGACGAGCCGGACCGGCCGAGCCTGACCAGGAAGCTCGGCGCGACCGACGGCCGCAGCTCCGAGGGCGGCGTCCTGCACGTCTTCTCGCACGGCATGCTCGTGCTGTGGGCGCTGATGGTGGGCGTGCCGCTGCTGTGGGTGCTGTGGAGCTCCTTCAAGACCAGCAACGGCATCCTCTCCGACCCGTGGGGCCTGCCGACCTCGCTGCACTTCGAGAACTGGGCCAACGCCTGGAACAAGGCGAACATGGGCCAGTACTTCCTCAACACCGCGGTCGTGGTGGGCGGTTCGGTGGTCGGCACCATGGTGCTGGGCTCGATGGCCGCCTATGTGCTGGCCCGGTTCACCTTCCCGGGCAACCGGTTCATCTACTTCATGTTCGTGGCCGGCATGTCCTTCCCGGTCTTCATGCTGGTCATCCCGCTGTTCTTCGTGCTGCGGGACTTCCCCGGCAGCTCACTGCTGGCGACGTACCAGGGGCTGATCCTGGTCTACATCGCCTATTCGCTGCCGTTCACGGTCTTCTTCATGACCGCCTTCTTCCGCACGCTGCCCACCTCGGTCGCGGAGGCGGCGCTGATCGACGGCGCGTCGCACACGCGAACGTTCTTCCAGGTGATGCTGCCGATGGCCAAGCCGGGCCTGATCAGCATCGGCATCTTCAACTTCCTGGGGCAGTGGAACCAGTACCTGCTGCCGATGGTCCTCAACCAGAACGAGGACAAGTACGTGCTCACCCAGGGCCTGGCGATGATCGCCCTGCAGCAGGGCTACGAGAACGACTGGGGCGCCCTGATGGCCGGCATGATGATCGCGATGCTGCCGGTGCTGATCGTCTACTTCATCTTCCAACGGCAGGTGCAGGCGGGCCTGACGGCAGGTGCGCTGAAGTAAACGCTCTCTGTTCGCTCCAGGGTGAGCGCCGCATCACCCCACGTCACACCTGGGCCGCCCCGCACCGGGGCGGCTCACGTGTGCGCGCACACATCCCCGGATACGGTTCAACCTCTTGACGGGAGGCAACCCGAACGGCTCAGCTTAGAGTTCACTAGTTGGACACGTAACGGGGCCTCGCCGAAGCGGCCCCGCGCGCAGGAGGTCGTCGTGGAGACTCCGGGGTCGCAGTCGTCGCTGCACCGAGCCAACCTGGAGCGGGTCGTCCGGGCCGTCCGGCTGGCCGGATCCCTCACCCAGGCGGAGATCGCCAGGACCACGGGACTGTCCGCGGCGACGGTCTCCAACATCGTCCGGGAGCTCAAGGACGGCGGAACGGTCGAGGTCACGCCCACATCCGCGGGCGGCCGCCGGGCCCGCAGCGTCTCGCTGAGCGGGGACGCCGGCATTGTCATAGGGGTCGACTTCGGCCATACGCATTTGCGCGTCGCGGTCGGGAACCTCGCCCACCAGGTGCTCGCCGAGGAGTCCGAGCCACTCGACGTGGACGCCTCCTCGGCGCAGGGCTTCGACCGGGCCGAACAGCTGGTCAACCGGCTGATCGAGGCGACCGGCGTCGACCGGTCCAAGATCGCCGGGGTGGGTCTGGGTGTGCCCGGCCCGATCGACGTCGAGTCCGGCACCCTGGGCTCCTCCGCGATTCTCCCGGGCTGGATCGGCACCAAGCCCGCCGAGGAGCTGCGCGGCCGGCTCGGCGTGCCCGTGCACGTGGACAACGACGCCAACCTCGGCGCCCTCGGCGAGCTGGTCTGGGGCAGCGGGCGGGGCGTGCGGGACCTGGCGTACATCAAGGTCGCCAGCGGTGTCGGCGCCGGTCTGGTGATCAGCGGCAAGATCTACCGGGGTCCCGGCGGCACAGCCGGAGAAATCGGTCATATTACCCTTGATGAATCCGGCCCGGTCTGCCGCTGCGGAAACCGGGGCTGCCTGGAGACCTTCGCGGCCGCGCGCTATGTGCTGCCGCTCCTCCAGTCCAGTCACGGCACGGATCTGACCATGGAGGGTGTCGTACGGCTGGCCAGGGACGGAGACCCGGGCTGTCGTCGGGTGATCGCCGACGTCGGCCGCCACATCGGCAGTGGAGTCGCGAATCTCTGCAATCTCCTGAACCCGAGCCGCGTGGTCCTCGGCGGTGATCTCGCCGAGGCCGGTGAGCTGGTCCTCGGGCCGATCCGGGAGTCCGTCGGCCGCTACGCCATCCCCAGCGCGGCGCGCCAACTGTCCGTTCTCCCCGGGGCACTTGGCGGTCGTGCGGAGGTGCTCGGCGCCCTCGCCCTCGCGCTCAGCGAGATGGGCGATTCAACCCTTTTGGACAGCACGCTGCACGCGGCCGCGCCTGCCTTCACTTAGAGAACGGATGGCACCGTTGCCAACCCGTTAAGGATTTACTTCTTGACGTCGCACGTGTGGCCGAGTTGACTTCCAGCCACCTCGGCCGCAACGACGCGGCCTCGTCAGGGAGGTTTCTGAAGTGAACACGCGTATGCGTCGTGCCGCTGTCGCCGTTGCCGCTGGTGCGATGGCCATCTCGCTGGCTGCCTGTGGCAGCGCCGAGGAAGCGGGCGGCGGCAATGACTCCACTGCTTCCGCCGCCAAGGGCGACGACATCAAGGTCGGTCTCCTGCTCCCGGAGAACCAGACCGCTCGCTACGAGAAGTTCGACCGGCCGTTGATCGAGGAGAAGATCAAGGAGCTGACGAACGGCAAGGCGACGATCGACTACAACAACGCCAAGCAGGACGCGAACCTGCAGGCGCAGCAGGTCGACACCATGATCACCAACAAGGTGGACGTCCTCATCCTGGACGCCGTCGACGCCAAGGCGATCAAGAACTCCGTCCAGAAGGCCGTGGACCAGGGCATCAAGGTCGTCGCCTACGACCGCCTGGCCGAGGGCCCGATCAGCGCCTACACGTCCTTCGACAACGTGTCGGTCGGCAAGACCCAGGGCGAGGCCCTGCTGACGGCCCTGGGTGACAAGGCCAAGGACGGCCAGATCGTCATGATGAACGGCTCCGTCACCGACCCGAACGCCGCCCAGTTCAAGGAGGGCGCGCACTCCGCCCTCGACGGCAAGGTGAAGGTCGGCAAGGAGTACGACACCAAGGAGTGGAAGCCGGAGAACGCCAACGCCAACATGGAGGCGGCGATCTCGGCCCTCGGCAAGGACAAGATCGTCGGCGTCTACTCCGCCAACGACGGCATGGCGGGCGGCATCATCACCGCCCTGAAGGCCGCCGGCATCGACGTCCCGGTCACCGGTCAGGACGCGGAGCTCGCCGCCGTGCAGCGCATCGTCGCCGGTGAGCAGTACATGAGCGTCTACAAGCCGTACGCCCCCGAGGCCACCGCCGCCGCCGAGATGGCCGTCGCGCTCGCCCAGGGCAAGTCGCTCGACTCCATCGCCAAGGACAAGGTCGACAGCGGCAGCGAGAAGGGCGTCCCGTCCGTGCTCGTGCCCGTCACCTCGCTGACGAAGGACAACATCAACGACACCGTCATCAAGGACGGCGTCTACACCGCCGCCGAGATCTGCACCGGCAAGTACAAGGCCGCCTGCGACAAGCTCGGCGTCAAGTAAGCAGTACCGAGTCCCTTTCCAGGTGCGGGAATTCGTCCTTGAATTCCCGCACGGGGACATGACTGCACCAAGACTCCTCCGGCGCCCCGCGCATACGTCAGCCCCGCAAGCTCGGCGCGGGGCGCCGGACGGACCCCCTTAACTCTTCTGCACAACCCTTCCGCCGGGTCAGGCGGCGAAGGAGATGGTTCACGTGTCCGCTACGCCCGTGCTGGCGTTGCGCGGGGTCTCCAAGCGATTCGGTGCCGTCCAGGCGCTCACCGACGTAGAGCTTGAGGTCCACGCCGGTGAAGTGGTCGCCCTGGTGGGCGACAACGGCGCCGGAAAGTCCACGCTGGTCAAGACGATCGCCGGCGTGCACCCCATCGATGAGGGCGTCATCGAATGGGAGGGCAAGGCCGTTTCGATCAACCGGCCGCACGACGCCCAGAGCCTGGGCATCGCGACGGTCTACCAGGACCTCGCGCTGTGCGACAACATCGACGTCGTCGGCAACCTGTACCTGGGCCGTGAGGTCCGCAAGTGGGGCGTACTCGACGAGGTCGAGATGGAGCGCCGCTCCCGCGAGCTGCTCCAGACCCTGTCGATCCGCATCCCCAGCGTGCGTATCCCGATCGCCTCGCTCTCCGGCGGTCAGCGCCAGACCGTGGCCATCGCCCGCTCCATGCTCGGCGAGCCCAAGCTGGTCATCCTCGACGAGCCCACCGCCGCCCTCGGCGTCGAGCAGACCGCCCAGGTCCTCGACCTGGTCGAGCGGCTGCGCGAGCGGGGCCACGCCGTGATCCTCATCAGCCACAACATGGCCGACGTCAAGGCCGTGGCGGACAAGGTCGCCGTACTGCGCCTGGGTCAGAACAACGGCGTCTTCGAGGTCAAGACGACCTCGCAGGAGGAGATCATCTCCGCCATCACCGGCGCCACCGACAACGCCGTGACCCGCCGTGCGGCGCGCACGAACGGGGAGGTTTCCAAGTGAGCATCGACAAGACCTCCACGACGCCGCAGGACGAGCACGAGGTCCTCAACACCGAGGCCGCCGCGGCCGCGGTGACCGCGGTCGACCCCCGCCTGCTGGTGCAGGAGCAGGGCCTGGCCGGCTATGTGACCGAGTTCCGGCGCAAGATCAAGGCCGGTGAACTCGGCTCCCTGCCGGTCATCCTCGGCCTGGTCGCCATCTGCGTCATCTTCCAGAGCCTGAACTCCGCGTTCCTGTCCGCGCAGAACATCAGTGACATCACCGTCACGATGGTCGGCACCGGCATGATCTCCGTCGGCATCGTCTTCGTGCTGCTGCTCGGCGAGATCGACCTGTCCGTCGGTTCGGTCAGTGGCGCGTCCAGCGCCATCGCGGCCGTCCTCGCGGTGAACCAGGGCTGGCCCGAGTGGGCGGCCGTGCTGTTCGCCATCGCGGCCGGTGCCGTGATCGGCGCCGCGCACGGGTTCTTCTTCGCGGTGCTGGGCGCCCCCGCCTTCGCGGTGACGCTGGCCGGTCTGCTGTTCTGGCTCGGCTTCATGCTCCAGACGCTGGGCGAGAACGGCACGATCAACCTCGACAGCGACGGGCTGATCGGCAAGCTCACGACGTACTTCTTCACGGACGTGGCGGCCGCGTACGGTCTGGCGGCCGTGGTGACCGCGCTGTTCTTCGTCACCTCCTTCCTCAGCAACCGTCGTCGTGAGGCCGCGGGGATCCCGTTCCGGCCGCTGACCGACACGGTCCTGCGGACGGTCCTGCTGGGCGTGGTCTCCTTCGCCGCGGCGATCATGTACAACCAGTACAAGGGCCTGCCGCTGGCCACGGTGATCTTCCTGGTGTTCCTGTTCGCCACGGACTTCCTGCTGCGCAGGACGTCGTACGGACGCAAGATCTTCGCGCTCGGTGGCAGTGTCGAGGCCTCGCGTCGTGCCGGTATCAACGTGACCGCGGTGCGGATCTCCGTGTTCGCGATCTCGGGTGGGTTCGCGGCGATCGGTGGTCTGTTCCTGGCCTCGAAGATCGCGTCGGCCAACCAGAGCGCGGGTACCGGTGACCTGCTGATGAACGCCATCGCGGCCGCTGTCATCGGTGGTACGTCGCTGTTCGGTGGGCGTGGGCGTACGTGGAACGCGCTGCTCGGTGTGCTGGTGATCGTGTCGATCCAGTACGGGCTGCAGCTGGAGTCGATCGCCGAGCCGGTGAAGTACATGATCACCGCGGGTGTGCTGTTGACCACGGTGGTCATTGACTCGATCACTCGGAAGACGCAGAAGACCGCGGGTCGCGCGTAGCGCTCCGCGCGGAACGCGGTGGCGCCGTAGGGGCGTGGGTGAGATTGCGGGTGCCGGTCCGTTGGGGCTGGTCGCGCAGTTCCCCGCGCCCCTTTGCGGCGTTGTGGTCGCGCGCACGCGGCGGTAGCCGCATGTAGACACAGTCCCGCGCCCCTTTGCGGCGTTGTGGTCGCGCCCACGCGGCGGTAGCCGCATGTAGACACAGTCCCGCGCCCCTTTGCGGCGTTGTGGTCGCGCGCACGCGGCGGTAGCCGCATGTAGACACAGTCCCGCGCCCCTTTTTGCGGCGTTGTAGTACGGGGCGTTACTGGGTAGAGCCGAATGCGTGACCTGCCACAGGTGGGCCGGGAACCTTCCGGCTGGGCGGAACATTAGACTCGACGAGCCCGGCAACAGCTCGAAAAGCTCTACTGCAAGGAGGCACGGGTGCCGCTGCTGACCCGCATCACGGGACCGCGCGATCTGGACCGGCTCAGCCCTGAGCAGCTGGACCAGCTGGCAGAGGAGATCCGCACCTTCCTCGTCGAGGCGGTTTCCAAGACCGGCGGCCACCTCGGCCCCAACCTCGGTGTGGTCGAGTTGACCATCGCCCTGCACCGGGTGTTCGAGTCGCCGAAGGACAAGGTGCTCTGGGACACCGGCCACCAGTCCTATGTGCACAAGCTGCTCACCGGCCGCCAGGACTTCAGCAAGCTGAAGATGAAGGGCGGCCTGTCCGGCTACCCCTCGCAGGCCGAGTCCGAGCACGACGTCATCGAGAACAGCCACGCCTCCACCGTCCTCGGGTGGGCGGACGGGCTTGCGAAAGCCAACCAGCTGCGCAAACGCGATGACCATGTCGTCGCCGTCATCGGTGACGGCGCGCTGACCGGCGGTATGGCCTGGGAGGCGCTGAACAACATCGCCGAGGCCAAGGACCGCCCGCTGGTCATCGTCGTGAACGACAACGAGCGGTCGTACGCGCCCACCATCGGCGGGCTGGCCAATCATCTGGCCACGCTGCGGACGACCGACGGGTACGAGCGCTTCCTCACCCGGACCAAGGAGATCCTCGACCGCACGCCCGTCGTCGGCAAGCCGCTCTACGAGACCCTGCACGGGGCCAAGAAGGGCCTGAAGGACTTCATCGCGCCGCAGGGCATGTTCGAGGACCTCGGCCTGAAGTACGTCGGCCCGATCGACGGGCACGACATCGAGGCGCTGGAGTCGGCCCTCGCGCGGGCCAAGCGGTTCGGCGGCCCGGTCATCGTGCACTGCCTCACCGAGAAGGGCCGCGGCTACCAGCCCGCCCTCCAGGACGAGGCCGACCGCTTCCACGGCATCGGCCCCATCCACCCCGACACCGGCCTGCCGATCAAGGCCTCCGGCGCCGACTGGACCTCCGTCTTCGGCGACGAGATGGTCAAGCTCGGCAAGGAGCGCGAGGACATCGTCGCCATCACGGCCGCGATGCTGCAGCCCGTCGGCCTGAAGAAGTTCGCCGACACCTTCCCGGACCGGATCTACGACGTCGGCATCGCCGAGCAGCACGGCGCCGTGAGCGCGGCCGGCCTCGCGACCGGCGGACTGCACCCCGTCTTCGCCGTCTACGCCACCTTCCTCAACCGCGCCTTCGACCAGGTCCTCATGGACGTGGCGCTGCACAAGTGCGGTGTCACCTTCGTGCTCGACCGGGCCGGCGTCACCGGCACCGACGGCGCCTCCCACAACGGCATGTGGGACATGTCGATCCTCCAGGTCGTCCCCGGCCTCAGGCTCGCCGCCCCGCGCGACGCCGACCAGGTGCGCGCCCAACTGCGCGAGGCCGTCCAGGTGAAGGACGCCCCGACCGTCGTCCGCTTCTCCAAGGGCGCTGTCGGCCCCGCCGTGCCCGCCGTGGGCCGCGTCGGCGGCATGGACGTCCTGCGCGAGCCCGGGACGGACACGCCCGACGTGCTGCTGGTCTCGGTGGGCGCGCTGGCTCCCATGTGCCTGGAGATCGCCTCGCTCCTCGACAAGCAGGGCATCACCACCACCGTCGTCGACCCGCGCTGGGTCAAGCCCGTCGACGAGGCCATGGCCCCGCTCGCCGAGCGGCACCGCGTGGTCGTCACCGTCGAGGACAACTCCCGGGTCGGCGGCGTCGGCTCGGCCGTCGCCCAGGCCCTGCGCGACGCGGGCGTCGACCTCCCGCTGCGCGACTTCGGCATCCCGCCGCGCTTCCTCGACCACGCCTCCCGCGCCGAGGTCATGGCGGAGATCGGCCTCACCGCCCCGGACATCGCCCGCCAGGTCACCGGTCTCGTCTCCAAACTGGACGGCCGGTTCGACCGTACGGCGGCCGAGGTCGACTCGGTGGAGCCCGCGCGCGACTGACGTCCGCTCACAGGGCCGCAGGGGCCGGTTTCACCACCGCGAAGGGTGGTGAAACCGGCCCATCTGTGTGAATCCGCCCGCGTCGGGGCATGCGTACCACGCCCCCTCTCGATCATGTCGAGGACGACAAGCGTGGGAGGTAAGACCCGTGAGCAGCACACTCTTCCGGACGAAGAGAGTCGAGCAGTCCATCCTCGATACCGAGGAGCCAGAGCACGCGCTCAAGAAGTCCCTGTCCGCGCTGGATCTGACCGTCTTCGGCGTCGGCGTCATCATCGGCACCGGCATCTTCGTGCTCACCGGCACCGTCGCGAAGAACAACGCCGGGCCCGCGGTGGCCCTGGCGTTCGTCGCGGCCGGTGTCGCCTGCGCGCTGGCCGCCCTCTGCTATGCGGAGTTCGCCTCCACGGTCCCGGTCGCCGGGTCCGCGTACACCTTCTCGTACGCCTCGCTCGGTGAACTGCCCGCCTGGATCATCGGCTGGGACCTGGTCCTGGAGTTCGCGCTCGGGACGGCGGTGGTAGCCGTCGGCTGGTCGGGCTACATCCAGTCGCTGATGGACAACGCCGGCTGGGAGATGCCGGCGGCCCTGGGCAGCCGGGAGGGCGCCGACGTCTTCGGCTTCGACATCCTCGCCGCCGCGCTCGTCCTGGTCCTCACCTGCATCCTCGTGGTCGGCATGAAGCTGTCCGCGCGGATCACGTCCCTGGTCGTCGCCATCAAGGTGACCGTCGTCCTGGTCGTGATCATCGCCGGCGCGTTCCTGATCGACGGCGACAACTACGACCCCTTCATCCCGAAGCAGAAGGCCGTGGAAGCCGGGGAGAGTCTCCAGGCGCCACTGATCCAGCTGATGTTCGGCTGGGCGCCCTCCAACTTCGGCGTGATGGGCATCTTCACCGCCGCCTCGGTCGTGTTCTTCGCCTTCATCGGCTTCGACGTCGTGGCCACCGCCGCCGAGGAGACCAAGAACCCGCAGCGCGACATGCCACGCGGCATCATCGGCTCCCTCATCATCTGCACCACCCTGTACGTCGCCGTGTCCATCGTCGTCACCGGCATGCAGCACTACAGCCGGCTGTCCGTGGACGCCCCGCTCGCCGACGCGTTCAAGGCCACCGGGCACCCCTGGTTCGCGGGCTTCATCAGCTTCGGGGCCGCGGTCGGCCTGACGACGGTCTGCATGATCCTGCTCCTCGGCCAGACCCGCGTCTTCTTCGCGATGAGCCGCGACGGACTGCTGCCCCGCTTCTTCTCCCACGTCCACCCGCGGTTCAAGACCCCGCACCGCCCGACCATCCTGCTCGGCGTGATCATCGCGATCCTCGCCGGTTTCACCCCGCTCACCGAACTCGCCGCCCTGGTGAACATCGGCACCCTGTTCGCCTTCGTGGTCGTCGCTATCGGCGTGATCATCCTCCGCAAGACCCGCCCCGACCTGCACCGGGCCTTCCGCACCCCCTGGGTGCCGGTCATCCCGATCCTGTCGGTGTGCGCCTCGCTGTGGCTGATGATCAACCTGCCCGCCGAGACCTGGGTGCGGTTCGCCATCTGGATGGTCGCGGGCTTCGTCGTGTACTTCCTCTACGGCCGCTCCCACAGCCGCCTCGGACGGCACGAGGAGACGACCGTCGCGGAGGTGGAGAAGGGCGAGCCTGGGAACAGCGCGTAACCGAAAAACCGACGCTCAGGGGCCGCGTACGGCAGCCGACTACGGCCGAACCGTACGCGGCCCCGCCACGTCCGCCCCCAACTCCGTCACCCTGCGCCGCAGTTCCCGATCCGCCGTCACCACCAGACAGGCCCGCCCGGCCGCCCGCTCCACCAGCTCGACCATGTGGTCGTCCCCGCTCCCGGCCGCGGACTCCACCCGCACGCCCGGCACCGACTCCACACCCCGGGCCGCCCCCTCCACCACGAGCACGATCTCCACGGCCCCCGCACGCCCCGGCACCCCGTCCGCCGCCAGCCGGTCCCGCAGCCGCTCCGCGGCCCCCCGCCGATCCCGCCACCAGCCGTCCGGCACCGAGCCGACGACATTCGCGGCGTCGACGATCACGAGCAGGGGAGCGTCCTCGGTCACGGGGGCAAGAGCGTCCTCATTCATGGGGGCAAGGGTCGCACGGCGGCCAGGGGCTACTGCCCCTCTTCCTTCTCCTTGCCGTCCCCCTCCTCGAAGCTGGCGAAGTACGCCGCCGCCATGTCCTCGTCCCCGTGGCCCTGCGCGTCCGCCCGTTCGAACCGCTGCGCGCTCGCCGCGGCCACGTCCAGGCGGGCGCCGTACCGCTCACCCGCCTCCACGATCAGCCGCGCGTCCTTCGCGGCCGTACGCACCGCGAACGCGGCCGGGGACAGCCCGTCGTTCAGCACCAGCCCGGTCTTGGCGCGCAGATACCCCATGTCGAGCGGGCCGCCGTCGATCACCTCGAAGAACCGCCGCGGGTCCACGTCCAGGGCCTTGGACAGCGCCAGCACCTCACCGGCCGCGTTCGTCACCGCCAGCACCCAGCTGTTGGCGACCAGCTTCAGGCGGGTCGCGCTGCCGGCCCCGCCGTCCTCCCCGGTCCACACCGTACGGGCGCCCACCGCGTCGAACACCGGCGTCACCGTCGGCCGGCCCTCGACGGGGCCCGCCGCCAGCACGGTGAGCTGACCGGCCTCGGCGGGCTGACGGGTGCCGAGCATCGGGGCGTCGTAGAAGACGAGACCGTGCTCGCGCGCGAAGCCGGCCAGGTCGGCGATGCCCTCGATGCCCGCGGTCGTCGACTGCACCCACGCGGCACCCGGGCGCAGCGCGGGCGCCGCCTCGCGCATGACGTCCAGCGTCGCGGGACCGTCGTACAGCATGGTCAGGACGACGTCGGCGCCCCGCACCGCCTCGCCCGGGGTGCCGGAGACGAGGGCGCCGTCGGCGGCCAGGGGCTCGGCCTTGGCGCGGGTGCGGTTCCAGACGCGGACGGTGTGCCCGGCCCTCGCGAGGTTGCGGGCCATCGCGGCGCCCATGATGCCGGTGCCCAGGACGCTCACGGTGAGCTTGTCGGTCATGACGTCGACTTCCTGTTCTCGTACGGACGTTGCTACCAGTGCTGTGACCAAGATCATGGTCACACGCGTGAGGTCGTTTCCGTATGCCCAGATTCTCCTCTCGATCACCGCGTCGGCGCCGGAGTACAGTCCGTCAGCTTGTTCTCATCAAATCTTCATACAGGGGGGTGAGGTGTGTGAGCACCGAAGGGAAGTCACGAAGACGCGTCCTGGGCGGCGCGCTGTCCGTGGCACTCGGGCTGGGCCTGGTGGTCGCACTGCCACCGGCGGTGACCACGGCCGCATCGGCGGCGGCACCGCGGCAGACGGCCGGACAGAGCACGGACACCGAGACGTTGTCCGAGGCAGAGGCGCTGGCCAAGGCCAAGCGGACCGGCACGGCCGTGGAGATCGTGTCGCTGCGCGCCGAGAGCAGCGAGGTGTACGCGACACCGGACGGCAAACTCGAGGCGCGGGAGCACCTGCGCCCCGTACGCGCCCGGGTCGACGGCGCGTGGAAGCCGATCGACACCGGCCTCGCCAAGCGAGCCGACGGCACGGTCGCCCCCGGGGCGACCACGGTACGGCTGGAGTTCTCCGGCGGCGGCGACCAGCCCCTGGTGCGCATGGAGCGCGCCGGACGTGAGCTCGCCCTGTCCTGGCCGACGAAACTCCCGGCGCCGGAACTCGACGGGGAGACCGCGACCTACCGGAACGTTCTTCCGGACGTGGACCTGCGCATGGGCGCGCAGGAGGACGGCTTCACCCAGCTGCTCGTCGTCAAGTCCGCCGAGGCGGCGGCCAGTCCGGCGCTGAAGGAGCTGCGGCTGAAGCTGTCCGCTCAGGACCTGGACGTACGCGAGACGCCCTCGGGCGGTCTGGAAGCCGTCGACGAGGGCGCCGGCAGCGCGGTGTTCGAGGCGCCGCGGCCCGTCATGTGGGACTCCAGCCCCGGCAAGAGCGCGACCGCCACGGCCAAGTCGGCCGGCGGCGTGGAGCGTGCCAGGGCCACGGTCGCCTCCGGGGACGCCAAGGCCGCCCCGCCGGGCGGAAACGGCGACGGGACCGACGCCGCCGAGTCCGGGAAGCTCGCACCCGTAGGCGTGGAACTGCCCGCCACCGGACGCGAGCTGGTGCTCAAGCCGGACGCGGACGTGCTGAAGGGCCCGGACACCGAGTACCCCGTCTACATCGACCCGCAGTGGTACTCGCCCAAGCGGTCCGCGTGGACGATGGTGTCCAAGTACTGGGCGTCGTCGCCGCAGTGGAAGTTCAACGGCGAGTCCACCGCCGGCATGGGCTACTGCGGCTGGCACTACTGCCAGCCGTACGACACCAAGCGGCTCTTCTACCGCATCCCCGTCTCCAAGTTCGCGGGCCGGAGCATCCTGTCCGCCGAGTTCGTCGTGCGCAACACCTGGTCGGCGTCGTGCTCGGACCGCGGGGTGCAGCTGTGGCGCACCAAGGGCATCAGCTCGTCGACCACCTGGAACTCCCAGGACAACTCGGACTTCTGGATCGACCACCTCAAGACGGAGAGCTTCGCCTACGGCTATGACGGCTGCGCCGCCAAGGACGCGGAGTTCGACGTGCGCTCCGCCGTCCAGCAGGCCGCGAACGGCAAGTGGTCGACGATGACCTTCGGTCTGCGGGCGTCCAGCGAGACGGACGAATACGCCTGGAAGCGCTTCTCGGACGACGCGTTCCTGCGGGTCAAGTACAACCGCCCGCCGTCCCAGATCAAGACGTCCCAGCTGACGATGGAGTACGGCGGCACCTGCAAGAAGCCCTCCGCTCCGGCCCGCGTGCGCACCCTGGGCAAGGTCTACGCGAACAACGTCACCGACCCCGACGGCGACAACATCGCCGTCCAGTTCCAGGCCAAGTGGGACTCCGGTGACGGCAAGGGCCTCATCGCCCGCTGGAAGCCGGCGCTGACCTCGTACAAGAAGTCCGGGTCCAGCTTCTCCATCGCGCTGCCCTCGGTCACCGCGAACAAGACGGTCCACTGGTACGCGCGCTCCTACGACGGCGCCCAGTACTCGCCGTGGTCGTACACCGGTGACCCCACGGGCTGTTACTTCGTCTACGACACCAAGGTGCCCAAGGCCCCGACGATCACATCCGGCGAGTACCCGGCCTCCGACCCGGAGAACCCCGAGGACCCCTGGTACGACGGCGTCGGCAAGTACGGCTTCTTCGACATCGACTCGCCCGAGACCGACGTGACGAAGTACTGGTTCGGCATCAACGGCGACCCGACTTCGAAGAACACCTTGACCACGTCCTCCGGTGCGCTGAAGACGGCACCCCTGCTGCCCGCCAAGCCCGGGCTGAACTTCATCACCGCCCAGGCGTTCGACTCGGCGGGGAACGACAGCGAGATCCGCACCTACCAGTTCCGGGTCAAGGCCGGGCAGCCGGAGCGGGCGACCTGGCAGCTGGACGAGGGCGCCGGCGCGAGCACGGCCAAGGGCTCGGCGCCGCCACGCACCGCCGAACTGCGCGGCGGTGTCACCCTCGGCGTGGCCGGGGCCAAGGGGAACGCGGCGTCGTTCGACGGCGTCGACGACTACGCGGTCACCGACATCCCCACCGTGGACACCTCCACCGGGTTCGCCGTCTCGGCATGGGCGAAGCTGTCGGCGATGCCGGACCACGCGGCGATCATCGCGGCGCAGCCCGGCAACCACTCCCCGGGCTTCGAGCTGTACTACTCGAAGAGCTACGACCGCTGGGCGTTCAATCAGTACACGTCCGACAGCGCGAGCGCCGGCATCGTACGGGCCATGCAGGCGGCGCCGGGCGGAGTCAAGGCCGGTGAATGGACCCATCTGGTGGGCTCCTACAGCGCGACCTACAACGAGATGAACCTGTACGTCAACGGCCAGCTGGCCGGGACCACGACGTACGACTCGCCGTGGGACGCGCGGCGCGGGCTCCAGATCGGCGCCGGCTCCTACAGCGGACAGCCGGGGTCGTTCTTCCCCGGTGCCATCGACGAGCTGCAGATCTTCGACAAGCCGGTGTCGTCCGGCGAGGTGACCCGGCTCTACGGCAAGGACTCGCTCATCTCGGGCCGCAGCGCACGCGCCGTGTTCCCGCTGGACGAGCAGCCCACGGACAGCGCCGGCAACCCGACGACCGTCCTGACCGGTGCCGCGGAGGTCGCGTCCGCGACGTTCTCCGGAGGCCTCACGTCAGGGCAGCCCGGCATCGCGGGCAAGGCCCTGACCCTCGACGGCACCGACGACTACGCCTCCACCGGGCGGCCGCTGCTGAACAACCAGCGCAGCTTCGCGGTCTCGGCCTGGGCGAAGCTGCCCAAAACCAAGCCCGACCACGCCGCCGTCATCGTGACCCAGACGGGCACCCACCGGCCGGGTCTGGAGCTCTACTACTCCAAGACGTACGACCGTTGGGCGGTCAACCAGTACTCGTCGGACACCTCGACCGCCACCCCGATCCGGGCGATGCAGGCCGACGGGCAGACCGCGTTCGGCGACACCTGGACCCACCTGGTGGGCGTGCACGACACCGTCGCGAACAAGCTCACCCTGTACGTCAACGGCGTCAAGGCGGGGGAGACGGATCTCCAGGCCGGCTGGTACGCGGGCGGCGCGGTGCAGATCGGCGCCGGCTCCTACGACGGCACGCCCGGATCGTTCTTCGCCGGGCAGATCGACGAGGTGAACCTGTTCGACCGGCCCCTCTCCGCCGACGAGGTCCGGCAGATGTTCCGGCAGCGGCCGCTGGTCAAGGGCCGCTGGCTGCTGGACACGGTGGCCACCGGCACCCCGGCCACCAGCCCGGACGCCTCCGCCGAGAACCGGACGCTGACCGTGGGCGGCGGCGCGCAGGTCGGGGCCTCCTGGGTCGACGACGGCGCCCTCCAGCTGGACGGCGTCGACGACCACGCCGCGACCGCGACACCCGTCGTCGACACGACGGCCAGCTTCACGGTGATGGGCTGGGCCACCTCGGCCGGTGCCCCGACCCGCAGCGCAGCGGTCCTCAGCGCACCCGGCACGTCCAACAGCGCCTTCGCGGTCCGGCACGTACCGGCCGCCGAGGGCGAGGCGGGCGCCGGGCGCTGGCAGATCTCGATGCCGGACTCCGACGCCGCGGACGCCACCGTCGTACGCACCGAGAACCAGCAGTTCTACGACGCACGGGACTGGAACCACCTGGCGCTCGTCTACGACGGCTTCGCCAAGGAGGCCCGGCTCTATGTGAACGGGCAGCTGGAGGAGGTCGCCTGCGCGGACGACGACGGTGACGGCGAGTCCGACGACACCGCCTGCGCCGACCGCCTGTCGTGGTCCGAGAACGTCCTGTCGTACAAGGCCACGGGCGGACTCCAGATCGGCCGCGCCCGCACGGCGGGGGCGTGGGGCGAGTACTGGCCCGGCGCCATCGACGACGTCTGGGCCTTCCAGGGCGCGCTCAGCGACTCCCAGATCGCCCATCTGTCGCTGGGCATGCCGGGCGTCGCCACCGAGGTACCCGGCACGGACTGACCGGAGGCGGTGCCGGCCCGTCGCCCCGCGCGTACGGGCCGGCACCGCGCTGCCGCCCGGGTCCGGCCCGGGCCGCCACCGGCCGCACACGAGCTGTCACACATCAAGGGGAACGATGAGGGATACGGGACAACCGGGCCGCGCGGCCCGATGGAGACGGAAGACCGCGCTGGCTTCCGGAATAGTCATGATCGCCACGGTGCTCCAAGGCGTCACCGCCCCGGCGGGCGCGGGAGCCGTGGCGGACGACGGGCGGGGCCGGCCGGCCCTGCCGAAGGCGGAGCGGCCCGTGGCCGGCGCCGCGGCCAAGACCAAGCCCCGCACGGTGGAGCGCGGCCCGCGCACCCCGCGGACCGCGCCCAAGGCCGAGTGGCCCGGGGCGGGTTCGGGCCGGGTGACCCTCACCGGGACCCCGGCGGGTCAGAAGGGCGCGAAGGGCTCGGCGAGCGCGAAGGGCGCGAAGGGCGGCGCCGCCCAGGCTCCGGTGAAGGCCGGCAAGCTGCCGGTCTCCGTCGGCGCCGCTAAGGCACGTGGTGCCGCCGGTGCCGTGCGGGTCGAGCTCGCCGGGCGTGGGCAGACCAAGAAGGCCGCGATCGACGGCCTGCTCGTGACGCTCGCCCCCGAGCGCACCGGCTTCACCGACGGCGCCGCCCAGGTACGCGTCGACTACCGCGACCTCGCACAGGCCTACGGCGGCGGCTACGGCGCCCGGCTCCGCCTGGTCCAGCTGCCCGCCTGTGTCCTGAAGACGCCGGAGCGGGCCAAGTGCCGTACCCAGAAGCCCGTCGAGACCGTGAACGACACGGAGGCCGGCGCGCTCACCGCCCCGTCCGTGCGGATCGCCTCCGCACAGCCGACCGTGCTCGCGGCCGTCGCGGACGACAGCGCGGCCACCGGTGACTACAAGGCGACCACCCTCGCCCCGTCCGCGACCTGGCAGACCAACCTCAACACCGGTGACTTCGCCTGGTCCTACGACATGGGCGTCCCCGAGGTGCCCGGCGGACTGAAGCCCAGCATCGGAATCGGCTACTCCTCCGGCTCCGTCGACGGCCGCACCACCGAGACCAACAACCAGTCCTCCTGGATCGGCAGCGGCTTCGACATGTGGCCGGGCTATATAGAGCGCCGCTACAAGCCGTGCGCCGAGGACGGCGTCGAGAACAGCGACGGCATGAAGCCCGGCGACCTGTGCTGGGGCTACGACAACGCCTTCATCAGCTTCAACGGCAAGGGCGGCGAGCTCGTCCCCACCGGTACCGACGGCGAGTTCAAGCTCCGCCAGGACGACGGCACCCGGATCGCCCGGCTGACGTCCACCAACCGCGGCAACGGCGACGACAACGGCGAGTACTGGCGGCTCACCGACCCCGACGGGGTGCGCTACTACTTCGGCTACCACCGGCTGCCCGGCTGGGCCGACGGCAAGAAGACCACGAACTCCACGTGGACCGCGCCCGTCTTCGGCGACGACACGGGCGAGGCCTGCCACGCCGCCGCCTTCGCCGACTCCTGGTGCCAGCAGGCCTGGCGCTGGAACCTCGACTACGTCGTCGACCCGCGCGGCAACGCCATCGCGTACTACTACACCCAGGAGAAGAACTCCTACGGCCGCAACCTGAAGGCCACCGACGACACCCGCTACACCCGTGGCGGCCACCTCGACGAGATCCAGTACGGCCTCAAGTCGTCCTCGATGTACGGCACTCCGGCGCTCGCGAAGGTCACCTTCACCAACGCCGAACGCTGCCTGCCGGACGCGCAGACCACCTGCTCGTCCATCTCCACCGACTCGGCGTACTGGTACGACACGCCCTGGGACCTCAACTGCGACGAGGGCAAGGACTGCGACGACGGGCGCCTGTCGCCCACGTTCTGGACGCGCAAGCGCCTCAGCGAGGTGACCACGCAGGTCATCGACGCCGCCGGCGCCTACCAGAAGGTCGACTCCTGGAAGCTGGCCCACCGCTGGGGCATGGCCGACATCGACTACCAGCTGCTGCTCGACTCCATCCAGCACACTGGCCACACCGCCACCCCCACGGTCACCCTGCCGAAGACCACCTTCAGCTACACCCAGCTGGAGAACCGGCTCGACAAGACCGGTGACGGCTTCGCCCCGTTCATCAAGTCACGCCTGTCGACGATCGCCGACGAGTACGGCGGCCAGATCGACGTCAACTACTCGGCACCGGCCTGCGACTGGGCCGCCCTGCCCACCCCGCAGACCAACACCACGCGCTGCTTCCCGCAGTACATCGGCGGCAGCTCCACGGAGGACCCCGAGCGGCACTGGTTCAACAAGTACGTCGTCACCTCCGTGACCGGCACCGACCGCACCGGTGGAGCGCCCGACCAGGTCACCCGGTACGAGTACCTGGGCGGAGCCGCCTGGCACTACGACGATGACGACGGTCTGACCAAGGAGAAGTCCAAGACCTGGTCCCAGTGGCGCGGCTACGGACACGTCCGCGTCAAGACCGGCGGTCAGGGCGGCGACACGGCGATGAAGTCGCAGTCCGACTCCTACTTCCTGCGCGGCATGGACGGCGACCGCGAGTCCCCGACCGGCGGCACCAAGAACGTCAGCGTCACCCTCGGCGAAGGCGAGGGCGACCCCATCACCGACCACGAGGCGCTCGCCGGCACCACCTACAAGACGGTCGGCTACTCCGGCAACGGCGGCAAGGCCCTCACCAAGACCGTGAACCGCCCCTGGTACCACCAGACCGCGAAGAAGACCCGCGACTGGGGCACGGTCACCGCCAACTTCACCGGCGTCGCCCACACCAAGACCTGGACCTCCCTGGACGACGGGGCGGGCGCGTCCTGGCGGACCACCTCCACCGCCACCTCGTACGACACCGTGGCCGGACGGGTCACCCAGGTCGACGACTTCGGCGACAACACCACCGCCGCGGACAACCGCTGCACCCGCACCACCTACGCCACCAACAGCTCCGACAACATCCTCGGCCTGCCCGACCGCGTCGAGACCGTCGCGAAGTCCTGCGCCGACCCCGTCGACCGCTCCAAGGAGGTCATCTCCGACGTCCGCACGGCCTACGACGGCGGCGCCTACGGCGCGGCCCCGACCAAGGGCGACGTCACGGCCACGGCCCTGCTGAAGAAGCACGACGGCACCACGGCCAGCTACCTGGAGTCCGGGGCGACCTTCGACTCCTACGGACGGGTCCTCACCAGCACCGACCTCACCGCGAACGTCACGGTGACCGGCACGGGCGCCCCCGTGCGCACCGCGCGCACGGACGGCCGTACCACCACCACCGACCGCACGCCGAGCACCGGGTTCGTCACGAAGACGACCACGACCACACCGCCGGCGAAGGCCGGGGACGCCACCACGGCCCTGGTCAGCTATGCCACCCATGACCTCCGCCGCGGCCTGCCGCTGACCCAGACCGACGCCAACGGCAAGGTCACGACCTTCACCTACGACGCGCTCGGCAGATCCTCGAAGGTGTGGCTGGCCGACCGGCAGACGACGCTGACCCCGACGTACGAGTTCGACTACCTGGTCAGCGACGGCCAGCCGGTCGCGGTCTCCACCAAGGCGCTGGGCACCAACGGCAGCCAGGTCACCGCGTACAGCCTGTACGACGGGTTCCTGCGCCAGCGCCAGACGCAGAAGCCTGGCCCGGACGGCGGGCGGCTGCTCTCCGACGCCTTCTACGACGAACGCGGGCTGACAGCCAAGACCTTCGACACCTACTACGCCACCGGGGCGCCCTCACGGACCCTGTTCAAGCCCGCGGACGCGCTCTCGGTCGAGACCCAGACCCGCACCACGTTCGACGGTATGGGCCGGCCGACCGTGAGCGAGCAGATCGCGGGCAACGGCGACGGCGGCACGGTGCTCGGCACGACCCGCACGAGCTACGGCGGCGACCGCACCACGGTCGTCCCGCCGGTGGGCGGCACCGCGACCACGACCGTCACCGACGCCCGCGGGCGGACCACGGAGCTGCGCCAGCACCACACCCGCTCCGAGCAAGCCGCGTTCGACACCACCCGCTACACCTACACCCCGCGCGGCGAACTGGAGAAGCTGACCGATCCGGCGGGCAACGTCTGGAGTTACACCTACGACCTGCTCGGCAACCTCAAGACGACCGTCGACCCCGACCGGGGCCCCAGCTCCACCGAGTACGACGACCGTGGCCAGGTCCTGTCCATCTCCGACGACCGGTCCACCGACCTGTACTACGTCCGCGACGGGCTCGGCCGGCAGACCGAGCTGCGGGAGAACAGCGCCACGGGCCAGCTGCGGGCCAAGTGGGTCTACGACACCATCAGCGGCGCGAAGGGCCACCTGGCCGAGTCCACCCGCTACGTCGGCTCCGAGGCGTACACCAACAAGGTCGTCGCCTACGACCGGCTCTACCGACCGCTGCGCTCGACCGTGACGATCCCCGCGAGCGAGGGAGCGCTCGCCGGTACCTATCTGTCGGCCACCGCGTACAACGTGGACGGCTCCGTCCGCACGACCGGCTCCCCGGCGGCCGGCGCCCTGCCCGCCACCACGGTGGCGTTCACCTACGAGGACCAGACCCAGCGGCCGATCGCGCTCAGCGGCAGCCAGGGCATCGACTTCGCCACCAGCTACAGCCTCACCGGCAGGCCGCTCCAGTTCGAACTGTCGAACAACGGCGGCAAGAAGACCTGGGTGACCAACACCTACGAGTGGGGCACCGAGCGTCTGGCCACCTCCCGGGTGGACCGTCAGGACGTGGCGGGCGTCGACCGTCACAACACCTACGGCTACGACCAGATGGGCAACGTCCTGTCCGTCTCGGACGTCTCCCGTTCCGGCACGGACACGCAGTGCTTCGACTACGACCACCTGCGCCGCATGACCACGGCCTGGACCCAGTCCACGACCACCTGCGCCACGGCACCGAGCGGGCAGACGGTCGGCGGCCCCGCGCCGTACTGGCACTCCTACACCTACGACAAGGTGGGCAACCGGGAGACCGAGACCCTGCACGACGTCACCGGTGACACGGCGAAGAACACCGTGCGCACCTACGACTACCCGGACCCGGGCAAGCCGCGTCCGCACGCCGTGAACACGGTCACCCAGACCGGTCCCGGCGGCACCGCGCAGGACTCCTACGGCTACGACGTCGTCGGCAACACCGACACCCGCACCCTCGCGGGCACCACCCAGGACCTCGACTGGGACGCCGAAGGCCATCTGGTCAAGGTGACCAAGCCGGTCGAGGGCAAGCCGGACGACATCACCGAGTACGTCTACGACGCGGCCGGCAACCGGCTCATCGCCCGCACCTCGAAGGAGAACACGCTCTACCTCGGCGCCACCCGGATCACCGTGGCCAAGGGCGGCACCACCGCCGAGGCCACCCGCACCCTGGACCTCGGCAGTGGGCACCAGGCCGTGATCGACAACGACGGCTCCGTCTCGTTCACCATCGCCGACCACCTCGGCACGGGACAGCTGGCGGTCGACGCGGGAAGCCAGCAGCTGACGCAGCGTCGCATGCTGCCCTTCGGCGGTGCCCGCGGCACCGAGCCGAGCAACTGGCCCGGTGTCCAGGGCTTCGTCGGCGGCGTGGACGACACCGAGTCCACCGGATTGCAGCACCTCGGCGCCCGTGAGTACGACCCGGCGACCGGCCGGTTCCTCTCGGTCGACCCGCTGCTCACCCCGGGCGACCCGCAGGCACTGAACGCCTACGCCTACAGCAACAACAGCCCGCTCACCTTCAGCGACCCCGACGGCCTCGGCTGCATCCACGGTGCGCCGGGCGGCGGAGCGGACGGAATCTGCGCGGGCGTCGAAGGCGACACCGACGGCGTCATCGACGGCACCTCCAACAACTGTCAGCGGACGCAGTCCTGCTACGACACCGCGGTCAAGATGTCGGAGGAGGCGAGGAGGAACGGCACCTACGGCAAGAAGCCGATCGTCATCGCGCCCAAGGGTGACTCGATCACCATCCAGGGCGTCTACATCCCGACCCAGGCGGAACTCGCCGAGCACTTCCCGTACTACCACGAGCGCCTGGACTACCAGCACAACCTCCAGAACTGGGCGCGAGCCCGCTGCACAGGCCTGAACAACATGGGCTCGGAGTTCTGCTCCGCGGTGGGCAAGCTCGGCTGGTTCGGCGACCAGAACGGGCCGGGGATCCTGGAGGTCCTGGGCGTCGACGACTACATCGGCTGCATCAGGGGCTCAGGCAGCGCCTGCAAGGCCGCGGCGATCGACGCAGGCATCGCGGTGGGCACCGGACTGCTGGGCAAGGGCGCCAAGGTCGTCTTCAAGGGCTTCAAGGCGGCCCTGAAGAAGACGGACTCCGTACCCATCCAGTGCCTCGTCGGAGGCGGCCGGCACAGCTTCACGCCGGGCACGCACGTGCTGATGTCCGACGGGTCCAGCAAGCCGATCGAGGACGTCAGGCTCGGCGACAAGATCGTGGTCACCGACCCGGAGAGCGGACTGACCACGACGCGGACCGTCGTCGCCACCATCATCACCAAGGACGACAAGCACTTCATCGACCTCACGGTCTCCCGCGAGGGTGTCCGGGGCGCACAGTCACTGACGTCCACGACGACGCACCCGTTCTGGTCGCCCTCCGAGGGCACCTGGGTCGACGCCGGTCACCTCGTACCGGGTATGACGCTGCGCACCGTCGACGGCGGCACGGTCCGGGTCGAGAAGACCCGCGAGTACCACAAGCTCCAGCGCACGCACGACCTCACCATCGACGACATCCACACGTACTACGTCGTCGCCGGTGCGACCCCGCTCCTCGTCCACAACGACGACGGTGGGTTCGACTGGGAAAAGGGCCTGGCGGAAATCAAGGAGACCTGGGACGGCGGTGATCTGGACGACGACGGCAAGCACTCCCCGCGTGGCAACCAGGCGGAGAACAAGGAGTTCAGGGACGCGCTGAAGAAGATCGAGGGCGAACTCGGACGCGACGTCACCCCCGCGGAGCGCCGCATGCTGCACGACCGGATCACCGGCCAGGGCTACGGCTACCATCGCATCGTCGAGGAAGGCAGGGGGCTGTTCGGTGGCTGCTGAGCTGCGGGTGGACGAGATCACCCGAATCCTGACGGGCGCCGTCGCCCACTCCGTCGGCAGGGCCGTGGACATGGGCATCGTCGAGTTCCGCGGCCCCGACGGCGAGGAGGTCATGGTCCACATGCAGTGCCCGTTCCGGATCGTGCACGACGCGAAGATCATCCTGGGATCCGCGGACATGCGGTACCCGCAAAAGGGCGCGGGAGAGCAGGCCTTCGATGAATTTCGCATGGTCTACGACGCTCGCGCCACGAAGATCAACAAGATTCTCGGACAGCTCCGTCCCTCCGTCGACGGTGTGACCGTCGGCGCGGCGGGCGAGCTCACCGTGGCCTGGGAGCAGGGCTTCCGGCTCGAGGTGTTCCCCGACTGCTCGGGGAACTTCGAGGCCTGGCGGGCTTTCGTCCGTGGTGGAGCCCACCACGGATTCCCGCCGGAGACCATCTGACGCGGTCCGGCATCGCCACGCGGCCCCCTGCTCCCCGTACTCGGGAGCAGGGGGCCGCTTTTCCAGTACTGACAATTCCGGGGAGACTACGGATGGCGATGACTGTATGCACCTGGTTTCTGGAAGCGGTGACGCGGCGAAGTGGCGCCGAACGCTCGATGCCGTCTGCGCGTTCCTGAGGTCCAGGGAGTTGTACTTGCGGAGCGGTTGTCGCGAGGAGGAGGTGAGAGAGGCCCTCGACGCCCTGAGCCAGGAGTTCCGGCCCGACCCGTCCTCGTGGATCCTGGCGCTGCGAGGCCTTCTGGTCACCGCGGTCCGGCAGACAGCGGATCCGCCACGGCGCGGAGCTGACATTCGACGGAACGGCGGATCTGACGCACGGGCCGGCATCCGCTCCCGGTGCGCTATCGGTCCCTGCCGAGCAATGGGAAGAACTGGTGGGTGCCACCGTGGTGTCGGCGGTGGCATTCACCTCCGGTGGGCTGCGCGTCGCATTCGATACCGGGCACCATCTGAACGTCCGCGGGGACGATCCCGAGTTGGTGGTGCGCGTTCGAAAGCCGGGTGACTTCCATTGGGCGTACCGCGGCGGAATCGGCGCCATGACGTACCTCGGCGCTGACAGCCCGTAAGGAGAGACCCGGGGCCGGAATGCCGTGCGCTCGGAAGCCGGGGGGCGCCACCCGACCACAGGCCCGCCCCGCATATGGTGATCCGGTGAACGGCGACTGGCTCATCCGCGGCCGTGACGGCCGCCTCAGCGTCTATCTGCCGACCGACGAGGCCGTCCTGTGCCGGGCGGAACTCGGACCCGGCGGCCCCTGGGAACCCGCGCGCACGGTCGGCGGCGACCAGAAGCTGCGCCCCGGCCCCGCAGTCGGACAGGGCGCCGACGCCTACGCCCATCTGGCCGCCTGGCGCCCCACCAAGGCCGGCGAGGCGGGCCTCGTCCACTCCACGCACTTCCGCCCGCGCCTGGCCGCCCTGGACTGGATCCCCATCGGCCACCCGAACCAGACCGGCGACCGCACCGGCACCCCCGCCGTCACGGTCGACGCGCAGGGACGCGCCCATGTCTTCGTCCGGAACAAGGGCGGCGGCGTGAGCATGCGCGGCCAGAAGGAGGCCGGCGGCTGGGGCCCCTGGCGTGACCTCAAGGGCCGTTCCGTACAGGACCACTTGGCCGCCGTGACCGGCGAGTCCGGGCTCGTGGAGCTGTACGCGGCCGTCCCCGGAGCCCTGCTGCACTGGCAGCAGGAGAAGCCGGGCGCCGTCCCGGTCCTGGAGGAGGCGATGGAGACCCCGGTCCGCCCGGGCACCCTGCACGCCCTGGCCACCTCCGCCGAGCACACCACCCTCTTCTTCGCCGACGACTCCGGCGACCTGCGCGCCTGGCGCCCCGGCACCAAGCCGGTGACCCTGCTGGCCTCCGCGGGCCCCGGCCCGGTCTCCGCGATCCGCTGCGAACTCGACGGCCACGACTGCACGTTGCTCGCCCAGCGTTCGGCGAGCGGCCGCGTCGCCTTCGCCGCGTATCCGACGGAGCAGGAGTCGGCCGGGGCGTGGTGGACCGAATCCGGCCCGCAGTTGCCCGCCGACGCGGTGGTGGCGCTGGCGGTGGACGAGGACGAGCGCGTGGTGGCGGCTTCGGTGTCCCCGTCGACGGGCCAGCTGCTGATCACCCGGCGCAAGGACGAGCCGGGGCTGGCGCTGGAGGCTTGGCGGGAGGTCTGAGGCGCCTGAAATCCCGGTCCCGGTATTTCAGCCCTGCCTACCGACAACGCCGGTGCCCCGCACACCAACTCGGCGTGCGGGGCACCGGCGTGCACAGCGGAGCGTTACGCCGGGACGCTCGCCACGCCCGGTGCCAGGAACTTCTTGCCGTTCACGCGCTCGGAGACACCCTCGCGGTCCAGGTACGGCGTGATGCCGCCCAGGTGGAAGGGCCAGCCGGCGCCCGTGATCAGGCAGAGGTCGATGTCCTGGGCCTCGGCGACGACGCCCTCGTCGAGCATGAGCCCGATCTCCTGGGCGACGGCGTCGAGGACGCGGTCACGCACCTGCTCCTCGGTCAGGACGGAGTCGCCCTGCTTCAGCAGCGCGGCGACCTCCGGGTCCAGCTCCGGCTTCCCGGAGTCGTAGACGTAGAAGCCGCGCTTGCCCGCCTTGACGACGGCCGCGAGGTTCGGGGAGACGGTGAAGCGGTCCGGGAAGGCCCGGTTGAGGGTCTCCGAGACGTGCAGACCGATCGCGGGACCGACCAGCTCCAGCAGGACGAGAGGAGACATCGGCAGGCCCAGGGGCTCCACCGCCTTCTCCGCGACCTCGACCGGCGTGCCCTCGTCGATGACGTTCTGGATCTCGCCCATGAAGCGGGTGAGGATGCGGTTCACGACGAACGCCGGGGCGTCCTTCGTCAGCACCGCGGTCTTCTTCAGCTTCTTGGCGACGGCGAAGGCGGTCGCCAGGGAGGCGTCGTCCGTCTGCTCGCCGCGGACGATCTCCAGCAGCGGGAGCACGGCCACCGGGTTGAAGAAGTGGAAGCCCACGACCCGCTCGGGGTGCTTCAGCTTCGACGCCATCTCGGAGACCGACAGCGAGGAGGTGTTGGTGGCGAAGATGGCGTGCGCCGGGGCGACCGCCTCGACCTCCGCGAACACCTGCTGCTTGACGCCGATCTCCTCGAAGACGGCCTCGATGACGAAGTCCGCGTCGGAGAAGCCCTCGGCCTTGTCCAGGACACCGCTCACCAGCGCCTTGAGGCGGTTGGCCTTGTCCTGGTTGATACGGCCCTTGCCGAGCAGCTTGTCGATCTCGGCGTGGACGTAGCCCACACCCTTGTCGACGCGCTCCTGGTCGATGTCGGTCAGCACGACCGGCACCTCCAGGCGGCGCAGGAAGAGCAGCGCGAGCTGGGAGGCCATCAGACCGGCGCCGACGACACCGACCTTGGTGACCGGACGCGCCAGGTTCTTGTCCGGCGCCCCGGCCGGACGCTTGCCGCGCTTCTGCACCAGGTTGAAGGCGTAGATGCCGGAGCGCAGTTCACCACCCATGATCAGGTCGGCGAGCGCCTTGTCCTCGGCGTCGTAACCCTGCTGGAGGTCACCGTTCTTGGCGGCGGCGATGATGTCGAGGGCACGGTAGGCGGCCGGAGCGGCGCCGTGCACCTTGCTGTCCGCGATGAAGCGGCCCTTGGCGACGGCCTGGTCCCAGGCCTCACCGCGGTCGATCACCGGACGGTCGACCTCGACGTCGCCCTTGACCACCTGGGCGGTCCAGATCAGCGACTGCTCCAGGAAGTCGGCGCCCTCGAAGATGGCGTCGGCGATGCCCAGATCGAAGACCTGCTGGCCCTTGAGCTGCTTGTTCTGGTTGAGGCTGTTCTCGATGATCACCGAGACGGCCTTGTCGGCGCCGATCAGGTTCGGCAGGATCGTGCAGCCGCCCCAGCCGGGCACCAGGCCGAGGAAGACCTCGGGGAGCGAGAAGGCCGGGAGCGCCTTGCTGACGGTCCGGTACTTGCAGTGCAGACCGACCTCGACGCCACCGCCCATGGCGGCGCCGTTGTAGTACGCGAAGGTCGGCACGGCGAGGCCCGCGAGGCGCTTGAAGACCTCGTGGCCGCCCTTGCCGATGGCCAGCGCGTCCTTGTGCTCCTTCAGCAGCTCGACGCCCTTGAGGTCGGCGCCGACGGCGAAGATGAACGGCTTGCCGGTGATGCCGACGCCGACGATGCCGCCGTCCGCGGCCTCCTTCTCGACCTGGTCGATGGCGGCGTTCAGGTTCGCCAGCGAGGCCGGGCCGAAGGTGGTCGGCTTGGTGTGGTCGAAGCCGTTGTCCAGCGTGATCAGGGCGAAGCGCCCGGCGCCGAACGGCAGGTCGAGGTGACGTACGTGCGCGGACGTCACTACCTCGTCGGGAAACAGCTCGGCTGCGCCCTTCAGAAGCTCAGCGGTGGTGCTCACTTGTCGCCTCCGGCGTCCTTGTGGTTCGGGTTCTCCCAGATCACCGTGGCGCCCATGCCGAAGCCGACACACATGGTGGTGAGGCCGTAACGGACCTCCGGCTGCTCCTCGAACTGACGGGCCAGCTGCGTCATCAGACGCACACCCGACGAGGCGAGCGGGTGGCCGTACGCGATGGCGCCGCCGTACTGGTTGACGCGCGCGTCGTCGTCGGCGATGCCGTAGTGCTCCAGGAAGGCGAGCACCTGGACCGCGAAGGCCTCGTTGATCTCGAAGAGGTTGATGTCCTCGATCGACAGACCGGCCTTGGCGAGGGCCTTCTCGGTGGCCGGGATCGGGCCGTAGCCCATGACCTCCGGCTCGACGCCCGCGAAGGCGTACGAGACGAGACGCATCTTGACCGGCAGGTTGTTCTCGCGGGCGAAGTCCTCGGACGCGATGATCGAGGCGGTGGCGCCGTCGTTCAGACCCGCCGCGTTACCGGCCGTGACGCGGCCGTGGACGCGGAACGGCGTCTTGAGACCGGCGAGGCTCTCCAGGGTCGTGCCCGGGCGCATCGGCTCGTCGGCGGTGACCAGGCCCCAGCCCGTCTCGCCCGCCTCGGCGTTGGTCCGGCGTACGGAGATCGGCACCAGGTCCTGCTGGATCTTGCCGTTGGCGTACGCCTTCGCGGCCTTCTCCTGCGAGCGCACCGCGTACTCGTCGGCGCGCTGCTTGGTGATGGTGGGGTAGCGGTCGTGCAGGTTCTCCGCGGTCATGCCCATGAACAGCGCGGACTCGTCGACCAGCTTCTCGCTCACGAACCGCGGGTTGGGGTCCACGCCCTCGCCCATCGGGTGGCGGCCCATGTGCTCGACACCACCGGCGATGACGGCGTCGTACGCGCCGAAGGCGATGGAACCGGCGACCGTGGTGACGGCGGTCAGGGCGCCGGCGCACATACGGTCGATGGAGTAGCCCGGCACGGACTGCGGCAGCCCCGCGAGGATGCCGGCGGTACGGCCGATGGTCAGGCCCTGGTCACCGATCTGCGTGGTCGCGGCGATGGCGACCTCGTCGATCTGCTTCGGGTCCAGACCCGGGTTGCGGCGCAGCAGCTCCCGGATCGCCTTCACGACGAGGTCGTCGGCACGGGTCTCGTGGTAGATGCCCTTCGGGCCCGCCTTGCCGAACGGGGTGCGGACGCCGTCGACGAAGACGACGTCCCTGACGGTACGAGGCACGATGGCTCTCCTCCAGATGCGGGATGGCACTGCTGCACTGCGCAAGCGCTGAGCGCGCGCTCAGGCCCATGCTACTTACGAGTAACGTGGCTGCACAGTCCTGGGGGCGGGAGCGGCGAACGTCACATCAGAGCCGACGGTGCTGGAGCGCCCCGATAGGGGCGCGGGGCTGTATCGATGTGCGGCTCCGCCGCGTGGGCGCGACCAGCCACAACGCACCCGCAGCCACCAACGGCGCTCAACGAGACGGCGGCGCAGTGGACCCCCGAGGAGTCAGCACAGGCGTGGGCACCGGATGCGACCCCACCCCACCCCCCACGATC
>NZ_JAKEIP010000015.1 GCF_021474425.1 Streptomyces muensis | reverse complement strand
ACCCCCCACCGGCAATTCCCCCTGAGGAGTCTCATGTTCGGGCTCGCCCGTGCCAGAAAGACCGCCGTCGTCGCGGCGACCGCTGCCGCCGCCGCGACCGCACTGCTCAGCGCCCCCACCGCCGAGGCCGCATCCTCCCGCATCGTGGGCGGCACCACGACCACGACGACCGCGTACCCGTTCATGATGCAGATCACGGACGCCTCGCAGAGCCAGTTCTGCGGTGGCACGCTGGTCTCGGCCACCAAGGTCGTCACCGCGGCCCACTGCATGGCCGGCGAGACCACCGGCAGCGTCCGTGTCGTCGGCGGCCGCACCTACCTCAACGGCACGAACGGCACCGTCGCCCGGGTCAGCGACATCTGGGTCCACCCGGACTACACGGACGTCACCGAGGGCAACGACGTGGCCGTGCTGACCCTGTCCACGTCGATGCCGTACACCCCGGCGTCGTACGTCGACTCCTCGGACACCGGTGTGTACGCGGCCGGCACCACCGCCCGCATCATCGGCTGGGGCACCACCTCCTCGGGCGGCAGCTCCTCCAACCAGCTGCGCACGGCGACCGTGCCGACGGTCTCCAACTCCAGCTGCGCGAGCTCCTACGGTTCGGACTTCATCTCGTCCGACATGGTCTGCGCCGGATACACCTCCGGCGGCGTCGACACCTGCCAGGGCGACAGCGGCGGTCCCCTGATCATCGGGGGCGTCCTGGCAGGGATCACTTCCTGGGGCGAGGGCTGCGCCCAGGCCGGTTACCCGGGCATCTACACCCGGCTGACCACGTTCTCGGACGAGGTGACCGAACAGGTCGAGTCCTGACCGGGAACGAGTGAGAGACCAGGGGGCGTTGGGGGGGGGCCCCCCCGGGCCCCCCCCCCCCCCCCACCCAGAGCCCCCGGCCCCGGGGGTGTTGGCGCGTAGCGAGGGGTGGGGGGGGGGCGGGGGGGACGCCCGCCCCCCCCGGGC